>CAZSBE010000153.1:0-5811 GCA_964604955.1 uncultured bacterium
GCCGCCATCGACGCGCTGGAGTCCATGGGAGAGAGGAAAGAGCTCGGCCTGACGCTCCTCCGGGCCGGCACTCTCTATTCGACCCAGCAGTCGAGCCTCGAACAGGCCGTCGATTACCTCAACAGGTCCCTTGAGATATTCGAGAACCTCAACATGATCTACGAGGCTTCACTCTGCGTCCTCGAAATAGCATGGATCGCCGCAGGGCAGGGCGAGGTCGAGAAGTGCCGCAAGGCGCTGGCGAGGGTCGACGAGATCCACGGGGGCTACGCGCCCTCAGAGATGAGGGACCGTATGGAAGACATAAAGAGGGAAGCCGACGAGAGACTCTCCTGGCTTTCGGTCAACAAGTCAAGCAATGTGGTTGACCTGAGCTGGGTGATAGAGAACGTGCTTGCCGAGGGGAACGGCGGCGGCGGTCTGGGGCTCGCCCTGGACGCCTGTCTCAGGAAGACCTCGGCCGACAGGGGGCTGATTCTCTTCAAGCCCGGCGATGTTTCGAAGGTCCTGGTTTCGAGGAACTTCGAATCGGACGAGTGCGCGGACCTCGTACCTGTCGTGGAGGAGATGCTGCTCGTGGCCAGGAACTCCGACATGCCGGTGGTGACGACATGTGTTTGCGACGACAACAGATTCAGCTCCGGCCTGCCGGATTCGGCACCGAAGTCGGCTGCCCTGTGCGTGCCCCTGGGTGCCGGTGACGACAAGGTGGGCTGCATTTACCTTGACGCGACCGACGGGGACAAGTTCTTCGAGCGCGCGGAAGTCGAGTTCGTGGTCGCCCTGAGCGGGATTTTGAAGAACGTGCTCTCGGAGGCTGCCACCGGTGAGAAGGGGTCGACGAGCCAGTACCGGCCGAGCGCTCCGGGGACCACCTGCCGATTCCACGGCATCGTGACCCGGAACAAGAAGATGCTCGAGATAATCGATGCCGTGAAGTTCCTTCAGAACACGTCAGCGACAGTGCTCATCGAGGGGGAGACGGGGACCGGCAAGGAGCTTCTCGCAAAGGCGATTCACAAGAGCAGCGACAGGCGCGACAAGCCCTTCGTCAGGATAGACTGTTCCGCGCTTTCCCGCGAGCTGCTGGAAAGCGAGCTGTTCGGTCATGTGAAGGGCGCCTTCACGGACGCCCGTACCGACAAGGTGGGCCTCTTCGAGGTCGCCGAGGGCGGTACGGTGTTCCTGGACGAGATCGACAAGACCTCGAGGAAGTTCCAGGAGCGCCTGCTCCAGGTCGTAGATAAGCGGGACTTCAAGCGCGTGGGCTCGACCGTTTCCAAGAAAGTGGACTTCAGGCTGGTCTGTGCCACCAACCGGGACCTGGCCGCACAGGTGCGGGCGGGCGACTTCCTTGAGGACCTGTACTACAGGCTGAAGGTGATCAGCCTCAGAATACCCTCGCTCAAGGACAGGCCTGAGGACATCCCGCTGCTTACCGAGCACTTCGTCAGGGCCTTCGCCGAGAGGCTCGGCAAGAGCCTGAGCGGTATCTCCAGCCAGGCCATGGACATTCTCATGAATTGCGGCTGGCCGGGCAATATAAGGCAGCTCGAGCATGAGATCGAGCGGGCCGTGACCTTCGCCCCGGACGGGGCGATGCTCGAGCCCGACCTTCTGTCCGACGAGATGCGTCAGGAGCCCGTGGTGGAGTGGGGCGAAGACGGCGTCGATATGGCGGAGATGGTGCGGAAGCTCGAGAGGAAGATGATAAGAAACGCTCTCAAGCGCTACGGCGGCAACAAGACCAAGGCCGCGAAGTCGCTTGGACTCAGCAGGCGCGGACTGCTCAACAAGATCCAGCGTTACGACATCACTGTGTAAACCAGATTCACACCCCTATTGTAACCCTCTTTCATAGCCCGTTGCCGCTCTAACTCGCTGTTTTCACGGCTTTTCAGTACCCCCCGTGAAGTAGTGTAACACCGGTGTGGCGGTGGTGCAGCTATGGCTTGACACCATCGGCCCCAGCTACCCCGAACTTATTGATTTTGTGTGAGATAAGACGGCACTCAAAGATGTTTCCGGGGCATAGAAATTGCAATATGCAATGTGTGACTGTTGGCTCTCAATCGGGTGATGTGTCCGGATGAAGTCCCGAAGGAACAGACATCAAAGAGGTGGACGGACATGCGGTGCCGAAAGATTGTTGTAGACGAAGAGGAGTTCTCGCTACCGACCCGGGAAGAGCGGAAAGCGGGGACGGGAGCCACGCCGGAGGTCCCGGCGCTCAGTCCCAGGGCTTCAGCGGAATCTCTGAGCGTGTACATGAAGGCCATCAGTCGCATCCGGCTGCTGACCAAGAGGCAAGAGCGCGAACTGGCGGCCCGTGCCAAGAAAGGTGACAGGCACGCCCGCGACATGATGATCAAGGCCAACCTGAGGCTGGTCGTGGCCGTGGCGCGGAGGTACCGGGGGATGGGGCTGCCGCTCAGCGATCTCATCAGCGAGGGCAACCTCGGCCTCATCAAGGCCGTGGAACGCTTCCAGCATGAGAAGGGCTTCCGCTTCAGCACGTACGCGTCGAAGTGGATTCGTCAGGCAATCACCAAGGCACTGGCAGCTGACAGCAGGACGGTCAGGTTGCCCGCCAATGTAATAGAGCTCATGAGAAAAGCCAGAACCACAGAGCAAGTTCTCTCCAGAGCCAGGAATGAGACCCCTGGCAGCGATGAAGTCTGCCGGAGGATCGGCATATCGCAGAAGCGGTATGCGCAGATTGCTGGGGCTTCCACCACAGTCTCGCTTGATTCCCCGTGCTCTCCTGACAGCGAGGTCAGCCTCTACGAGGTCATACCTGACGACCATTCGCGGCTTCCCGATGAGGTCGTGAGCCGGCGCCTGGACTCGGGCCGACTCGATGAACTGCTCGAGAGTCTCTCGAAGCGTGAGAGGGTCATTCTCTCTTACAGGTTCGGCCTGGAGGACGGCAATCTCAGGTCGCTCGAGGAGACCGGCCGTATGATCGGCATCACCAGGGAACGCATCAGGCAGATAGAGAAACGGGCAATCGAGAAGATGAGGCGGATGCTCAAGCGTCGTAAGATGGAAAAGCTCCTCATGACAAAAGACGAATAGCTTTTGTCAGCCGGGATTGCGCTCTCGTTCTCCCCGCAATGGGGGCGCAATCCCTCGCGTTTTATTGACATCCCCGCCTCCTGACCTTAGAATAAGAGCGGAGGCTGCTGTTATGCAAGGCATGGGAAGACGCGCATTCTTGAGCAGGCTGGGGCTGGGCGCATGCGCCGTCACAGGCGGCAGCCTGGTTCCGGGCGGTCTCCTCGCCGGCGACAGGTTCCTCTCCTCGCCATATGTGAAAGAGGCCCTCTTTTACGACAAACTCGACGACGGCCGCGTGCGATGCCGCATCTGTCCCCGGGAGTGCGTCGTCGGCCCGGGCGACAGGGGATACTGCCGCGTCAGGGAAAACAACGACGGCAAGTATTACACCATTGTCCACGGGCGCGTATGCGCTTACCACGTCGACCCCATCGAAAAGAAGCCGCTCTATCACTTCCTGCCGGGGACGACGGCGTTTTCCATCGCCACTGTGGGCTGCAACCTCGCCTGCAAGTTCTGCCAGAACTGGGAGATATCGCAGGAGGTCCCCGAGAAGGTGAGCGCAACCAACCTGCCGCCCGACAAGGTGGCTGCGGCGGCCATAAAGTACTCCTCGCCCACCATCGCCTATACCTACACGGACCCGAACGTGTATTACGAGTTCGTGCTCGACTGCGCCCGCGCCGGCCATGAAGAGGGGCTGAGGAGCGTGGTGATCTCCGCCGGGTACCTCAACCGGGCGCCGCTCATGGACCTCATCCCCAACCTCGACGCGATTAAGATCGACCTCAAGGCGTTCAGCGATGAATTCTACAGGGACGTCTGCGGCGCGCGGCTCGACCCCGTGCTCAAGACCATAGCCGCCATAAGAGAAAAGGGCCTGTGGCTCGAGATCGTGAACCTCATGATCCCCACGCTGAACGACAAGGACGAGGACGTGGACAAGATGTGCAAGTGGATCGTCGAAAACCTCGGCGATGACGTCCCCGTCCATTTCACCCGCTTCTATCCCAAGTACAAGCTCAATAACCTCCCGGCCACGCCGGTGTCGACCGTGGAGAGGGCCCGCGACATAGCCATGGCCAGGGGCATCAAGTTCGCCTACGTGGGCAACGTGCCGGCCGGCAATCCGGGCGAGTCCACCTACTGCCCCGGCTGCGGCGAGGTCGCCATCAGGAGGGCCGGGTACGCGCTCATCGAGATCAACATCACCGACGGCAAGTGCAACGAATGCGGGGCGGCGGTGCCGGGCGTCTGGTCCTAGCGGGTCGAGTGCCCGGCTCGGGCGGCCCCGTGACCCGCTTTCCTCGCCTGACAGCAGCGTATCAGGCTCCGGCGCGCTCATCGTGCGGGCCTGCGCGGGATGCACCTCCGGCCCCGGCCGGGCGCCTCACCTCTCCCGGTGCGCTTGACACTGCCCGCTCGAAGATGATAGCGTCAGAAGCTACTATGAGAGATGAACACCTCTTCGCCTCGCTCGACGAGGCCCGTCGCATCCTGCTCGACCGCGTCCGGGTCCTGGGGACCGAGAAGGTCGCGCTGGCGGATGCGCCGGGCAGGGTCTTGAGACAGAGAGTGGTGAGCGACATCGACTATCCGCGCGCGGACGTTTCGTCGATGGACGGCTACTGCCTCGACTCCCGCCTGGCCCGAAGCGCCTCCGCCGCCAGCCCGGTCACGCTGCCTGTCAGGGGCAGGTCCACTCCCGGCGCCGAGCCGCCGGAGGCCGGCCGGGGAGCAAGCGTGCTCATCACGACCGGCGCGCCTCTCGCCGGCGGCACGGACGCCGTGGTCAAGTACGAGGACGTCATCGAGCACCGGGGAGAGGCCGAGGTCGAAAGCATCACGATCCCGATAACGGTCCGGCCGGGCGCGTATGTGAGGAAGCGCGGCGAAGTGGTGGGGAAGGGAGATGTGGTTCTCGAGCCCGGCCTGGTCGTGACGCCGGAGGTTCTGGGCGTGTTGGCCTCGTTCGCCGACGACCCCTTTGAGGTGTCGCGCCGGCCCCGCGCCGGAGTGATTGCCACCGGGGACGAGCTCGCAGGTCCGGGTGCCGGGCTGTCGCGCTTTGCCATTAGAGACTCCAACTCGCCCACGCTGGCCGGTCTGCTCCGCGATGCCGGTTGCGACGTCGTGAGGGCCGGGCACGCGGCCGATACAGAGGACGGCATTGCCGGCGACCTCGAGAAATACGGCGACTGCGACATAGTCATGATATCGGGTGGGGTCTCGGGAGGGCGCTTCGATTTCGTTCCCGCCTGCCTCGAGCGGATAGGGGCGGAGATCATAATGAGGGGCGTCAAAGTGAAACCCGGAAAGCCCGTGCTGTTCGCGGTGAAAGGCCGGACGCACTATTTCTGCGTGCCGGGCAATCCGGTCTCCGCGGTGGTGTCTTATCATCTTCTCTTCAAGCCCGCTGTCTTCGCCATGACTGGAAGGACCGACTGCCTTCCCGTCGCCATAGAGGCGAAGGCGGCCGGGGCCTTCACCAGGAAGTCGCCTTACCTGTCGTTCGCTCCCGGGGTGCTTGGCTCGGACCTCCTCGTGAGGCCGACGCGCTTTCTCGGGTCGGGCGACGTAATGTCACTGGCCGGGGCCAACGCCCTGGTGTGCGTGCCCGCCGATGTCGGCGAGATAGCAGCCGGCGACACGGTCCGGGTATATCCAATTGCGGCGCTGCGCGGGGGTGGTCGGAGATGAAACTGAAAGTGGCTATACTTACGGTGAGTACGGACGTAAGCAGAGGTGAGA
>CAZSBE010000154.1:0-5713 GCA_964604955.1 uncultured bacterium
GACCTTTGGACACGTCGGCCGCAAAGGCACCCGTTGCTAGAAAGACTGCGACGAGCGACATTGCGGCGAGCATAATGATGAATCTTGTCTTCATTTCGCTGCCTCCTATCGCCCGCTGCCCTTTTTCAGCATCTCAAGCTCTTTCTCGAGATCCTGGCCCTTGAGCTTATTGAGCTGGGCTTCTTTGTCTTTCAGCTCTTTGTCCAGCTTGGCGCTTTCAGCCGTAGCTGCGTCGAGATCCGCCTTTACACTGCCTGTCCGGTCCTGCGCTGCCTTGACTTCTCCAGGCGGTACGGGACAAGGCGGTTTGGGCCCGCACCCCACCATAAAGAATGAAGCCAGCAGGGCCAGAACCACGGTCGTGATTGCCAACCTCCGCATAAGCATCACCGATCACCCCCTTCTTAAGGTGATTATCCCAAAGCCTGTATATATTTCCCCCTCAAGTCTGCGCCACTGTAACAATACCCCCTCCCGCTGTCAAGCGAAAACCCCTCCCCGAAGGGGGTCAGGTCTTGAAATGCACAATGGCACCCCGGCATCAGCGTCCGGGGGCCGGACCTCGAAGCGCGCGATTGCACTCCACCCCCCGGGGCCCGCGTCTCTCTCGCCATGACCATTCCGCAACACCTCCTTTCACCTTTTCATTTGATTAGACGCTCGCGAACCCGCATAATCTGCTCTGTCCTGAGAGGGTTTGCTGCTGACGATGAGATTCAACCGGGCGTACCGGGGGGAGGCGTGCATGAAAGGGGCGCAGACACGGGATGCCGGCTTCCGGCGCTTCCCGCCGGAATTGGCGGGCCTGCTTGTGGCGCTCGCGCTGCTCTTCTCGTGCTCGCCGGACTCGGGCTTCAACACGGTCAGGGACTATTACGTGGTCGCCACCTACTACGACCCTGACGCCGACTTCGCGAGCCGGGCCACCTATGCCATGCCCGACACCATAATATACTTCCGCGGCCCCGATGACACATCCAGCGCGGAGCCACCCGGGGGGCGGGACGACCTCATCCTGGACCTGATCAGGACCAATCTGGCGGCCCTGGGCTATGCGGAGGAGCGAGATCCCGGTTCGTCCGAGCCGGATGTTTTCGTTGCCGTGTCGGTGGGCCTGGTCGACTGGCTATCGACCTCCACGGCTGACTGGTGGGACAGATGGGGCTGGTATCCTCACTGGCCGATTTCCTGGGGACCCGCCTGGGGAATTCGCTACCCGTTTCCAGTCGAGTGTTTCTATCAAGCGGGCTCCATCTTCATCGACATGGTCGATGAGGGGGAGATCGAGGAAGGCGAAGAGCCTTACATATGGATAGTATGGACGGGCACCATAAACGGCATCATGGCGGACACTTCGGCGGACGCGGAAGAGAGGCTGATAGAAAGCATAAACCAGGCCTTCATCCAGTCATCCTACCTGGCGACCAGGTAGCCGCCCGCTGTGAATAGAGGAGAGAAGCCCGGTATGAAATCAGCGATCATGGCAGGCCTCCTGGTTCTGGGCCTTGCCGCTCCCGCCCTGGCCGTTACCGGCATCGGGGGTTTCACCTATGATGTTTCCATTCCCGACGGCGAGGCCGGGGGCTTCACGGACAACACTAGCTTCAGGGGCTTCGGAATCGAGGCCAGGTGGTTCCGCGGCGAGCACACTGCCCTTGGATTCGCCTGGCATTGGAACGTTTTTCACCAGCAGATGGAAGGGACCTGGGAAGTCGAGAACGGCCATGTAACCGGCCACCAGTTTCACCGGGTCTATTCCTCGCCCGTGCTTCTGACATTCTACTACCAGTGGGGAAACGCCCGGTACGGCTCCGGATGGCTCTACTATGCTGGTCTCGGGGGCGGGGGCTACTGGGTGAAGAACGAGGTGGAGGTCGGCACGGGAATACATCAGGCCACCGCATGGCAGCTCGGGCTCTGCCCGGAACTCGGGCTGTACTACGGGCTGAGCTTCAACGCCTATCTCAATCTGTCGGCCAAGTACAACCGCGCCTTCGAGTCCGGGGGCCACAAGGGGCGGGCGTATTTCTGCCTGTGCCTGGGTATCGCCTGGGTGAGATGAAAGAGGGCGGTGATGATAACCCGACCGGTAATGCTTGACGCACGGCAGGTCGGTGGTAGACTGGTCACAGGCCCGCAGCGCGTGGTCCCCTCGAAAGATGCAAACCAGACTCAAAGATGAATGGAGGCAGTGATGAACAAGGTAATCCTGTTGGCGCTGGCAATCATGTTGGCCGTTACCGCGCTCGCCTACGGCGAGGGGGAAGGCGGCGGGAGCTATGCCGAGGAGCCTTTCCAGCTCGCGCTGTGGTCACCGGTGGCCATACGCTCCGAGGAGGTGGGCATTACCATATTCCGGTTCAACCTGCTTTACGGCCGCAATGTCTATATCAAAGGGCTCGACCTCGGTCTGGTCAATCACTGCACGGGCGGTCTCAGCAAGGCCTGGCAGACGGGTATTTTCAATGTCGTCGAGGGCGATTTCGTCGGCTGGCAGGACGGGTGGGCCCTGAACTACACCGAGGGCCGGTTCATCGGCTTGCAGACGGGAATATACAACGAGATCGCAGAGGGCGAAGCGGTTCAGATGGGTTTCATAAACAAGGCCGGCAAAATGAGCGGCCTGCAGCTGGGATTCGTGAACTGGTGCGAGAACATGTACGGTATTCAGATAGGCCTCGCCAACTACATCGCCAGCAAGGAGACGCTGCCCTTCTTCGTATTCGTGAACTGGTCCTTCTAGAGATATCAGACGGGGTCAGGTCTTGAAATGCACAATCGCAGGCCATCGAGAAGCAGATGAGACCGGAACCGCGATATTTCGTGAGTTCTGCGATTGCTGCTTGACAGACCCGCATCCCTCCCTTACGCTGCCGCCCGGTATGAGGACGTTGCCGTCCGGGGAAGGAATCAGTGATGACGGAAGAAGTGCGGGATTTCGAAGACCTGCGGGCTGAGCTGGATGCGCGTATGAAGGAGCTCGTGGAAGGCCGCGAGAACCATAACGCCGAGCCCCTGGAAGAAGGGGAGCCGCCACGTGGTGGCAGGCCCGGGCCTCCCGCGCTCACCGTGGTACATCACCCCCCCTGCCCCGAAGCCGAAGTCCATCCGGCCGGATCTCTCCCCACGCTGGAGGAGGTTGAGCGCGATTACATCGTCAGGGTGCTGGAGGCAATGAGGTGGAGAATCTCGGGCCCCAGGGGAGCGGCGCGGATTCTGGGGCTGAACCCATCAACGCTGCGCTCCAGAATGAAGAAGCTCGGAATACGGCGTTATATTTCGCGAAATCGTTAAATATCGCGAAATCTTCTCCACTCTGATCCGCTCCCGCGCATTCGGGGCCGGCCGGTGGCAACCGGGCAGTGACGGCATCGGCCCATCCTAACCGCGCCGGCATTCGGCACCGGCCCACCGGACCATGACCGCATCGACCGGTCGCAACCGCGCCGCCGCCCGGCACCGGACGGCCGCACCTTCCTCCGGAGGTCGGAGGTGCGAACAGGCGTTTCCGGCCCAGGCCCCACAAGGCCGGCTCCCGCCCCACGATCAAACGGCCGGCCGCAACCTGCGCGAGACATCCCCGCGGGTTGCGATTGCCGGAGTTTGCGTTTTTTTGTTTACAGGCTTTGCACATTCAAGTATGCTTTCAGCCGGTTCTCGAGTCGCATAGAGAAAGGAGCGAACACCTATGCATAGGACAGTTCTCTTGGCATCGGTCTTTGTGGTCCTCATGGCATCGTCCCTCATCGCCGGAGACCAGCAAGATTACGACAGAAGTGAATTCGCGGTATTCTGCGGTGACACCCGTTCCGACGGAACCAGTGCCTTCACCCTGGGAGTGGACTATGAGTACCGTTGGGACTCCACCGCGGGCATGGGCCTCCTGTTCGAGTACGTTCTCGGCGACAGGTTTGAAAGGGAGTATCTGTTCGGCCTCCCGTTTTACGCGCACCCGTATGGGGGACTGCGCCTTCTCTTTGCACCGGTACTGGTGGTCGAGAAAGTGGATGACGACACCAACGTAAACCGGGGTCTCGTGAGAGTTGGATTTGCCTATGGCATCGACGCGGGCGATTTCAGTATCACGCCCGAGTTCAATGTCGACTTCTTGCGCGGGCAGGCTTACGCGGTTTACGGACTCGCATTCGGATACCGTTTCTAACCTGAAGAGATCGGCAAGCCACATGCATACCGGCCAAGTGTGGTCGGGGGCCGGTTGCATTGAGACGATTACATGGATGGATCCACATCGGGGCGGGCCAATCTCGCCGGGTGGCGGCCCGGCGCTGCGGGTCACCATCCGCCCGGCGTTCCAACCGCATGCGGCGGCGACGCGCTGATGCTCAATGAGAAGGCCGGCTTCCCGCTTTGAATCAAGAAATACATTGACATAGTTTGTCGCTGCTGACAAAATAACCCCAAATTGCCCAGTGAAATGCTATATGGACGGCCGAAAGGAGGAGCATCGATGAGATCGTTTACCCTTACCTTGCTGTTGGTGATGCTGGTCGCAGTACCTGTCCTGGACCGGGCGCAGGCGGAGGACAAAGGCTGGGAGGACTGGAATTTCGGTCTGGGCCTTTACGTCCCGCTGACCAATATATCCGGAGATGTTTCAATGGTGACGCCTTCGGGTGGGGATGCGGAGCTCCCGCTCAGCCTGAGGTTGAGAGATATCCCGGACAACTGGAAGGGCGGCATCTGCGGCGTATTCACTCTCAAGAAGGAGAGATGGGGCGTCAATCTCGACCTGAGCTACGTCAAGCTGGAGGACGAACAGGCCATCCCGAGTCTTCTGGATGAGTCGACAATGGTCACTACAACGGTCGCGATCAGCGAGCATGAGCTGTTCCTGGGTTACCAGATCAGCGATCCCGATGAGGGCGTTTCAGAAGTGATCTTTGGAACACGATACATCGGCCATAACATAAAGCTGGAAGCCAGCACTGCAGAGGCGTCCCTCACGGAGACCCACATCGATGAGGAAGTGACTGAGAACTGGTGGATGGGCTTCATCGGCGCCCGTCATGTTGGTCCACTGGGCGGGAGTGAGAATTGGATGTTCGTCGTACGCGCCGACGTGGGCGCCTTTGACACGTCCGGGAGGATCACCTGGCGCGCCGATCTCGGAGCCGACTGGAAATTCGCGAAACACTGGGACCTCGCGTTGATGTACAAATGGCTGGGCGTCGATTATAAGAACGGCGAGCCCGGCGATTCCGACTACTATTACTACAAGGCCGTCGAGCACGGCCCGGTACTCGGCATCGGAGTCAAATTCTAGCCCAATCATTGGGGTCAGGTCTTGAATTGCACAATCAGCGGACCTGGCCCCTTTTCATATCCCGAGGCCGCCTGCATCCGGTCTCGCTCAGCCGGAATCCCGCACCGGAGAGCGCGCCGGTTACATCAGATCGGAACCTAATGGGCCGCGTGCTCGACCGCGAAGAGGCTGTCGAGACTGATCGCGAAGAACGCGCGGCCGGCGGCCTCCACTCCCCCGGTATCGACGAGCTCCTGGAGGATCGCCGGTATCTCCCGCCGGAGCCGGATGGTGACCTGTTCCCCCCGGGCCGAGGTGAACACCGTCCAGGCGGGCTCTGGGGCCTCCTCGATGAGGATGTTGCCTTTGCCCAGGGTGCACCCGCTCCCGATCTGCACGCCGTCGATGAGACATGATCTCGGTGGCTGGCGAGGCGAGTGAACCTCGGCC
>CAZSBE010000155.1:0-5526 GCA_964604955.1 uncultured bacterium
GTACTCCCCTGATCCTGACACCACTCATACACCCACCTACTCGGGCAGCGCTCTCGTGACGGCGCTTGACAATATCAATCCCTACGGCAGCGGACACGACATTACGCTTAACCGCATAGCCAGGGTCGAGTGGCGCATTGATGGTGGCCCGTGGTCCGATGCCGCGCCGGCAGACGGCGCCTGGGGTGACACCACTGAGGGCTTTTATTTCACGTCCGCCCCATTAGACGAGGGGCAGCATGTTTTTGAAGCAAGGGCCCTGCACACTTATGGCAATATGGATCCTACACCCGCGGTGGATACCCTGACGATTGGCGCAGCGGCCGGCGTGGTGCCAGGGGTGACCGATGCAACCCTCAGCGTGGAGAACTTCCCCAATCCTTTTCGGTCCGAGGTGGGGATCTTCTACAGCCTCCCGGGCAAGGGCAGCACATCGCTGCGTGCCTCGATACGCGTCTACGACGTGGGCGGGCGGCTGGTAACCACTCTACTTGAAGGGATGGTGAGCCCCGGTACCGGCAAACTATCATGGGATGGGACCACGGCTGGCAAAGACCCAGCGCCAAGCGGGATTTACTTCATCGAGCTTACGGCTGGAAATTCAAGGCTCGTTAAGAAGCTGGTGCTGACAAGATAGCATCCCGCACCACCGTGCCTCGGGGCACCTGCTCGATGACGCACTCCACATCGGACTGAAGGGATTCCCTTATTAGCTCGGCATGTAGCTTCCATCGTGGCCGGGGCCTATACTGCAACACCTTACCGAAGTACAATGAGTTTTACCGAGCCCTCACAGTCAATGGTCTGAACCTTGACGAAGTAGACTCCCGGTGACACCTCGGCCCCCGAGTCGTCGTCGCCGGCCCAGTCGATGGCGTGGCGCCCTGCCGGCAGTGGACCTTCGTAGAGACTCCTGACTCGGCGCCCCTCGACATTATAGATGCTGGCCGTGACCATGGACTTAGAGCCCAGGGCAAAGGATACCCGGCTTGAACCTCTGAAGGGATTGGGCCGACCAGCCACCGCAAATACAGGCTGCGCGGCGGAAGTCACTCGGGCATCGCCGACCGGCACCGCGAGCTCTGCCAGCGTAGCGACTCCCATCCTTATTACGTCACTGCAAAACGACATAGTGAGGTTGCCCAGGGTGTCGTCGACCGTGTGCAGGTAGGGATAGTACGCGTCGGTGTTATCCATCGCCCATATTGCGTCATACCCGGCATTCCAAAACGTGTGGTGATCGCTGCCGACTAATTCAGGATTGATGATCCTGAGCGTCGGGAGCCCGGGCAGGTAGGCATTCGCGCAGTCTATGGCAAAATCTACCAGCCAGGCCGACGCATCGTTGCCGATCAGATCAAGGTCTTCAGGAGCATGGTCAACATAGCCTATCATGTCGAAGTTCAGGACGCCGGCTATGGTGTCCCCGCGTACTGCGGCCTGGGCGGCGTATTCGCCGCTGCCATAGAACCCCTGCTCTTCGCCCGACCACGCGATGAACTTGATGGTCTTCTCGAATCTCGATCCCGCAAGAACACGCGCCGCCTCGATCACGGCCGCTGTGCCGCTCGCATTGTCCTGGGCACCGGGCGCGAGGTTGTTGGGGTCAGGAGATATGTCGTCGACGTGACCGCAGAATATGACCTGTTCGCCGGAGACCGTGCCTGGCTTGGTCCCCACGATGTTCTTAAGCACCCGGATGTCGGAGGCGGGCAGGTTTTCGCGCTGGCTTGTCCAGTTTGCGCCGCCGTTTGCAGTGTGAAGAATACTGCCCCGGGAACCCACTGCCCAGCCTTCGTCCCCATCAGCAAAAGCGACTCGCCTCAGGCCGAACAGGGTCCCGGCGCGTTGGACTTCCCAGGTCGTGCCGCCATCGCTGGTACGAACGATGGTACCGCTTGAGCCAACCACCCAGCCCACGAGGCTGTCCACGAAGCAGACGCCCTTGAGGTAGGGATCCACATCAGCTGGCACGGACTGGGATATCCAGTGAAGCCCACCATCAATCGTCTTGAGCACCGTCCATCCGCTTCCCACCGCCCAACCAACACTATCGTCGATGAAATCCACATCCAGCAAGGTCTCCGTGGTGCCGCTGGTCTGCTCGGTTACCGCTGACCCGTCCCAGAAGAGGATTGACCCAGTGGTCCCCACAATCCACCCCCTGCTTACCGACCGGAAGTGGCAGCCATAGAGTTCCCTAAAACCGCCGCCGGCTACAGCCGTCCAGTTTGCGCCCCCGTCTGCGGTCCATAGAATCGTACCCATGGAGCCCACCGCCCAGGCATTCTGGGGGTCGAGCGCGAACACCTGCCTCAGACCAACGACTGTTCCCGACGTCTGCGGCAGCCAGGTGGCGCCCCCATTCGTGGACTTGAATATCCGTCCCCCATTACCGACCACCCAACCCGTCAGGGTATCGACGAAGCTGACACCGTATAGAGCTGCCCCGGAGGCGTCGATGCTCTGTTGGGTCCATGTAGCACCACCGTCGCGGGTCCTGTAGATTCTCTCCTTGCCGCCCACGACCCACCCGTCTCGAGCGTCGCGAAAGTGAGCCCCGTTGAAGTCAAACAACGAAACCACGTAAGTGTGATAGTCGACATCGAGGCCATAGTCTTGGAAGCGCTCGTAGATGTACTGGGCGGCACGGTCGAAGCGCCAATCATAGGTGTACCGGGTGAGCAGCGTGTCGAGCACTCCCCCTATCACTACCGGCTCGTGACCACTTAGCTGGGAAATCCACTTGGTTGCGGTGTCGGGCGAGACCGCAGCCACCAGGGCCTGAACAAAGGGCTTAGGCGTTATGACCTGAACGCCCGGACCCACCTGAACGCGTGCTCCCAGCGAGGTCTTGGCGAGAATTGGGAAGGCGGTCGGAATGAGCCTTGCCTTCTCGAAGGGCAGCAGATTGAGATCATCGCTCTCTCCCCGGGCGATCTTGGTGACGTAGACCCCGGGACCGACTTCGTGAAGGGCGGCCGAGTATAGCACCTCATCCCTGATGCCCGCCGGCCTCACCAGAAAGATCTCATCACCGGGCTCCGCGGTGGTCACCACTGAGAAGTCGGCGCCGGAGCGCTTGAGCCTACCGGCGGCAAGCTCGTCGCCTTCGACAAGATAGACCCCGTCGAGGTCAGCCAGGAACTCAAGGCCTGCGGCATGCAAGATCTCGGGTGCAATGGGCTTCTGAACTGCAAGCACCAGCAACTGCTCATCCGCCATCGCCACGCTCACCCCAAGTGACACCACGAGGAGACAAAACAGGGAGAATCTCCGCATGTCCGGTATTCCATCTCGGGTCTCAGGCCATCTGACATCAACTCGCCCTCAACCAGACTCTACTTAGAATAATCGAAACCGACAAGGCCGGTTGTCGCGCAGGCAGCAGGGTTGCGAGGCCCAATAGAGAGCTTCGTCTCATTGGTACGAGAGCAGTTGAAGAAATAGCGTTGATCCTGATCTCACCTGCAAAGCGGATAGCGTCACGTGACCCGTGGCAATTCGTTTTGTTATAGCCCTCGCGATGTCCCACAAGACCACGCTTCCAGACATTTGTTCGGGGAGCCATTCTGTATTTCTGGAGGGTGACCCAATCCGATCGGGATCTATCATAACTCCTGTAAGGGCAGAGCGGATACCCCCGGGCTCAGCGGAAGCCTAGCATTTCCGGGGTGGACCACGTACCCGGAGGCAGATCTGGCGCCAAGGTCGTTCCGAAATGCCTTGATCCCCGAGGCCATGGCTGGCTTGGGAGTTGCGGAGAGCTTAACCTCAATAGGAATCAATTCACCGTTATAGCGGACTACCAAGTCAACCTCGGATCCAGAAGACGTTCGCCAGAAATACACCTCAGGCTCTATGCCTCTGTGGGTTATCCTACGGACTAGCTCGGTGAGAACGGCAGTCTCGATGATGGCACCACCCATGGGACCAGATGCGGCGTGATCCGGATCTCTCAAGCCCACCAAATAACAGAGCGTTCCAACATCGCTGAAGTAGATTTTCGGGGTCTTAACCAGGCGCTTTCCGACATTGGCGAAGTACGGGCGGAGCGTGATGATCTGGTAAGACGCTTCCAGTACCGAAAGCCAGGCTTTGACGGTGTTTACCGCGACGCCGAGATCGCGTGAGAGATCTGTAAGGTTGACGAGCTGCGCGCTGCGAGATGCCAGGAGGCGAAGAAAACTCTGGAACTGCGCCAGATCGCCGATTTGACGAATGCCTCGCACATCACGCTCAAGATAGGTCTGGATGTAACTTGCATGCCAGAGACCCCGGTCTCGCTTGGGGTCGAGTGCGATCTCCGGGTAGCCACCTGCAAGAAGGGTGGTCCATAGGCCTCGACGATTAACCGGACTTCTGGCTTGTGCTGCTTTTCCCTTTTCCCACGGGAACGGGGCATTCGGCCGGCCTGCCGCCTCACGCATCGAAAGCGGCAGAAGCCTGAGTATGGCAGCTCGTCCCGCCAATGACTCTGTCAGGCTCTTCATGAGCAGCAGGTTCTGTGAGCCAGTCAGCAGGTATTGGCCTTTCTTCTGGCGTTTGGAGTCGATCCTCTCCTTTACGTAAGGGAGGAGTCCTGGGGCGTACTGCACCTCGTCGAGAATCACAGGAGGAGGATACATCTCCATGAAGCCACGGGGATCGTTGGATGCTGCGGCCATCACGTCGGGGGGTTCCAGTGAAACATACTGATAGTCCCTGCTGAAGAGATGCCGAAGTAACGTCGTTTTTCCGGACTGTCGGGGCCCGGTGAGCACTACCGCCGGGAACTCTTTAGAGGCCTTCCGGACTACTGATTCGAGACTCCGCGTGACATACCTGACAGCCATTATGCCATCACCTCCACCTGCAATTATGCATTTGCAATGCATAATTGCAAGCACAAACGAGTGTCATCTACGCGAATACATTGATCCTCATCTGGCCTCTTGCGATCCGTTGGATTACGATGGCAATCCGATCCCACAGAATCGCGCTTTGGGACACCAGCCCGGGGAGCCATTCCAATGTCTGAAATACTGTCCACGGTACGGTTCCGGACTCCAGCAAGGGGAGCTTACTGACATGGTGGATCGGATTCTCTTTGCCACCTTCGTGATCTGATCACAGAGACTCATTGACTTGGTATGGCGGCTGGTTCATGATCGCAGTGCAGGTCGCCGGACAGGCGAACGGATCGAAAGGGGAGGAAGAGAGCCACGCATCGCAGCAAGTCCGGCAAGAAGCTCTATGAAGGCTAAGGTGAATGGGAAGAAGAAATAGGTAGATATGCCACACAGGCGCTCGAGGCATATCCCGCCTATGTCCGTTACAGGGATTCAGTGCCCATAGGGCTCCGGGCTTCCTGGGGCATATTAGAGATAATAGGGACCAGACGTCCCGATCAAACCGCTCCGGTTCCGATAGGGCGTCGCATTTGTGGTGGTCGGCGAGCGCGGTTTCCGGCCTGGATCATTTCGTTAAGCGATGGGAGGACACAGAATGGCCAGTCGCAAACTCGTTTGCACCGCTGCAGCACTC
>CAZSBE010000156.1:0-5517 GCA_964604955.1 uncultured bacterium
TACACGGGCATGACCTATGCCGAGGCCGATATCCTGAGGCGCGAGCTCGGAGACAGGCAAAAGTCCAAGGACGACCTCAAGCAGCGCTTCCTCTTTCTTGCCGACTCGGCCGGGACCCCGAGGCGCGTGGCCGAGGTGGCCTGGGAGAAGATAGCCCGCTTCGCGTCCTACTCCTTCTGCAAGGCCCACGCGGCCTCCTATGGCGTGCTCTCATACACGACCGCCTACTTAAGGGCGCATTATCCCCTGGAGTACTTCAACGCCGTCTTCCGCCATCATGCGGGCATGTACCCGACGTGGGTGCATGTCAACCAGGCGCGCCGCGCGGGCGTCAGCGTCATGCTTCCGGATATCAACCGGTCGGTGGTGGACTTCGAGATCGAGGGGCGTGCCATCCGCACGGGCTTCGGGTGCGTCCGCGACCTGGGGCGCAAGACCATGGACCGCATCATCGAGGAGCGCGCCGGGGCAAGGTTCACGTCCTTACAGGATTTCTTAATTCGTGTGGCCGCGCGCAAGGAGGAGGTCGAGTCCCTGATAGGCTGCGGGGCCTTCGATGAGGTCGAGCCCGAGCGTTGCCAGGCGCTCGCGCGGTACTTCTCGACGCGGGGAAGGGCCTCTTTCGTCGAAGAACCCGTCCTGGGGCTCGAGATCGAGCAGAGCCTCTTTCCGGTCGAGAACGCCACCAACCTGAGGCGCCGGCGCATGGAGCATGATGTGCTCGGCTTCTCGCCCCTCGCGCACCCCCTGGAGTTTTTCGATACGTCCGTGCAGCAGGCCCTGGGACTGGATGAGGAAGAGCCCGGAGGCAGGGACGGCAAAGGGAGCGGGGATGGCAACGGCCGCGGGAACAAGAGCGGGAGGGGCGATGGCAGCGGCAACGGGAACGGCAGTGGCAATGGCGGCGGGGGGGGCCGCGGGAAGGAGTGCATCGGTGGTAAAGGCGGTGGGGCTGCCCGGCAGAATCCGGACCGGAGGTCCCGCCCGAGCTCGCGTCCGACAACGCGCCGGGCGAGCCGCACCGGGGTGCTCGCCGCGAAGCGCTACCATAAAGGCACGGGCGAGGCCATATACTTCCTCACCCTGGACCATCCCGATGGCCTCTGCGAATGCGTGGCCCCGACGCGCGTCGTCAAGGTCCGGCTCAAATACGGCCAGGCCTATACCCTCATGGGCCAACTCCAGCAACGCTATGGCGTTACGACCCTTAAGGCGGACTCGATTATGTCGCTTCCTGAAAGCGATTTCTGAAATAATCTTTTACTTGACCTGATTCCCGCACTCTGCTAGTTTTGCGTCAGTTAGCAAGACACGTTTTAGTTGGCCGGTTACAATCGTGGTGCGGGCATAACTCAGTGGTAGAGTATCAGCTTCCCAAGCTGAGGGTCGCGGGTTCGAATCCCGTTGCCCGCTCCACTTTTTCTCTCAAGGAGGCCCAGGTGACTGCATTACCCAACCCCACGGGAGTCCCCGCGAAACCCAAGAAGGCAAACAAGAAACCCGCAGGCGTCATCGTCGATAAGGTGTACGAGGGCTCGCCGGCGGCGGGCGCCGGACTCAAGGCCGGGGACAGGATCCTCATGATCAACGAGATGCCCATAGACGATTTTCTCGATCTCTACGTGGCGTCATTCGACCAGGCTTACAAGATGAAGTACGAACGGGCCGGCAAGGCCGCCAGTGCCGAGTTCGAGCGCGAGGCCGGAGAGCCGCTCGGGATCGAGGTCGACATGGACAAGATCCACGAGTGCCGCAATAACTGCGTCTTCTGCTTCTTCGACCAGATGCCCAAGGGCCTGCGTAAGGAGCTCTACTTTAAGGACGAAGACTACCGGCTCTCTTTCCTTCACGGTAACTACCTGGCGCTCACCAACCTTACGCCCGAAGACGAGGAGCGCATCGTCGAGCAGCGCCTCTCGCCGCTCTATGTCTCGGTGCACGCGACGCAGCCGGAGGTGAGGGAGAGGCTCCTGGGGAAGACGCCGCCTGAGAACGTCGTCGAGACGCTGAAGCGGCTTGGGGACAGGGGTATTCAGTTTCACACCCAGATCGTCGTGGTCCCGGGCTATAACTCGGGCGAGGTCTTGAGGCAGACCATCGAAGATCTCGTCGAGATGGGCGAGATGATTCTGTCGGTGGGAGTCGTGCCGGTGGGCCTCACCGCCCACAGACAGGGCCTTCCTGACTTGGAGCCGGTGGACGCCGAGCTCGCCAGGGATGTCGTCCGCACAGTGCGCGGCTTCAACCACCGCATGCGCCAGCGCACCGGTAACGGCGTGGTCTACGCGGCCGACGAGCTCTTCATCAAGGCCGACATGGCGCTTCCCGAATCGCCCTATTATGACGACTACCCGCAGGTCGAAAACGGGATCGGCATGCTCCGGATACTCTTAGACAGCGCGGCCGAGGCCATCGTCCCGGAGGCTTTAAGAGAGAAGTGGATAACCTTCGTGACGGGCACACTGGCCAAGCCCTACCTGGTCGAGGTCGCAGGCAGGCTTCGCGAGGAGGGCATCATCGCCAACGTGCTCGCTCCTCATAACTCGCTCTTCGGCGACATCGTTACGGTGAGCGGGCTTCTTCCCGGCAAGGACATCCTGGCCCTGAAGCCGCGCCTCAAGGGCTTCGACGCCGTGGTGCTGCCGCCGGACATGCTGAACGCCGACGGGCTGACTTTAGACGGCATGAAGATTGAGGATCTGGAAAAGGAGCTCGGGCTCCCTGTCGTTCCCGGAAGTCTTGACGTCATGGACATCCTGGATGAGCTCGAGGAGAAGCTTGCATAGTGGTTCGAGCTGCGATGAACCCGGCACTTAAGATGGAAGATAAAGGCAAGGAAGTCCGGAACCAGGCGACGGACCGGGAACTCCCCGTGGTCGCCATCGTCGGCCGGCCCAATGTCGGCAAATCCACGCTCTTTAACCGCATCGTCGGCGGGCGGGTCGCTATCGTCGATGACGAGCCGGGCGTGACGCGGGACCGGAACTATCGCGAGACCAACTGGGCGGGGAAGCATTTCCTCATCGTGGACACGGGCGGGCTCCTGCCGTCGTCCAAAGACAAGATGGAGACACTCGTGAGGGGCGCGGTCGAGACGGCGGTCGATGAGGCCCACGTGGTGCTCTTTGTCGTGGACGCCAAGACGGGCGTCACGCCGATGGACTCGGAGATCGCCCAGCTCATAAGAGAGAAGAAAAAGGAGTTCGTCTTCGCCGTGAATAAGATGGACGCGAAGGGCGCCGATGCCGGGGCGACCGAGTTTTACGAGCTGGGACTCGGCGACTACATGGAGGTCTCGGCCGAGCAGGGCATGAACATTGGAGACCTCCTGGATGCCATCACGGGCAAGCTCCCCGAGGCCGCAAGCGAGCCAAGGACGGCGGCGGCCATAGCGGTCGTGGGTAAGCCCAATGTCGGGAAATCATCGCTTGTAAACCGCCTGACCGGCGGGGAGACCGTTATCGTCGATGACGAGCCGGGCACCACGCGCGACTCCATCGACACGTTTGTCGATACCAAGTTCGGGCCCTTGAAACTCGTTGACACGGCGGGCCTCCGCCGCAAGGCTCGCGCCGACACCGACCTTGAGAAGTACGCCAACATGCGCTCCATCGCGGCCATCGACAGGTGCGACGTCGCTCTTCTGTTGATGGACCCCACGCAGGGCATAGCCAAGCAGGACCTTGCCATCGCCCAGTACATCGAGAAGGCGGGTAAGGGCATGGTGATCGCCTGGAACAAGTGGGACCTTAAAGGCGAGCAGGACGTCACGACGCATCGCACGTTCATCGCCGAGAAGCTGAGGCGGAGCCGCCATATACCGGTGATGTTCATATCATGTAAGACGGGCGCGGGGCTGGACCGGCTGCTCGAGACCTGCTTCCAGGTGAGGCAGAACCTCGATATACGCATACCGACGGGCGCTCTTAACACCGAGATCGAAGCGGCCTTGAGCCGCAGGCCACCCTCGGGCCAGGGCAAGCGTTTCCCCAAGGTATATTACGCGGCGCAGGTCGCGGGCAAGCCGCCGCGGTTTACGCTGTTTGTAAATGACCCGGAGATGTTCAAGGAGTCCTACCGGCGCTACCTTCAGAAGGTCGTGCGCGGCATATACCCCTTCGAGGGCGTCCCGGTGCGTATCAGCCTGAGGAAGAGCAAGTGATGGGACCTGTCATTATCGCAATAGCGCTTTCTTACCTTCTGGGCTCGGTCCCGATCGGCTACCTCTATGCGCGGGCGCAAGGCGTGGACTTAAGGAAGATAGGCAGCGGGAATACGGGCGCCACCAATGTCTATCGCGCCTTCGGCAAGAAGGCCCCGGCCATCACCATCTTCTGGCTGGACGTTGGTAAGGGCCTCGTGGCGACCGCGCTCTTTGCGAGGCTGGGAGGGGGCTGGGAGTACACGGCCATAGCCTGCGGGCTCGCGGCGATTGCCGGCAACCTGGCGAGCGTGTTCATGAAGTTTAAGGGTGGGAAGGGTGTGGCTACAGCCGTCGGCGCCTTCCTCGGGCTCGCGCCGATTCCGACGCTCATTTGCCTGGGTATCTGGGGCGCGCTCTTCGCAGCTTTCAGATACGTGTCCCTGGGCTCGATCGCGGGCGCCGTGGCGCTGCCAGTTTTCGTGTGGCTCTTCGGCCGGGCGGGCTGGCGCAGCGATCCCGTGTTTTATTTCGCGCTGCTCGTGGCGCTCATAGTCGTCATAACCCACAGGTCCAATATCCGAAGGCTCATCGCGGGCACGGAAAACCGTATAGGCAGGCGCCCGGGCTCGCCCCATGAGGCGGGCCGGCAGGAGACGGCGTGATGGAGGAGACGGCGCGATGGGAGACAGTGTGATGGCGGAGGGCAATCTCAAGATCGCGGTGCTCGGCGGCGGAAGCTGGGGGACCGCACTTTCGGTGCTCTTAGACGGCCGCGGCCATCGCGTCTCCATGTGGGAGTATTTCGATGAGCGCGTGGAGGCCATGAAGAGGGCCCGCGAGAACAAGGCCATGCTACCCGGGATAAGGATACCCGAGAGCATCACCATCACAGCGGACATGGCCGGGGCGATGCCCGGGGCCGATATCGTGCTTCTCGTGGTCCCGTCGCATGTCATGCGCGAGACCCTCGAGCGCGCGGCCGGGCACCTGGGGGGCGCCGAGAAGGTCGTGATCGCCACCAAGGGCGTCGAGCGCAAGACCTTGAAGCGGATGAGCGAGGTCGTCGAGGAAGTCGCGGGCGTGGGCCAGGACCGGATTGCGGCGCTCGTCGGCCCCAGCCACGCCGAGGAAGTCGCGCGCGAGCTCCCGACGGCCATAGTGTCGGCATCGCTTGATGAAGAGACGGCGCGCTTCGTGCAGGAGAATTTCTCGACTCCCATGTTCCGCGTCTATACCAACACCGACATCCTGGGGGTCGAGATCGGGGTCGCTGTAAAGAACGTCATAGCCATCGCCGCCGGCATCGCCGACGGGCTGGGCTTCGGCGACAACACCAAGGGCGCGCTCCTCACGCGGGGGCTTGCCGAGATAAC
>CAZSBE010000157.1:0-5405 GCA_964604955.1 uncultured bacterium
TATCCGATCACGACGTAGGGCCCGAGGTGCCCGTGGAAGACCTTGAGGAGCGCTTCAACCGGGACTGCGCCCGCCTGGCCATGCGAGTGCCGGTCCACGGGCTCCGCCTCCCAGAGGCCCGTGAGCACCGCCAGAGCGCCGTCGCGATCCGCGATCCTCGCCACCCGGACGTTGCCGCGGGGAGCGGGCACAAGTTCGAACCCGCCGTCATCGGCCCTACGGAGGGCGTACGTGTAATCATCGAAATCCAGCAGGTCCTGTCTCAAGAAGGCGGCTGCCGCGATGTCATCGTAGAGCATCACATGGCTGCTCTTATCACCGAGGCCCTTCAGCAGCCGATCCGTCCACAGGACCGCCATGGACTGGCCTCGCAGCGAGGACAGGAGACCGGGCCCGTCAATCTCGCCCGCACAGGAGATGTCCATGATGACCACTTCTGCAGCCGAGCTGAAAACGGTCTCTGTGGCCCCGTCGTCATAGAGCAGGTTCCAATCGTGGATACGACCGTTCCGGAGAGCGGCCGGAATCCATATGGTATGAATGAGGCTCAGGGCGCCTGGCTCTCCCGTCTCGAGCATCTCCAGATTGCTGAGCGGCCCCAGGGCGAAATACTCCACATCGGGGCTCCCCTCCATAAGGCCGGCCAGGCCCGCAGGCGTAAAGGGCGTCACTTCGGTTTTCCTGGGCGGCGGGAACGTTGCGCCGCCGAGGCTGTTCGCCGTCTGCCTCCACGCCGGGATTTCGAGATCGGCCCCTTCCTTTCCCTTCATGACGGGTATGGAGCCAGACCTTCCCGCTTCCAGGAGTCCGACCAGATTATCGGTGCCCTTGCCCGGAGACGCGGACCCGCCCACCGTCACGAAGGCGTCGATCTCGAGAGTCGAATCCGCAAGCAGCGCGAAGATTGCCCTCACATCGTCGAGCCCCATGTCGGTATCGACAATGACGTGCCGGGTTGATACGGCCGCATGGTCCGTATGCGCCTGCGCGCCCACCGGCAGACCCGCGCAGAGGGCAAGCAAACCGGACACGGCACTGAGCCACAGCAAGAGCGATAATCGTCTGCGTTTCATCCTCAACCTCCAGCTTGTCTTCTATACAATGCGCGCGATCTCCCCGGCATCCTACCGCGACCCCAGCCGGGCAGTCAGAAATAACGTACGGCCGGGCATGGGATATCCGGGCTGGAACGCATAGACCTCATCTGTGAGGTTATCGATTGCCAGCGATAACTCGCAGCGGCCCGGGAAATGATCCGACATGTCATAGCGGATGCCGGCACCTGCCAGAAAATAGCCCGTGAGCTTCTCGATATTCATTACCTCGCCCGTCGCGGCGCGGCCGTTAAACGCGTACTGCTCGTCCACGTATTCGAGATCGAGAGTCATGTGGAGCCCCGGCGCGACACCCCAGGTCATCCCGGCGGCCGCAGAGAACGCGGGCGCCCGAGGTGTCTCCTCGTACCCGGGCTCCAGGAGAGTAACGGCCCCATACAGCGACAGGTCCCGGCGGGGATCCACAGTGCTCGAAATCTCAAGGCCTGTGACCTCATAGTCACGGACGTTGACGAGCCCATCGGCCGTGTATTGCATGAGATTGTCCGCCCTGTCGCTGAACACCGACGCCTGCAGATTCATCCACATGCCCCGCGTCACGCTCACCCCCGCCTCGGCGTGATCGAGAACCTCCGCTTCGAGGCCCTCAATCGTACCGGCGGCCACCCCGACGGCATATACGCCCGGGTAGGAGACGCCCCGAGAGTATGTCGCAAAGACCGTCCATTCACCCGACTGGAACCTGAGCCCGGCATGCGGCGCCGTCTCCGAGGGGAATCTGGAGTGGTCGTAGTACCTGAGCCCCAGCGATGGAATGAGGGCGGACCCGCCCCCGCCCACATCGATCCGGTACCTGGCGGCCAGCGCGGGCATTACGGTAGTGAAACGGCCTTCATACTGAAAAGGTACGGTTCCCCCCAGAGTCGTGTTCCGGGATTCGCCGCCCTCGTCTTCGACTTCAAGCCCGACCCTGGCGACCAGTTCACCCCACCTGACGTCCTCTGATCCCCGGAAACCGTAGTTGTTCCAGTCCGTGTCCGAGTTGCCCGCAGGCGTCTCCGGCCCGCTGAGGTGGTCTTTCTCCCACCGGATTCGACCGTCCTCATGGTACAGAACGGCATAGCCCCCCATGCGGACACCGTCGTGGTCAAGCCTGAGATTATGCGTGAGCGTCTCTGTCGCGAACCTGTCCCTTTCGGGAACGGCGTCGTCCACGTCCGCCCGGCCGGGATCGCGACTCCAGTTGTCGGTGCGCTCGAGAATGTAGCCGACGTGGACGCCGCGAGCGACATCGAGACCGAGCCGGAGAAACTGCGACGCGATCTTGCCGTCTGCATGATCACGGTGGCCCCTGGATTCCCTGTGGGTGACTCCAGCGTAATAATCGAAAGCCTGGATCTTGCCCCCGTGGCGGACCACGGCCCCGCGCGTATTGTACTCGCCGAAAGTGAGGTCGAGAGATGTTTCATATCCGGGCCGGACGCGCTGCATTGTCGTCAGGTCAATGGTGCCGAATGTCCCCGGGTAATCGTACGGCTGGGGTCCTTTGTGAACTTCGATGTTCGAAGCGTAGTCGATCGGGACAGCATCCATCACCGGGTGTGACCACACTCCCACTTCGCGCGGGGCGCCGTCCACATCCACTTTGATCTCGCTGCCGGGCCTCCCCGCACCCTGGCCGCGTATATAGACGGATCCACCCTCGCCGCCACCGTAGGACCCCACGAGGTTGTATCTGGATATGGTGACGCCCGGAAGCATCCTCAGCGCAGACGGCAGATCATAGGCGTTCAAGTCTTCGATCTGCTGCCGCCCGACCGAGATAGTTTTCCCGCCGTAGAGTGCCACACTTTCCTCCGACACGATCGGGCCGGCCATCACTTCCACCGTGTCGATCTGCATTACGGCGCGCTCCCCTCCCGCAGCAACTCCGGCGACGAGCAGGATTGCGCATGTAAAGAGCGCTATGGCCGGTCCCCGGGACCTCAGAACCAGCATGAGTGGACCTCCTTCCCTTCCCTCGCCGGGTTGCGGGGCGCGCCCTTCCACGCGCACGGCTCCGCAACGCACGGCGCTATCAGATGTTGCGGCCCGTCGACGCCGCCGCGAGCGACGCATACTTCACGCCCTTCACGGCCTTCAGACTCTTGGCCAGCTCCCCCACTCGCCGCGGTTTCCCGCGCACGACGACGATCTCCAGGCAATTGTCGTGGTCCAGATGCACGTGCTGGGATGAAACGATCAGGTTGTAGTAGTCGTGCTGGATGCGCGTAAGACTTCCAGACAGGCCGGACTTATGGTGATCGTAGACGAGAATGATAGCTGCAGCGACTTCCTCGCCGGCCCTCCACTCCTCCTCGACCAGGCTCTGGCGCATGAGATCGGCGATCGCCTTGGACCGCGTCGGGTACCCATGGGATTCTATCTGGACATCGAACTTCTTGAGCAGGGCGCTGTCTACAGACACGCTGAATCTGGAAAGCGGGGACATTCGCACCTCCCGTATGACGAATTGTGATTTCGTCATACTATAGACGCGAAGGCCCGTGCTGTCAAGACAATGAAGAGGCCGGGGCCGAAGCCCCGGCCTCAAAACTACTCAGCGATTACTCGGGGTGTTGCTACCTCACGATCACCATTCTCTTGGTCTCGTTCCACTGGCCTGCCTGGATGCGGTAGAAGTACACACCCGAGGCGACCCTGTGGCCCTGGTGGTCGCGGCCGTCCCAGCCCAGATCATAGCGTCCGGCCGGAAGCGGCTGATCGATGAGCGACTTCACGAGACGTCCCTGAACATCGAAGACCTGGAGGCTGACGTCGACATCCTTGGGAATGTCGAAGTGCAGCATCGTGGTCCCCATGAACGGGTTGGGCCAGTTCTGCCTGAGAGCGAATACCGTAGGCAGCTCGTCAGTCACACCTGCGCCCGTCGCCGCGTTGATCTTAAAGACCAGATCCGAAGTGTCATAGCCGATCGGGCTATCGTTCTTCATGGCGAATACCCTGAAGAGAGCCTGCTCGGTCTCGACGTCTGGCACCTCCAGAATCACGCTCTGAGTCGTGACTCCACTGGCCATCTCGGTCCAGGTGACGCCGTCATCGGCGCTGAAGATAACGGTGTAGGAATCCGGCGTATCGAGCTCGGGCGGTTCCCACATGACGATTATGTTCTCGCCCTGATCGAACACCTCTCCACCGTTGGGATGGTTGACCTTGGGATTGATGGCCGTGATGTAGTCATACCCCACGATCCAGTTGATATCCTGGACCTCCACCGCAACCATGATCTCGATGGTCTGGGCCTCGCTTATCATGTCCTGAATGGCCGCCCGGCTCCACTTGAAGTGGGCGAAGTAGCCTACGCACGTATCACACTCCTCAACACTGAAACGAACTGGAGGAGTGAGAGTATCGTCACCGGCCACCAGGAAGGCCTGATAACCCAGAACGATCGCCGGGTCGAACTCCATGGGTATGCCCATTTTGCAATCGATCCACTTGCCGTTGGAACCGAGGTTCAACGTGTTGGGATCGATGTCCATGAAGGTCGCCGCCGTCCAGTCCACCGTCAGGAAGGCCGGCACGTGCGTCATGGGCTCATCGAGATCGTTGCTCATGATGCTCACCAGGCCCTCATAAAGACCGTCCTCGAGCTCCCTGGCGTCGAACGTCACGGTGAGATCCTCATAGCCGCCTGCTGGAATTACGCCGGCCTCGGGATAAACCGTGAGCCACTCGGGCCCTGCCGAGAACTCGATCGCGAGCTCGGGATGGGCGTAATCGGCGTTGTACACGACCATAAGGCCGTCGTCCCTCGTACCATTCTGAATGCCGATTGTCGCGCTGTTCAGAGTCGTACCGAACTCGCGGTACTGGTAGACGATCTTGCCGTTGGGATACAGCAGGATCTGGAAACTGTAGTACGGAGGGTCAAAGTCGGCGATGCGCCGTATCTCGTACTGCACGATCAGGCGGCTGCCATCATTGTAATAATAGATCTCGTTGCCGTCGGTCGGATCGACGACCATGTCGTCCCAGAACGCGGCCAGCAGGTTCTCCGGCGCGCCGCTGTTGGGCAGCGGCTGGTTGGTGTACTGCGTCAAGGTCGACGTGAAGCTCAGCCAGCCGTTCGAGCAGACGTTGAACTGGGTGAACTCCTCCCCGTAGAACGAGAAGGCGAACCCGATGTCGAAGGGCCCCATGTTGCCGTCATCCGAATAGGCGCCGAAAGCCGGCGTGCCGATGGCGGATATGTCCACCCAGTCGTAGGCCGGCCCGCCTGGCTCGTCGCTGTCGACCCACTTGTAACCAAATGCATCCGGTCCACCCGTGCCCAGAATGCCGGGCCTC
>CAZSBE010000158.1:0-5290 GCA_964604955.1 uncultured bacterium
GAAGACGGAGCCTTCATGGCTCCCGGGGTCACGATCGCCAACGACCTGCACCCGGGATGCGAGAAATCCGGCGAGTGCATGCGCGGCCCCCACATAAAGAAGGGCGTTCAGATCGGGGTCAATGTAACGCTGGTGCCCATGATAACGATAGGCGAGTACAGCCTGATCGGCGCCGGCAGCGTGGTTACCAAGGATATACCTCCGTATTCGCTTGCCTACGGCAACCCCGCACGGGTGGCCGGCGACGTAAGGGAAATGACCTGCGTTACCGGTCTCACTGACAGGCCATATAAGATCACTTAGCGCGGAGGATGCCTCTTGCAGGTGAGCCCTACGCACGCCATCGTGGCCGTGACGTACCGGTGCAACGCCCGGTGCGTCATGTGCGACATATGGAAGAAGAAGGCCACGCCCGAGATGGGGCCTGAGGACTACCGCCGGCTTCCAGGTTCGCTCAAAGAGATAAACGTCTCCGGCGGGGAGCCGCTCCTGAGATCGGACATAGCGCGGGTCATCGGGGTAATGCAGGAGACCTGCCCGGGAGTGCGGATCATCGTCTCCACCAACGGTCTGCTGCCCGACCGGCTGGACGACCTTCTCGCCGCCGTCAGCGGCGTTGCCGTCCGGGTATCCCTGGACGGTATCGGGGACCTCCACGGCGAAATACGCGGCATCGAAGGCGCATACGACAAGGCCCTCGCGAGCCTCGAGATCGCCAAGAGGCGCGGGGTCGCCGACCTGGGCGTCTGCGCGACCATGACCCGGCACAACGCCGGGCGCGTCCGCGAGGTCCAGGAGTTCGCCGTGCGGGAGGATGTGCAGTTCACCTTCACGGTGGCCCACTCCTCCGAGATGTTCTTCGGCAACAAGGACAGCGAACAGCCGACGGCGGAGGCCGCATGCGAGGACGTGGTCGGAATCAAGGGCCGCCTCTACGACTCGCACAGCGTCAAGGACTGGTTCCGGGCCTACTTCGTGGAGGGCCTGATGGACGTCCTCAAGGGGCGGCCCCGGCCCATCGAATGCAGGGCAGGCCTGGACTTCTTCTACCTGGATCCCGAAGGCAGGGTCTACCCCTGCCATCTATGGGAAAGGGAGATGGGTAACATACTCGATAAGACCTACGAGGAGATCGTATCGTCCAGTCCGGGCGTCATAGAGGCCGTGGGGCGCTGCAGCAAGAGATGCTGGATGACGTGCACGGTCGCGCCAGAGATGAGACGCAGACTCCCGGTCTATGCGGCCAGGGTCGCCTGGGCCAAGGTCCTTCACCATGCCGGAAAGGTCCGCCGCCCGAGATGAAAATCCTACAGGTGAACAAGTTCTTCTACCTGCGCGGCGGGTCGGAGCGCTACTACTTCGACCTGTGCGACCTCCTTGCAGGGCGCGGCCACGAAGTGCTGCATTTCTCGATGGCGCATCCCCGCAACAGGCCGAGCCCCCAGCAGGACTCGTTCATGAGTCACATCGACCTCAACGCCACCGATGGCCTGGTCGAGAAGGTGTCGGCCGTCGGGCGCATCCTGTATTCGAAAGAGGCCGCCCGGAGAATGGACGACCTCATCGAGCGCCACCGGCCGGACATCGTCCATCTTCACAACATCTCGCGGCAGATCTCGCCGTCGGTCGTGGCGGTTACCTCGCGCCGCGGCGTCCCCACGGTCAAGACGCAGCATGATCTCAGCCTCGTGTGCCCCGCGCACTCGTTCTTCGTGAGGGGCAGGACATGCGAGGAATGCGCGGGCGGCAAGTACTGGCATGGCCTCAAATACAGCTGCATCGACGGCTCGGCCGCCTCCACGGCGCTCGGAGTGCTGGAGGCCTACCTGCACGACGCCATGGGGCTGTATAAGAAGATAGACGCGTTCATCGCGCCCTCGAGGTTCCTGATGGAAAAGGTCTCCAGCCTGGCGTGGATCAGGGACAAGATAACGCACCTTCCCTACTTCATACCGCCCGGGGCGGACTGGACGGCCAGGAACGACGGCTACGTGCTCTTCGCCGGCCGGATATCGGAGGAGAAGGGAGTGGGGACGCTGATCGACGCCGCGGGCATGCTGCCGGGGACGAGGTTCGTCATTGCCGGCGAGGGCGCCGAGCTGCCCCGGTTCAGGGAGTACGCCGCCGCGCAGAACATAACCAATGTCGAATTTCCCGGGTACGTGTCCGGCGGAGCTCTCGAGACCCTGATAGAAGGGGCCGGCTGCGTCGCCGTGACTTCAATATCGTATGAGAACCTCCCCTTGAGCATTCTGGAGTCCTTCGCCCGCGGCAAGCCCGTCGTCGGCTCGGACTCCGGAGGGGTACGCGAGCTGGTAAGAGACGGCGAGACGGGCTACCTCTATGAGCCCGCCGACGCCGATTCGCTGGCTGCGGCCATCGCCAGGCTGGTGTCGGACGAAAACGCGAGGCTGGGCATGGCCAGGAACGCGCGGCAACTCGTGAGCGCCGCGTACTCGCCTGCTTCCCATTACGAAAGGCTGATGGAGATATACCGGAGAGTGCTGAATTGAGAATAGCCATGATCGGGCAGAAGGGGATACCCGCGAGGTACGGCGGCATCGAGCGCCACGTGGAGGAGATCTCCGTCCGGCTCGCTGCGCGGGGCCACGAGGTCATGGTCTACTGCCGGCCCTATTACACCCTCGCGGAGGGCCCTTACCGGGGCGTGATGCTCGCCAGGCTCCCCAGCATCAAGACGCGCCACCTCGACGCCGCCAGTCACAGCCTACTCTCTACGGCGCATGTGCTTTCGATGAAGGCAGACGTCGTGCATTATCACGCGCTGGGGCCGAGCGGGCTCTCGTTCGTGCCGCGGATGGCCGGCGCGAGAACAGTGGCCACCGTGCACGGCCTGGACTGGAGGGGGGGCAAGTGGGGCGCCCTCGCCACATGGGTGCTCCAGCGCTGCGAGTATATGGCATGCCACTTTCCCTCCGAAACCGTTGTCGTCTCTAACATACTGAAGAAGTACTTCCGCGACAGGTACGGCTGCGACGTAACCTATATCCCCAACGGCGTGACCGTGACCGACCCGGTGGAGCCCTTAAACATCGGCCGGTACGGCGTCTCACCGGGCGATTATTTCCTCTTCGTCGGCAGGCTCGGCCCCGAGAAGGGATGCCACATCCTGGTCGAGGCCTTCGCCAGGAGCGCCACGAAGCGGAAGCTCCTCATGGTGGGGAGCGGCCATCTCAATCCCGCCTATGAGGAGAGCCTCAAGTCGCTTGCCGACGAGAGGGTCATCTTTCCGGGCGAGATCTACGGCGACATACTCGGCGAGGTCTGGGACGGGGCGTATGCCGTCGTCCACCCGTCGGTTACCGAGGGCATGTCGCTATCGCTGCTGGAGGCGATGGCGCACAGGCGCTGCGTGATCGTGAGCGACATTCCCGAGAACTCGGAGGTCGTGGGCGATTCGGGGGTCAAGTTCAAGTCGGCGGACGTCGCCGACCTCGCCCGCGTCATCGACGAGATCGACGCCCATCCGGGTCGAGCCCGGGAGGAGGGCGAGAAGGCCGTGACACGGGTCGACGAGGCCTACAACTGGGACAGAATCGTGGATTCGCTTGAAAGAACGTACAGGGGCGGTTGAGAGCGCGCGGCGAGGCGCTTGCGAAGACGGACGGGGCCGCCCGGAAGCGCATAACGCGGGACTTGAAGCCATATACGGAGGTGAATGAACAAGGTGACCGGAGGCCTGGAAGGCGGGCGGAAGAGCGTGACGGCCGCGCTCATTCGGAGCGCGAGGAGGCGCTGGGCGATGCTCGGCCTGGGACTCGCCCTGCTTGCCCTGCTCTTCATATTCGCGGGCGTGATAAGAACTCCGGGCGCAAGGAAGAACCCTTACACGGTGATCGCCTCACGCGCGCTGGCGGTGGTAGGCGCGGTACTGCTGGCGAGGATACTGCTCGTCACGAATGACGACGGCGTGCCGGTCTTCCTGATAGATTGCGGCGCAGGCAGCGAGCCCCCGGGAAGTGCGCTGGACCTCGTCGAGGGCCGGTGCGAGGTGGTTCCGCTCCCGGACGTCGTAGCCTTCATAAGAGACCAGCGCTACGTGCCGCCAAGGGGCGCGGCCGTAGTGCTGGGGATAGACGGCCGCGCGGGCCTGGTGGCGGCGGCCGAAGCCATGGGCGCGGACGGCCGGGTGGGGAGGCTGCCGGCCACCTTCCTGTTGGGCGAAGCGGCGGTCGAGGAGTTGGCCGGCGGGGCGATGGGCGGCGGGGCGGCCGGTTTGCCGGCTGAGGTATCACTGGCGGTCAGCGTCGCCGGCGGCGGCGAGAAGGCCGCGGTTGAGGCGATAAAGGCCGCGGCGGACCGTGCTCTGAAAGCCGCGGGCAGGGCTGCAGAATACGCCCTGGTCGAGGACGAGAGCGGAATGGACCCCGGCAGCGTAACGAGGGCCACCGGGATGGAGGCCCTGTTCGGAGGCGGGGGCCTCAACCGTTACGGCGACCGCGGCAACCGGATAAGGCTGGTGCGCATATCGGAGGCGGCTGCCGGCGGGAGGTGGCGCGGCATGCGGCTTCGGACCTACACCGCCGTTTACAGGGGCAATTACGCTGCCTATCCGCTGTGGGCGTGGCTGAGCAGAACGGCCGCAGGCCCGGAGAGACGTGGTTGAGGTCGGTCCGCAAGCGGACAGCCGGCCCCGGGACAGAGGCGCGAGGTCAATCGACAGGCGGGCTGGCGGAAGGGAGAAGCAGGCGTGAGGTCAATCGGCAATGCGGTACCTGATGAGGAACCACAGGGCGGTGAAGCCGTCCTTCCAGGTGATCTTCTTGCCCTCGTGGAATTCGCGCCCGGCATAGGAAATCGGGACCTCGTAGATGCGGTGCTTGCGCTTGAGGACCTTGGCCGTCATCTCGACCTCGATCTCGAAGCTTCTGGACTTCAGCTCCAGGCCCTTGATAATGTCTGACCTGAACATCTTGTAGCATGTTTCCATATCCGAGAGGGTGGTGTCGTAGAGGATGTTGGTTATGAAGGTCAGGAACTGGTTTCCGACCCAGTGCCAGAAGAACATGTTGCGCCTCTCGCCGGTGAAACGCGAGCCGTACACGATGTCCGCCTTGCCGGTCTCGATGGGCTTGAGGAGCCTGATGAGGTCCTCGGGGTCGTACTCCAGGTCCGCGTCCTGTATCGTTATGATCTCACCGGTGCAATGCGGGAGCGCCGACCTGATGGCCGAGCCCTTGCCGGAATTGGTCTCGTGCAGTATGACCTTGGCCCGGCCCGCCTCGAGGGACCGGAGGATTTCGCGCGAGCCGTCGGTTGAGCCGTCGTC
>CAZSBE010000159.1:0-5139 GCA_964604955.1 uncultured bacterium
CCTCGGTGCACCCGCTTCCGGAAGCCAACACCATGGTTACAATAAGCAGATATGATTTGACCCTCTTCATGCATCCTCCTTTGGCCGGACTCGCTTGCCTCACTATCGGACACATTTGGTGAACCGTCAAGTTCGACCTGACTTCAACTTGACACCTTCACACCTGCCACAAACTTGGGTAGAGTAGGCGTAGCACAGGGACGACGTGGAGAGAAGAACTCACTGGTCGGGTGCCTTTGAGAAGGAGGTGCCGGATGAATGGGCTTCTCTCACCAGCGGCCATCGTGCGCGACCTCCATCATCATCTCCTGCTTGAAGCATCGGGTCCCGGCATACATCCCGCGGGAGTCGAGGAAAACGGAACCGTTGACACGCCTGAGCGGAATAGACTACTCAGCGATCGGCACAACCCCTTCGCCATTTCAACGTGCGTTTTCTTCGAGCTCCCGCAGGTAGCGCATATGAGCATGAATTGAGTTCCCGAGGGGCGGCACCCTTCTCGTTCCCCGCCGGAAGGTCGCTGCCCCTCACGGGTCCTGATTCCCCGCCTCGCCCAGGATTGTTGACCCCCAGCACTGCCTGGGGTAGGATTGTATGAGTTCAGTTTGTGCGCATCGGCGCGAATAGATCCACGAAGCCGCATCAGACCACGAAAACGGAGGCCCTGCATGAAGAAGGCTGTGCTGGTCGTTGCCGTCCTGACATTCGCGCTCAGCGGTTGCGGGGGCGATTCGGCGACTTCCCCGGGGCCGGGGGAAGAGATGCTGCTTGCCGCCGACACCATCGGGACCGGGGGCGGCACGGCTTCGGGAAGCCTCAACATAACCATCGATCCCGGGACGCGGGACGTCCTGAGTTTCCGGGCGGCACAGACCCTGATGTCGAGCAACGGCTTCACATTCATCGACAGTATCGTCGGGAGCCATCTGACTTTCGACCATCAGACGACCATCCCCAACCCGGCAAGGCTCTGCCGGATCATCGGTACCGGCGCGTGTGCGAGCGTGAGCGTCTATGCATACAGGAGGGATCACGGCGGCACCGGAACGTGGATTGAGCTGGATAACTTCAATTGCCAGGCAACGACCTATTTGAACGCCAGCTTCTGGTACGAGGAAGGCGACTAGGGCTTGGATACGCTTGATTTTCCCGGCGAATCCTGCTCTCCTTGTACCCGGACCTGGAATCGCGCTGGGGTAAAACCGACACAGGGGTGAAGACCATGCGACAGACATGCACCGTCCTTATCATTTGCCTTGCCCTCGTTTCCATCGCGGCCGGCGCTCGGGCCCTTTCGGGCGAAGCGGGGCGCTGCGAGATCTGGATAGACCTTTACAGCGGCGAGCCCGTTCCCTATGAGGACATACTGGAAGACCTCCTGGAGGCCCGGGTCATCTATCTCGGCGAGAGGCACACCCTGGACCGCCATCATGACCTCCAGCAGAAGATCATACGCGACCTCGCAGCCCACGGCCGGGAAGTCGCCGTCGGGCTCGAGATGCTGCCCGTCGACGTCCAGCCGGTACTCGACAGGTATAACTCGGGAGAGATCACCTTTGACGAGTTCGCCGCCGAGGTCGGCTGGGGGGAGATCTGGGACAACTACGAAGACTATCGCGGGGCCGTCGAGGCCGGCAGGAGCGCCGGCGGCACAGTGCTCGCCCTCAATCCGAGGCGGGAGCTCGCAAAGGAGATTGCTGAGAGCGGTATCGAAGGCCTTGGCCCCGAGTGGGCCGCGAAGGTACCCGAGGGCGTCAACACCGATCAGCCGGACTACGAACGCGAGCTCATGAGAGTCATGATGGTCATGGCCCATGCCACGGGCCAGACCGACATGATGCGACGCATGTTCGAAGCCCAGGTCATCAAGGACGAAGTCATGGCTGACGCCATAGCCCGATTCATGCTGTCGCCGGAGGGGGAGAACCGCACCGTGGTCGTTCTGTGCGGCGCCGGCCACGTTTCCTACGGATACGGCATACCCTCCAGGGTGCGCTCGCGGGTCCCCGATGTCGTGGACCGTATTGTGGTCTTCTCCGAAAGCGGTGACGTGGTCCTTTCCGAGCGCGAAAAAGCGATGGCCCGCATGATTGAGATAACTCATGCCCAGCTGAGGGCCAACCGGGTGCCCTTCGCGGACTATCTCAACGCCAGAGCGCTTGCCCCCGAATCGCCTGAAGAGACCGGCGATGAAGAGGGCCCTGACGCCGGCGAATAGGGACACTGGTCGTGCGGAGCATCCCCGGGTGGAAGCTGGAACTCCCCCTGCGGATTGTGGTTTAAGCTCTGTGATGGAGCGCGCAAGTTCCGGGAAACACCCCTGCAGGAGGCGGACATGAACACCATTTCAAGCCTGCGGTTATCGGCGCTCGCGGCCGCGCTGCTTGCGGCGGCCTGCCTGTGCTCTACGGGCCGGGCCTCGGAAGAAGTTCAATTGCCCATCACCCCGGCCGGCACGCGGCTAACCGAGGTAGTGGATCTGATAAACAGCGGAGACAGGGCGGCGGCTCAGGAATACGTGTCGGAGCAGTACTCCCCTCAATTCCGCGACGCTTTCCCCATGACGCAGCATACGGGAATCTTCCGGCAGATACACGGCATGGGACCCGACCTAGTCCCGGCGGAGGTGATCGAGTCGAGCCGGTACGCTCTCAGGGCTCTTCTCAAGTCCGAGGCCGGCGGTCTCTGGCTCGAGATGCAAATCGAGGTCGAACCTGACCCGCCCCATAGAATAGCCGGGCTGGGCGTCGTACCGGGGAAACCGCCGGCGGGACAATTGTCGACTGCATCCCGCCAGGCGGGCATTTCGGACCTGAGCGACCTCGACGCCTACCTGAGCGAGGCCGAGCGCAACAATACCTTCTCCGGAGTCGTCCTTGTAGCCAGGGACGGAGCCCCAATCTTCCAAAGGGCGTATGGATTCGCCAGCAAGGCATACGGCGTGCCCAACAACCTCGACACCAAATTCAATCTCGGGTCCATAAACAAGCTTTTTACGAGCGTGGCCGCGGCGCAGCTTATGCAGCAGGGGCGCCTGGGTCTGGACGACCCCATCGGCAAGTACCTCGACGGGTTTGCCGAAGAAGCTGCCTCCGGGGTCACCATAAGGCACCTCCTCCAGATGACGTCGGGCTGGGGGGATTACTGGAACAACGAGACCTATCTCGCGACGCGTTTCGATCTGCGCGCCCTGTCGGACTATATGGAGTTTCTCAAGGACATGCCCCTGGAGTTCGAGCCCGGCTCAGAGAGCATTCATAGCAATACGGGCTACGAGGTGCTCGGCGCTGTCATCGAGGCGGTGGCAGGCCGCGACTACTATGACTACGTCAGGGAAGAGGTCTACGCGCCGGCGGGGATGACCGACTCCGACTCCTACGAGCGGGACGATGTTGTCGAGAACCTCGCCACGGGTTACACCAACATGCACCCCTATGACGACATCGGAGAGGGCTATATGAGAACCAATACGCTCATGCTCTCCCCGCGCGGTACGCCTGCCGGGGGCGGCTATTCGACAGCGGGGGACATGCTCAAGTTCGCCAGTGCCCTGGAAAACCACGACCTTCTGGATGCGAAGTACACCGGATTGCTGCTTAACCGCTTCGAGGGCTTCCGCGAAGAGGGCGAGACCGGTGGGAGACTGGCCTATGCCGGCGGCGCCCCGGGCGTGAGCGCCTACCTCGGCCTGGATATTGATGCAGGTACGACCGTGATCGTGCTTTCCAATTACGACTCGCCCGCGGCAATAGAGATAGGCAGGGCAATCGGCGATATGCTTGCCGGCAAGGAATAACGGCGCTGCAGCGGCGCATTCGGCCCGTTTGCGTCCCACCTTGACATGCGGTGACGGCTGTGGTAGAAGTCCATAAGATACCGATCAGCTTGAGGATATTTGCAGAAAGGAGAACATGAGATGAGACAGCTTACCGCGGCTCTTATCATAGTCCCCATCGCCGCCGCGTTGCTCGCGGGAGGCTGCTCGAGCAACACGCCTGCAGACGCCTGCGCGAACATAACCACAGCAAGCGCGACCGATTTTCTCTTCGACGCGGCTCCCGGCACAACGGTGCGCGTCATAACCTCAGGAGGGGCAGAGAGACTCTGCCACGCGGAGCTGGACGTCGAAATCCGTTATGAAGACAACGAACTTTCCAGGGCCAGCGCGCCTCAGAACATACAGGTGGAATTCGCCGTCGAGGACGATTCGGGGAAACCGCCGACCATCTTCGCGATAGGTGATCCCGAATACTCAACGCTGTATCGTCGCAAATACATCAGGTGGAACGCCACAGTCTCCTCGAGAGACCGGATGGACATGGTGAGGTACTACATCAGGATAGGGACCGACTCCAACGGCGATGATCCGGTTCTCGTAGACGCCGTGATCAAGTACGCCATCTACCCTAGCCCGTCCGGCATTATGCACTGATGCACTGACTGAGCGGACTTCCCTGCCCGGAGGGCGCACAGTGGGCTTTAACGTCCTGCTCGTCGATGACGACAGAGAGTTCCGCGAGGAGTTCCGCGACTTCCTGTGCGGCTACAATGTGATAGAAGCCGGGAACGGCCAGGAGGCCCTCGCCATCCTCAGCAAGCCCAACGAAGTCGACGTCGTAATCCTCGACGTGGTGATGCCCGGGCTCCCTGGGACGGACGTGCTGAAGCTCATCAAGGCCAGGTACCCCGACCTCGGCGTCGTCATACTCACAGGCCAGGGAACCAAAAAGACGGTTATCGATGCGCTCAAGGGCCGGGCGGACGACTATATCGAGAAGCCCGTAGACATACATAAGACCCGGCAGATCATCGAGAGGCTGCTTGCGGGCAGAATGAGCCCCGCAGACGCTCCCCCGGGAGGCATCGACGCCAAACTCAAGAGAGTCATGCTGTTCCTCGACCGGAACTACGACAGGCGCGTGTCCCTCAAGGACGCGGCAGCCCTTGTGGCGTTGAGCCCCAAGTATCTCAGCAGGCTATTCAAGGAGAAGGTCGGCATCGGGTTCAGCGACTACAGGCTGAAGGTCCGGATGGAGAAGGCCATACAGCTTCTCGAGACGACCGACTATACGATCGCCGAGATATCCTACAGGCTGGGCTATGAGAATCCCGAGTCCTTTACGAGACTTTTCGCCGGGG
>CAZSBE010000160.1:0-5133 GCA_964604955.1 uncultured bacterium
CGGGAACGGGCCGGGGCGCGGCTACTATGTCTGCAGGAAAGCCGCCTGCCTCGATAAGGTTCTCGCGAAGCGCAGCATCACGCGGCTTGCAGGTCGTTCGCTGAGCGAGGAAGATGCCGAAAGACTGAAGCAAGCGTTGCTTGAGACGGACGGAGAGCGGAGGTAAAAGGAGTTGGCAAGAAAGCGAGTTTACCAGGCGGCGAGGGAGCTCAACCTCTCGAGTGAAGCGCTCCTGGGCATCCTCAAAGACATGGGCGTCAAAGTCAAGAGCCACATGAGCGCCATTGAGGATGAGACCTTCGACGCTCTCAGAGACAAGCTCAAGCAGGAAAAAGAGGCAGTAAAGAAAGAAACGGCCCGCAAGAAGAAGATGGTCGAGGCCCCCAAGGCCAAGCCTAAGCCCAAGCCGGCCAGGAAACCCGTTCCCCCGCGCAAGCGCCCCGTGGTGAAGAGAAGAGTCTCGGACCAGAAATCGGTCAAGGACACTGTACGCAAGACCCTCGCCGAGATGGAGGGGGCGAAGAAGACCAGGAGGCGCAGGCGCAAGACCAGGGAAGAGGGCGAGACGGTCGATGTCGAACGCAATCTCATAAACGTGACCGAGTTTATCTCGGTCGGCGAGCTCGCCAATGTCATGAAGGTGAGTTCGGCCAAAGTGGTCGCCTGCTGCATGAAGCTGGGGCTCATGGCGACGGTCAACCAGAGACTGGACTCCGACGCCATAGAGACCATCGCGGACGAGTTCGGTTTTGAGGTCGAGTTCGAGAAGGAGTACGGCGCGCAGCTTCTCGAGGAGGCCGAGGCGCCGGCGCAGCCGAGGCACCCGGTGGTGACCATCATGGGCCATGTCGACCATGGCAAGACGTCGCTCCTCGACTTCATAAGGAGAAGCGATATCGTCGGAGGCGAGTCAGGGAGCATAACCCAGCACATCGGCGCCTATCAGGTGGAGAGCGCCGCGGGCAGGATCACGTTCCTCGATACCCCCGGCCACGAGGCTTTCACGGCCATGAGGGCGCGCGGCGCCCAGGCCACGGACATAGTCATCCTGGTCGTGGCGGCGAACGAGTCCGTTATGCCGCAGACGATCGAAGCCATAGACCATGCCAAGGCCGCTGAAGTCCCCATCATCGTCGCCATCAACAAGATGGACCTGCCCGATGCCAACGTCGACAAGGTGAAGCAGGAGCTGGGGGCCAGCGGGCTCACCCCGGAGGACTGGGGAGGGTCGACCATAACAGTCCCCGTATCCGCGAAGACCGGTGAGGGCGTGGACCATCTGCTCGAGATGGTCACGCTTCAGGCCGAGATGCTGGAGATCACCGCCCCGCGCGAAGGCAGGGGCAGCGGAGTCGTAATAGAGTCCAGGGTGGAGCAGGGCAGGGGCATCGTAATCACGGTGCTTGTCCAGAAAGGTCGCCTTACCGTTGGCGACCCCTTCGCCGCGGGCATATGGGCCGGCAAGGTCAGGGCTCTTTTCAGTGACCGCGGCCAGGTCGTGGACGAGGGTCTGCCGGGCACGCCTCTCGAAGTGCTGGGATCCCAGGGCATACCCCAGGCCGGGGACTCTTTCATGGTCACGCATGATGAGAAAGAGGCCAGGGACATCGCAATGAAGCGGCAGATCCTGCAGAGGGAGAGGGAGCAGAGGGCGATCAAGCATATCAGCCTCGAGGACCTCTACTCCAGGATATCGGCCGGTGAGGTTAAGGAGCTCCGGGTGATCGCCAAGGGCGATGTGGACGGCTCGGTAGAGGCACTGGCCGACGTCCTGAGCGGGCTGACCGCCGAGGAGGTCGGCATCAAGATAATCCACAAGGCCGTCGGCACCATCAATGAAACCGATGTGCTGCTGGCGACGGCGTCCGACGCCGTGATAATAGGGTTCCACGTCGGCATTCTTCCCAAGGCCAGGGAGCTGGCGAAGCGCGAGAGCGTCGACGTAAGGACCTATGACGTCATTTACGAAGTTACCAAGGACATACATGCCGCCATGCAGGGGCTTCTTGAGCCCAAGATCGAAGAGAAGGTGATAGGCACCGTTGAGGTGAGACAGGTCTTCACGGTAAGACGCGCGCCTTCGATCGCGGGATGCTTCGTAACGGGCGGTTCGATAACGCGCAATGCCCTGGTGAGAGTGCGGAGGGGTGAAGAGGTCGTCTTCGACGGCAAGATCGCATCCCTCAGGCGGGTCAAGGACGACGTGAGGGAGGTGGTCCAGGGCTACGAGTGCGGTCTGGTGCTCGATGGCTTCGCCGACTTCAAGGAAGGCGACCTGGTCGAGGCTTATCTCCTCGAAGAAGTGAAACGGGTTTAGGGGTTCGGTTTTGGTTGTGGGGACCTGCATCATCAGTCTGCACATTCCCGAGAGCGGGTCGCTCAAGTCCAAGCGATGGGTACTCAGGAGAATCAAGGATAGGGTCAGGAACAAGTTCAACGTGTCGATCGCCGAGATCGACGACTTCGACCTCTGGCAGCGCGCCACGCTCGGCGTCGCCGTAGTCTCCAAAGACGGGCGCTTCGCCAACCAGGTGATCTCGAAGGTGATTGACTTCGTCGAATCCGACGGCAACGCTCACGTAATAGACATTCAAACAGACCTGAGGTGAAGACAGGTGCAGGGCAGGCGGACCGAAAGACTGGGGGGCCAGGTCCAGCAGGAGATAAGCGAGATCATCTCGCGCAAGGTGAAGGACCCGCGCCTCGGTTTTGTGACGGTGACAGGCGTCAGGATGAGCCCCGACCTCAGGTATGCCACGGTATATGTCACCGTCATGGGCGGCGACGAGGCCGTCGAGAAGAGCCTGGGCTGCCTCGAAAGCGCGTCCGGGTTCATCAGGCGCGAACTGGGTGGAAGGCTGCACGTCAAGCATGTGCCCGAGCTGCGCTTCCTCATGGACGAAGCCGCGCTGCGGGGCAGACGGATCGATAACATTCTGAGGGACATCAAGGACCACGAACATGGAGAAGACCTGCCGCAAGATAAATGACCTCATCGCGGCCTCCCGGACTTTCATAGTCGCCTCGCATATCGCGCCCGACGGCGACGCCATCGGTTGCGAACTCGCTATTTATTCTGTTCTTAAGCGATTAGGCAAGACAGTTAAAGTTGTATCTGAAGATGGCGTCCCGGACAACTTCGCCTTTCTGGAAGGAAGCGGCGAGATCGTAAGGTCCTCCGGCGAGACCGCCGACGTCGCCATCGTGGTGGACGCAGCGGGCCTGGACCGGATAGGCGGTGTCTGCGAGGTCGTGGCGGGCTGCGCGGAGATCGTCAACATCGACCATCACAGGTCCAACTCCTCATTCGGCACCATGAACCTCGTGGACACCACGGCGGGCGCCACGGCCGAAATCGTCTTCGGCCTTCTGGACATGCTGGCCGGTCCGCTCACTGCCGGTGAGGCGGAGGCGCTCTTCAGCGGCATCATGACGGACACCGGGTGCTTCCGGTTTCCGACTACGAGCTCGAGGACCCTCAGGATCGCGGCGGAGCTTCTCGAACTCGGCGCCAAACCATATCACCTCGCCTCGGAGATCTTCTGGAACAAGAGCGTTTCGGGCATGAAGCTGTTGAGCGCGGCGCTTGCCACAATAGAGACCACAGATGAAGGCCGGGTCGCCACCATGGACATCACGAAGGCCATGATGATTGACTCGGGTGCCGACCACCTGGACACGGAGGGTTTCGCCAATTACCCGCGGCTGATAAGCGGCGTGCTGGTCGGCGTGCTGCTTCGCGAGCTCGATGAAGGCAATTTCAGGGTGAGCCTGAGATCCAAGGAAAGCGTGGACGTCAACGAGATCGCGCATGCGTTCGGCGGCGGGGGCCACCAGACGGCTGCGGGATTCCGGATAAAGGGAGGCCTGGGCCGGATCAAAGAGAGGATACGCCGCGAGATATCACGCCACATCCTCGATTCAACCTCTTCGCGAGAAGCCTGATAAAATGGACGGTGTCCTCATTGTCGACAAGCCGGATGGCATGACCTCTCATGACGTGGTTGACGCCGTCCGCAGGAAGATGCCCGGCGCGAGGGTCGGGCATGCCGGCACGCTCGATCCCAACGCCACCGGCATTCTGCTGGTGCTCGTCGGTAAGGCCACCAAGGTCTCAAGGTTCCTCATGGAGCTGGAGAAGGAGTACGTTTTCACGCTTCAGCTCGGGCTCGAGACCGTGACGCTGGACCGCTGGGGGGAAGTCGTGGGCAGGAACGACGCGAGCGGTGTGGCCCTCGACGACATACTCCACGCGGCATCGAGGTTCAGGGGGCGTTACCAGCAAATCGCGCCGGCCGTCTCCGCTATCAAGCACAAGGGCGTGCCCCTTTACAAGCTCGCCAGAAGGGGCGAGCGCACGCCTGTCAAGACCCGCGTAGTGAGAATAAGAGATTTCAAGGTGCTCGACTACTACAACCCGTTCGTTACCCTGAAAGTGGTTTGCTCGTCGGGCACGTATGTGAGGTCGCTGGCCAGGGACATGGGAAGACAGATCGGCTGTGGGGCGGCCGTGTTCTGCCTGAGGAGGACGAGGGTCGGGGCGTTCGCCGAGAGAGACGCCGTCGCCCTCAGGGAGGTCCTGGAAGCTGACGAGCCGGAGAGGTCGCTCCTCACGATCGGAGAGAGCCTCCGGCATATGCCCCGCGTATCGATAAGGCCGGAGAGCCTGCTCAGCGTGAAGGCGGGCAGGAGCCCGGGCTCGGACGACGTGAGCGAGGTAGTGCCGGGCGGCGCGTCGGAATACGTGGCGCTCGCGGACTCGGAGGGTGATATAATCGGCATCGTAAGGCGCCCGGACCCGGCGGGCCAGTACAAGATCGAACGGATTCTGTGAGGTGAGCACCCTGAGAGTCATGACCGACCCTGACCAGGCCGGCGGCGCATGCAAGGAGTCGGTTGTCACCATCGGCGCCTTCGACGGCATACACAGGGGCCATGTGAAGATCCTCAGAGAGGTCGCGCTGCTGGCCAGGGGCACTGGCGGCAGGGGCGTGGTAGTCACGTTCGAGCCGCACCCGATCTCGGTGGTTCGCCCGGACGAAACGCCGTGCGTGCTCACCGGTCCCGAGGAGAAGACCGCCCTTATAGAGCAGACAGGCGTGGACGACCTCGTAATGATGGAATTCACGCCCA
>CAZSBE010000161.1:0-5002 GCA_964604955.1 uncultured bacterium
AAAGCTTACGATTACAATATCTACGACCTCTCGCTGGGCGGCCCCGGCCTTGTGCTGCCGGTGCTGACCGACGACGCCAGCTTCTACTTCTCCACGGAGCGCCGCTATGGCCAGGACCGCGAGCCGAAATCGACCGCTGGCGGTCCGCTGCCGCACAACAGCATCAGCGGGTGGAGCTGGCAGGGCAAGCTGACCTGGAAGCCCACGAATGAGATCAAGTTCAAGTTCGGCGGGCTCGGGTCCCTTGACGACTGGGAGGAATTCAGAAACACGTACTACTTCGATCTCAAGCATTCTCCCAGGTACAAGGACCTCAACTACTCTTTCACCGCCAACATGTCCCACATGCTCAATCCCGAGTCCTTCTACACGGTCGGACTGAGCTACTTCACGACGGACAGGAAGCGCGGTGACGGGGAGTATTTCGACGACCTGGCAGCCTACTCCAGGCCAGGGGGCAATCCCAGGTTCGACCAGTTCCTCAACCTCTTCTGGAACACGGACGACCCCGCGACGCCTGTGGAGCTCGACAGGCAGGGCACGGTCATGGGCGGGAACGAGGACCATGTCTGGGACGACTACATGCACCGTAACGCCAACTACTGGGGCTTCAAACTGGACTATACCAGCCAGATGACCCCGGAGCATGAAATCAAGTTCGGGGCCGACTACGAGTACCACACCGTCAAGTACTACCGGCACGTTCTCCCCGTGCAGGTCAGGCTCGTGGACAGCACGGTCACATCCTATTCCGACGACTTCGAGAGCCCGTTCATGGACGACAAGTACGACACTATCTGGTATTACTCGGAGTCGAACAGCTGGGTGCAGGACGCCGACTACTACGGCTACTACTGGACGCCCGTCGACAGCACGCTGCTCACACCCGCCCACTGGAGGGTGATCGAGACCTATGACGATACGGGCGGCGTGTCGGCCATCGACAGCATTTGGGCGAACGACTACTACCGCTACAGTTACGCGGAGCGCGAGATCGGCTCGGGGCTTCAGGGCACGAAGCACCCCAAGACGGGCTCGGCGTATATACAGGACAAGTTCACATACGAGGGCATCGTCATAAACGCCGGGCTCAGGTACGATTACCTCAACGTCAACACACCTGCGCTCGCAGACGAGAACTTCCCGCTGGGAGAGGACGGGACGTCGCTCGATCCCGAGGACCTCACGGACAACGAGGTCCATCACGTCTTCAGCCCGCGTATCGGCATAGGCTTCCCCATAAGCCCGCGGACGCTTTTCCACGCCAACTACGGCAAGTTCTTCCAGCAGCCCAACCTCGAAGACCTCTACGTCAGTTATGACTACCTGGAATACATGATCAGGTGGAGCCCCTACTATTCGCCTTTCGGCAATCCGAACCTCAAACCGGAGAAGACCACTGCCTATGAGGTGGGCATCGCGCATCAGGTCGGGAACAGCGCCAGGCTCGATATAGTCGCATACTACAAGGACGTCGAGAACCTCGTGCAGGTGCAGAACGTCCCTTCGCAGCCGAATGCGTTTGCGACCTACCGGAATGTCGATTATGGCACGATAAAGGGCATCGATCTCGGTTTCTACCTGGCGAGGTCCAACTACACGTCCCTCAACCTGGCCTACAGCCTTTCCTGGGCCAGGGGAACGGGGTCCGTGTCCAATTCCCAGTACAACATCGCCTGGACGGGGGAGGAGATTCCCAAGCAGACCACACCGCTTTCCTTCGACCAGAGGCACAAGATCAGCCTGAACCTCGACCTCAGGCTCCCCGCCGAGGAGGGGCCCAAGTGGGGCAAGTACTGGCCTCTCGCCAACGCGGGCTTCAATGTTCTCCTCAACATAGGAAGCGGGCAGCCCTATACGCCTACATATACCTGGAATGAAGTCACCCTTGCCGCGGTTTCGGTGACACCGAGCGGCGGTATCAACTCCAAGTACGGCCCCTGGACCTACAGGTTCGATCTGAAGGTCAACAAGGGCTTCCACCTGGGGTCTGCCTTCATGGACTTCTACGTCTGGGCCATGAATGTTTTCGACTCCGATAACGCATCGTATGTCTATCAGTCCACCGGCTCGCCCAATACGACGGGATGGCTGAGAACGGCCGAGGGCGAGAAGTGGCTGAGCGACAACGGAAGCCGCGGAGCCGACCTCTACCGGCTCGCCCAGGAGAACCCGAACAACTACAGTGTCCCGAGAATGGTAAGGTTTGGAATAAAGACCACCTTCTAAGGAGGGAGGAAAAAGATGTCAGTTCTACGCTGGCTGTTTCTGGTCATGTTGATTGTGCTGGTAGCGGCCTCGGCATTCGCCGAGGCGCCCCAGAAGCCCGGGGACACTGACAGGGCGGAGCCCAGGTACAGGCCCATGCTGATCGATAACTCCACGTGGATCGACGCCAATAATATAAACATGGTCGTCACCAACCACGGGTCTTTCGCCTACGACCTCACGACCCAGGATCCCGGCCTCGAGTTCCCCAAAGGCACCGACAAACAATGCGTATACGCCGGTGGGATCTGGATTGGCTGCAAGGTGCAGGGCGAAGTGCGGGTGACCGCGGGCTCTTTCACGCAGGAGTATACTCCCGGGCCAATACGTGAGGACGGCAGCTGGAATGACGTCAACGATCCGGTTGACCACACCTACAAGATCGCGAAGGGGGACACCACATCCGAAGACTATCGGAACTGGCCTGACTCCCTCGGCGCGCCCGTCGGCGCGGACGGGAAACCGCTTCTCATCGGCGACCAGACCCTGTGGTGCGTCTATAACGATGCCGACGCCACGACGCATGTCGCCGACGAGGGGCGCACGGATCCACTCGGGGTCGAGATCCAGCAGACCACCTTCGCATTCGACTGGAAGGGCGCCCTGGGGAACGTGGTCTTCATTAAGTTCCTCATCATAAACAAGCTCAACAACAAGCTCGACAGCACCTACGTCGCCGTCTGGTGCGACCCGGACGTCGGTGGCTCCAGTGACGACTACGTGGGTTGCGACACGACCCTGAGCATGGGGTTCGCCTATAACGCGACCAACCAGGACAATGTCTATGCGGGCACGCCGCCGGCGGTGGGCTACGATTTCTTCAAGGGCCCGATAGGGGACGATGGGCAGGAACTTCCCATGACGTCCTTCAACATGTACATAAACGCCACCGACCCCCGTGCGACGCTGGAGTCCTACAACTACATGAGGGGGCTTGACCTCAACGGCCAGGCGGTTACCGACCCGATCACGGACAACACGACCAAGTTCATGCTGCCGGGCGATCCCGTGGCCAACACGGGCTGGCTCGACAGCGACCCGGCCGACAGGCGGTTCATGGTCAACTCCGGGCCATTCACCATGGAACCGGGCGATACCCAGGAAGTCGTGGTGGGCATAGTCGTGGGCCAGGGCAATGACAGGCTGGGGTCCGTGGCCGTCATGAAGTTCTATGACCAGACGGCCCAGGTCGCCTTCGACCTGGATTTCGTCCTTCCCGACCCGCCGTCCAGGCCGGTGGTCAGCGTCGCCGAGCTCAACCGCATGATCAAGCTGAGCTGGGACGATGAGCCGGAGGTCCCGACGGCCCCGGGATATACTTTCCAGGGTTACAACATATACCAGAGCGAGTCGGTCTCATCGGCAGGCCCGTGGCATCTGATCGCGGCGTACGACCTCATCGACGGCATAGGCACCATATACGACCTCACTCTCAATATCGATTATGGCGTGCCCATCTATCAGCCCGTCCAGTTCGGTACCGACGCCGGGGTCCAGAGATACATAGAGATCACGGAGGACTTCGTCAAGGGCCTTCCTCTCTATAACGGCACGACCTATTACTACCGCGTGGCAGCATATTCGTACAACCCGGAGCCGGCAGAGGGCCTGCCCAAAACCCTGGAGAGCTCCTCGCCCATACTGGCCGTAGTGCCGCAGGAGGAAGCCGCCGACCTTGTCATCCAGGAGGAGCTGCCTCAGGCCGACGTCTTCCAGGGCCGGATAAACGATGAGCTCCCGCCGACGACGGACCGGGTGCTCGTGGGAATCACCAACCCGTTCGAGCTCACCGGGCATACCTACAGGGTGGACTTCCAGGCAGCCACCCCGCCCGAAACCCTGATCGCGGGAAGCGACACGACAATCGCCTATTACAGGTGGAACCTCTGGGACAAGGAGTTAGGACCCGAGCACGCCTTCTACCCAAACTGGCAGACCAACAAATCGGGTGACGGCAACTACCTGGTCACCGACGGCTTCGTAGCCAAGGTCACCGGCACGCACGTTGCAGAGCTCGTGGAGGCCCAGTACCTGGGTCCGGACGGGGCCCCGTCGAACGCGGTGGCCAGCGTCGATGCGGGCTGTGACGTCCAGATCAACGGCTCGGGCTACTACGGCGTGTGCTACGGCTACAACTTCTTCGGGAGCACGCTCGATCCGGTCGCGAACCCCGAACAGTTCACGACGGTCGAGATCAGAATCGACAGGACCGAGACCCAGATGGGTTACAGGTACGTACGTCCCGGGTATGGGTATACCGGCTTCTTCGAAGTGCCTTTCACGGCCTGGGACGCGGTAACGGGCGAGCAGCTTAACATCTGCTTCGTCGAGAATGAGGGGAGCGCCGTCTTCGACTCGACCTGGGACCTCGACGCCACCGACGACGGCGGCAGGGAGTACCTGTTCATAATGAGGAGCGCGTACGACCCCGAGGGCGGCATCTATGACGACGATTACTGGGGGCCCGAGCAGGATGTCCTCTATGCCATGTGGGCGCGCATGAGAACCGGCAGGGTGTGGGACGTGGACGTCCTGGACGGCTCCATGTTCAGATTCATATGGGCCAACCCGGCGTCCGACAACGATTACTTCGAATTCACGCCTCAGGACCCGAGCTTCAGCAATGAGAAGGGCGAGGACAGGCTCAGCAAGATAAGAGCCGTGCCGAATCCCTATTTCGGGAAATCGGCTTACGAGCTCAACCAGTTCGAACATACCATAAAGTTCACTAACC
>CAZSBE010000162.1:0-4990 GCA_964604955.1 uncultured bacterium
GGGGGATCGCATCGTCAAGGCGGATGCAAACCCCGGCTATCTCCACAGGGGCTTTGAGAAATTGATGGAATACAGGACCTGGATACAGAACTTCCCGATGGTCTGCAGGATGAACGTGGTGGAACCCTGCTCCATGGAGATGATCTATTCCATGGGTGTGGAGAAGCTGGCGCAGATAGAGGTACCCGAGAGGGCACACTACATAAGGAGCGTTTACCTGGAGCTCTGCCGGGTGGGGTCGCATCTGTTCGGCCTGTGGGCTTATGCGAATATGCTTGGCTTCGATACCGTGGCTCAATGGGCGATGTATCACAGAGACCTTATCCTGGACCTGTTCGAGGAGCTGACCGGGGGCAGGGTCTATAATATATACATATGGCCGGGAGGGGTGCGCCGCGATTTCCCCGAAGGATTCAAAGAGAGGGTTGTCGAAACCCTGCACGCCATAGGCGGCTGCGTGCCCGATTATGATGCCGTCTTCTTCAATAACCGCATGTTCTACAACAGGTCCAGGGGAATCGGTCAAATCGGCAGGGCTGAGGCGATGGAACTGGGCGCAACGGGTCAGACTCTCAGAGCCACAGGTCTGGCCTACGATATAAGGAAGGTCGCCCCCTATGCAGCCTATGACAGGGTGGAGTGGGACGTCCCCGTGAGAGACGACGGTGACGCCTATTCAAGAGTCTGGGTCATAAGGGATGAGATGATCGAAAGCGTTCATATGATATTCAAACTCCTGGATGCCATGCCCGAAGGCCCGGTTTACAACCGGATCCCCAACCCGTTCAAGTGGAAGATACCCCCGGGCGACGCCTACGTGCGATGCGAATCGTCCCGCGGGGAGCTGGGTCTTTACATTGTAAGCGATGGCGGAGATAAACCATACCGGGCACATTTCAGAACCCCGTCATATCCGAACGGTCTGATTCTTCTTGAGAGACTGCTCGAAAACGCGAGTGTCGCAGATGTCGGAAACATAATGATCAGCCTGTATATTGTCGCGCCGGAGATAGACAGATGAAAGACAGGAAGACCCCCAGTCCAGGCAGCTTTCTCAGTCCATTCAAAGCGATCGGCTTCCTGTTCCGGAAACCGCGTACCCTGAGATACCCGTTCGAGCGAAAAGAGCCCGCCCCGAGATACCGCGGCTTTCACCTCAACGATTGGGACAGTTGCACCGGCTGTGGGAACTGTGCCGACATATGCCCGAACCAGGCCATCAACATGATAGAGATCGCCGGCATGGAAGCGGAACCCGGCCGGAAGAACGAAAGGCCCGAGCTTGACTACGGCCGATGTTGCTTCTGCGGGTTGTGCGTGGACATCTGTCCGCCCGGTTCTTTGAGACTCTCCCGGGACTATTTTCACATCCATTTCGACACCAAGACTTTCGTCTTCCTGCCCAGGGATGAGAAAAGCGATGGGGAACACTTCCTTCCCGCAGGGGAATACTCCATACTCAAAGCGAGTCTGTCGCACCGAAAAAAGGACAACGAAGGGTTCGGCCCCGATCTGGACTTCGCTTTGTTCGAGCCCGAACGCGTGCCCATGAGAGAGGTGGAACCCGACGAACGGAAGCTGTCCTTCATAGAGCAGGTCACGGGTTACAGTAAGCAGGAAGCCCGGGATGAGGCGTCCCGCTGTCTCGAATGCAAGCTGTGCGAGGAGGCCTGCCCGGCTCATTTGAGGATCTCTGATTACATCAAAGCCATATATGAGGACAGGCCCGCCGAGTCTCTCAGGCAGATACTGGAGGACAATCCCATACCTGCCATTTGCGGAAGAATATGTATGAAACATTGCGAGACGGCATGTTCCCTGAGCATAAAGGGGCAGCCTGTGGCAATAAGGTGGCTGAAGAGATTCGTCGCCGATTCCATCGATGACTATCAGGCCGCCCTGCAGCTCAGGCCCGGAGAGCCTACCGGGAAGAAAGTCGCCGTCATAGGGGCAGGGCCGAGCGGGCTGTCGCTGGCTTATTTTCTCACCCTGAAGGGTCACAAGGCGGTCGTCTTCGATTCATTGTCGGGGGGCGGCGGCACGCTGCGGACTGGTCCGCCGGCTTACCGGCTGCCGATCCCGGCTATAGACAAAGACGTGGACCATATCGCGTCCCTGGGGGTCGAGTTCAGATTCAATACCACTGTGGGTAAGGACATCGCCTTCGAGGACATTCTAAGGGACTATGACGCTGTGTATATCGGGATAGGAACAACCGTGAGTCGCTCCACGAAAGTGGACAACTGCGACAGGGCTCTTCTGGCGCTTCCTTTCCTTGAGCAGAACAAAATCGGCCAGCATGCGAAGGTCGGGAGGGAAGTGATCGTCATCGGCGGCGGGAATGTGGCAATGGACGTGGCCAGGGAAGCTCTGCGGCTGCAACATATGCAATATCCAGGTGAACCGGTCGTGACCAAGGCGGTCTCTCTGGAGGATTGGGAAGAAATGCCGGCAACGGAGGAAGAAATCGAGGACGCGAAGGCGGAGGGGGTTCAGTTCAACCCCGCCTGGGGGCCCAAGGAAGTGAGAATCGAAGATGGCAAGGTAACCGGCCTCCTGTGTAAGAAGGTCAAATCGGTGTTTGACGAGGAGGGGAGGTTCAGGCCCACGTTTTATGAGGAAGACCTGATGTTCCTTAAAGGAGACATGGTGATTGAGGCTATTGGTCAGGGCGCGGATTTCTCCTTCATGCCGGAGAGTCTCTATGAAAACCTGGGATTCACGCCTCGCGGAAAAGTGGAAGTCGACGCAGGTGGAATGACAACGATCCCCAGGGTCTTCGCCGGTGGGGACATAGTGAATCTCAATCTGGACGCTGTCACCGGCATCGCTGATGCCAAGATGGCCGCAGACGGAATCGATAATCTGCTGCGTGCAAAGAGGCCCTAGCCGGTCTTCGTCCACATCCCCCTGTTCCACTCCCAATAACGCGAAACTCACCCTCTTTTCATTGCAGCAACCGCAGGTATGTGCGATTCTCGTTAGGCAACAGAAGGGGTATCTTCGCGTTAGGAGGCCGTATGGTGAGTCTACGATATCAGAAGAGAAGAGTCCAAACCAAGGTCATACTGCTCGCGGTTCTGTTCGCCGGCTGCGCGGGGGGGCCGGTTACCACCATAACCGAAATGCCGCCGGAGGCCCATGAGCAGCTCAACTCGGTACTCTGGGTCCGTACTGCACCTGAGTACGAGGCAATATGCCGTGAGATTTTCGCGCAGGCCGCGCTGAGCCTGGACGAGGCTCTTGCCGATCGAACCAGGACGGCGTCACTGGAGCAGTCCGCAGACTACGAGGGTCTACCACCTGCTGTCATCCTCGACGTGGACGAGACCGCCCTGGACAACTCAGCCTTTGAGGCCAGGCTGATAGTCGAAGGCAAGGAATACAACCAGCGCATGTGGGATGCCTGGATCGCGGAAGAGGAGGCACCCGCCGTCCCGGGGGCGCAGGATTTCATCCGGCTGGCTCTTGAACGGGGTGTGGAGGTGTTCTTCGTGACCAACAGGGACCACGACACCGAGGAACATACGTTGAGGAACTTGCGTAAACGTTTTGGGCCTGCGATCACAGGGGATCGGGTACTGACGCGAAAGGAACAGGCCGATTGGACTTCCGACAAGACCTCGAGACGAGCTTATGTAGCTGCCACGCACAGGGTTCTGCTTCTTGTCGGTGACGACCTGAACGATTTCGTGTACCCGGGAGAAACCACTCCGCAGGCCAGGCGCGATAACGCTCTGCAGTACTCGAAGTACTGGGGCACAGGGTGGATAATCGTCCCCAACCCGATGTACGGCTCGTGGGAACAAGCGCTGTACGGGTTTGATCGGGGTCTGGAGCGCAACGACAGGCTCAATCTGAAGCGAGGGGCTCTGGGTCCGCCTGAGTGAACCTGGACTGCTGAACGCCTGTTTGCCGTCAGAGAGCGTGGGGCTAGGTGGGGCGTGCGCATCACGGAGTTGCTGCGAGCAGCTCGAACTCAATAGGTGTATCGCGTTCACAGCCTCCTGAATCTCAGCCCGCCCGGTTGGTGCCGAGGCGGCTCACTGCACAGCATCAGCGGTTGGGAACGTGAGGAGTGACGCTAGAAGGCGAGAATGCGTAAAGTAATATGTCATCCAGAAATATGGCTATGAAGCTGAAACTCAACAGCAGTCTTCTCTTCAGTGAAAACGTCATAATCGGTTATCTGGTTTTTTTTAAGATTCTCTTTCATCTGCTCCACCCCGAGTATGGGTACTTCAGAGACGAACTCTACTATATAGCCGTCAGCGACCGGCTTAGTCCTGGGAATCTGGATATACTGCCGCTGACGCCACTGTTCTTGAAACTGATTACTGCAGTTTTCGGTTATTCTATTAAGTCAGTGCATTTCGCGTCCTCCCTCTGCGGCGCTTTCTCTCTGGTCTTCGCCTGTTTGATAACCAGGGAACTGGGCGGAAAGAAATACGCCATCCTGCTCACAGGATTGCTCGTGTTCTTTTCCGGATTCTTGATATTCGGAGCGCTGTTTACGTATGACAGTATTGATTTTCTGATACAGACGGCAGCCCTATATCTCCTGGTAAGAATAATCAAAGAGAATAATCCGAGGCTGTGGATACTGTTAGGTTTCGTGCTGGGACTCGGGCTTCTCAACAAATTGAGTATCCTGATCTTCAGTCTGGCCGTATTCGTATCCCTATGGCTTGTGCCGCAGAGAGCGTATTTCAGAAGTAAATGGATCTGGCTTGGCGGCATGATCGCCCTGGTCTTCTCTATCCCTTTTGTATTATGGCAGTTCAAACACGACTGGTACTTTCTGGGTTTTGCGGCCAGTTACTCCGGCGGCATTGCCTATATCGCATCGTTCCCGGAATTCTTGTGGAGCCAGATACTACCGAACAATATCTTTGCATTGCCGATTTGGTTGACAGGACTGGGTTTGTTGCTTTTCTCTTCTGATTGGAAACTGTATCGCTTCTTCGGGCTGATGTACGTAGTCGTATTT
>CAZSBE010000163.1:0-4966 GCA_964604955.1 uncultured bacterium
CAGCCAGTACCCCATTGAGGCATTGACTATCCACCCGTGGAGAGTACTTCGAGAAGTCCTGACGGAGCGATTCCACAAGCTCGCCGTGTACCGCGAAAGCCTCTTTGAGTGACCCCGTCTCTGAATAGGCCTTCACACTCTCAGGCATCCCCCCTATGAAGGAGTAATTTCTCAGATGACTCAACAGGAGATCGTGGGTCGACTCAGGCACGGGGCCGGGGCGTGACAGCACGACTTCAGCAGCCTGTTCCTTGCCAATCGCCCACAGATACTCGACGAAGGTCATCGGGCGCATATCGAGAAATTGCATCCTTCCGACTGGAAATGAAATGTCGCTCATGGCGAACTCAAGGAGCGACCCTGCAGCAACGACATGCAGGTTCGGGTATTCCTCATGGAAGTACCTCAGGGCCATCAGGGCCGGCGGGCAGCTCTGAATCTCATCCAGGAAGAGAAGGGTCTTGCCGGGTGTTATCTTCACATCGAGGAAGATCTCCAGTTCAGCCAGTATCCTCCTGGGGTCAAGATCCCTCGAGAATATAGTGTGCAGATTCCTGTTCCGCTCGAGATCTATGGCCGCAAGTTGGTCAAAGTGTGCCTGTCCGAACTGCCGGACCGAATAGGTTTTCCCAACCTGGCGGGCACCCCGGACAATCAAGGGCTTGCGTCGGTCCGAATCTCTCCATTCCCGCAGTCTCAGGTCTATGTGCCGTCTCATGGGACCGCCTGCCCAGCTCAATTCCAAATGTATAGGTTGAATTGTATGTTCCGGTTCCATATAACCCGGTTAATGTGGAATGTCAAGCAGAAATTACCCGATATGATAGCAACTCAGACATAGCGATCTTTATCTGGCCTCTCGCGATTCGGCTGATCCCGATGGCTACGATATCCCACAAAATCACGCTTTGGGACACCTGCCCGGGGAGCCAGTATTCTATCCCGGCCTAGTCCAACCAGGCAAGTGGGGGCCTTTCAAGGAATTCCTCCACACTGATGCCGCCACCGCCGACCAGTAACTTCTTTGTGACCTTGAACCTTCTTGCGAAGGTGTCCACGCCCGGTAGGGAAGTCCTGCGGCGCCCGCTCTTGACTTCAATTGCAACTACAGCCCTTCCTCCGGCCAGCACGAAATCAACTTCCATATTGCGACCGGACCAGTAGAACAGGCCGGCCTGAGATCCTGCCAGTCCGTTCGCCAGGCTTGAGCCTACAGCGCTCTCCACAAGACGCCCCCAATACTGTGGGTCTTCTCGAGCAGCCCGGAATGTCAGCCCGGAGGACGCGGTCATCAGCGCAGTACTCATGACCTGGAGCTTCGGGCTTGATGCCCGCTGCCGTATCTTCTGGCCCGAGTACTTCTGCAAGCCTGCGACAAGCCCTGCAGACTCGAGGAGATTCAGATAGTGGGCCAGCGTAGTCGTATTGCCTGCATCATGCAATTGCCCGAGCATCTTGTGGTACGACAGCACCTGTCCGGAACAGGTACAACCGAGTTCGAACAACCGGCGCAGCAGTACCGGTTTATCTACCCGCTTCATTAAGAGGACATCCCTTGATATGGTGGTTTCGATGAGCGAGTCTCTCACATAACGGCTCCACCTCTCGCCGTCGGTAATAAGCCCGGCCGCTCCAGGGTAGCCCCCGTAGAAGAGATACGTATCCAGATCCCAATCGAAGGCGCTCCGCATCTCAGCGAATGACCAGTGGTTCACATGTATCACCTCAAAGCGCCCGGCCAGGCTTTCGGTCAACCCCTGGTTCAGAAGCAGGACAGATGACCCTAGTACCATGACCAGAATATCTGCTCGACTGGCGGTATCCTCATCCCACAGTCGCTTCACAGCTTCAGACCAGCCGGGGATCTTCTGAATCTCATCAAGAACCAGAAGCACACGGCTACCCTTCACGCCGGAACCAGGCTTCATCCGGGCTGCTTCCCACTGCTGCTCAATCCAGGTAAGATCCTTGAGCGCGGGCTCGTCAGCTGACGCGTAGTGTGAGTGGCAGTCCGCGTCGTCCATGACTTGCTGCGCCAATGTCGTCTTGCCGGTCTGCCTGGCTCCAGCGAGAACCAGGACAAACCTCCTGGGTTCCCCAAGTCTGGATCTGATCTGCTGATAGATCGGCCTCTTGTACATTGTTTTTCAACCCCTTAGCGTATTACTCAATAATATGAGTAAAGTTACTCATGCTCATGGGCAGTCGTCAAGCTGATAAACTTCCGAGGATTGTGTAGTCGAGAAACGCCGAGAATGGCCATCCAACCTGCCGATGCCAACCGGCAGGGCTTCATTCCAGTTGAGGGCCGGTTGATCGTACCAGTGTCATAATACATCGGTTTGTTTACTTGCAGGATGGCAGCTCATGTGCAATCAGAAAAAGGAACAGCCTGAAGTGATGTTTTCTCATTTGACCATATTTGGTTTAGGTTTGATGCGCTTTTGCTTTGGATATCGGGGCAATCTCAAGGAAGTGGCATTTGCTGCAAAAGGCAGGGGCCTCATTAGAAAACCATTGGGCTCGAAATGCCTTATAGGCTTTGCTGTTCAGCACATCCATTACGGAGGTCGCAAATACATTCCCGAAGTTTAGCTCTTTCGGGAATGGTTTGGCACAGCATGGGGGGACGAAACCATCCCAGCAAATGTAGAAATGGGTCCAGGGAAAAGGACATTTCTGGAATCCATTTTCTGTTTCAAAATTCTTATTCGTGACGGTTACCTTTTCTGTCTTTCTTATTTCGCTTTCCAATGCCGAAACAGCATCGATGAATTCAGGAGATTTATAGAACTCATAGTAGGAAGCATCAATATCGGTTACTGCCGCCAGGTTGAACAGGGTAAAATCAAGGTAATCAATGCCAATTTCTTCAGCGTACCTGACCAGCCCGGACATGTGATGGTAGTTTTCCCTGGTCACTACCATATTCAGCATTAAGGTCGTATCTGTACCCTTACATCTCTTTGCCAGCATTCTCAGGTTCTCGTCCAGCGCTTTGAAACTTGCTTTCTTCCTGATTCTCTCATAAACGTCACGCAGGCCATCGATAGATATCTGTATGGTATCAATCTTACCTATCAAAGGGGTAGCCCTGTCCATGAATCCGGGCAGGTTGGCATTGGTTGAGATGGAAATGATTATTCCCCTGTTCTTTGATTTGATATAGTCAACGATCTCCCCAATCTCCTTATACAGGAAGGTCTCTCCCATCCCTGTTAGCCCAATGGAATCAAGATATGGCCAGCATTCATCGATGATCTTATTGGCCTGGTCAACACCAATCATGCCCTGGTCCATTTCCTTCCCGTAGGCATATTCCCTGGGACAGGTGGTACAGGCCAGGTTACAATGATTGGTCAGCTCTATCATGATGGTTGAGGGATAGGCAACACGTTTGGATTTGACAAGTTTCAGGTAGAGATGACTTGCCTTATTGGCCAGGTAGAAGAACAGGTACTTGTTCTTCGGCAGCCTGAGGATGCGTTTGACGGCTTTCTTAAATCTGCGTTTGTTCATGCGATGATTTTATTTTCGCTGTAACCTCACGCTCCTTAAACCTGAATGTCCATAGGATTGTTTCTTGAGAAATCTCTGACTCAATCTTAAACATTTTAAAAACAATCCCTTAGCGAGTTACTCATATGCCTGAGTAAATTTGCTCATATCCCCGGATATCTGTCAAGACAGAAGTACACTCAAATGGTTGGAGGTTCAAATTCTGCCCGGGGAGCCAACGCCATTTCGCCATTCCAGGGCGCGTCCCGAGGGGGGCGCTCCTCCTACTTGCAGGACTTAAAGTCTTCGCCACGACGGTCAGCCAGGGTGCCGAATTGCCATAGACGCTCTGGTAGGATATGCGTATGGTGTAGACGCGAGGGCTTGGGAGCTCATACGACGGGAGAGTCAACCATGTCGTTTGTGCGACTATCGGGGCTCGCGGCTCTCGGCGTTGCCCTTGCCGCAACCGCGTTCTCCTCGGACAGGCTTGTCACCGTGGACGGCGCTCATCTGCGCGATACCCGGACCGCCATACGGGCCATTGAAGCCTGCGGAGGCCGGGCTAAGATAGTCCTTCCGGTCAATTTCGTCATAGCTGATGTCCCGAACGGCCGTGAGGCCGACCTGCTCGCAACCGGACTGGTCTCGAGAGTCTACGATGGTCCGGTGAATCCGGATGATCTCGCCGTCTACGGCGCGATAGCCCGGCACATCGCTGCCGCCTGGAACAACATGTCGAGGAGTCCGTGGCCGGAGCGAATTTCCAACCCCATGCCGCTCACTAATGACGTCCAGTTGCTTCCTTTCGAGTACATGACGCCACTTCAGCCGTCCGACGATGATTATTATGACGTCAGTGAGTACATGCTGGGTACAGTTGCCGTCGGGGTCATCCTGCCCGAGAGCGACGGCACGATCGATCCGGAGACGGAGGACTGGACACAGGAGGAAATGGACCAGGTTGCGAGCCAGGTCATAAGCGGACTTAACTGGCTCGTGAACAAGGCAGCCTGGCGCCCGCTTACTTTCTACGTAGTCTTTGAATATCAAGTCCCCACAGGTTATGAGCCCATCACCCGGCCGACCACGGACCAACAGCTCTGGACCAATCAATGCTTCACCGCGTTGGGCTATGGCGATACCTACCCGGGCTTCCCATATGTCAATGTGCTGAGGGATTCCCTTGGGACCGATTGGGGGACATGCGTATTCGTAGTAGATAGCAGTAACGACACCGACGGGGCGTTCGCCGACGGCTATATTGCCTTCACGTTCCTCGGCGGGCCCATAATCTTTATGACTTATGACAACGGCGATGGCGGCATTGAATACATGGGCACCATACTTGCCCACGAGACCTGTCATGTCTTTTACGCTTTAGATGAGCACATCTCGGCAGGCAACCCCTGCACGAGGACGTCCGGCTACCAGGCGGTTGAGAATCAGAACAGCATGACCTTGCACG
>CAZSBE010000164.1:0-4920 GCA_964604955.1 uncultured bacterium
TTCCAAGTCGATCCAAGCATGCTAGAGGCTGGTCCAGGCGAGTACACGGTCACCTGGTACGGCACTGACGAGACCGGGAGGGAGGTGGCGCCCGGGGTCTATCTCGCCCGGCTGGCGGCCGGCACCTCGGTTGTGTCGAGGAAGCTCGTGCGCCTCAAGTAGGCTGGCATCAGCTGTAAATAGGCGGTGACGAATGGGGTTGACGGGGTAGGCCTGTGGGCGTAGAGTATTCTACGGTATCCTGAAGGGCATGCCCTGCGGAGCTAACGCGTATCGGTCAATTCTTCGTGAACAACCCTCTGTCAAATAGAACTACTCCATGAAAGGGGCCTTGAAGATGAGTGAGCTTGCTCTCTGGCGCGGCCGTATGGGCGTGGTGTGCATAGCTATGTTGATCGGTTTCTTGCTCCTGCCGGCGGCTGCTGCGGCCCGGGTCGTCAGTGTTGAGGTCACCAGCCGCGAGGTCGCATCCGATGCGCCAGAGGACGGCCCTGCGGGTCCCTATGAGGTGGTAAAGGGCGTCATATACCTCGAGGTGGACCCGGATGACCCGGCCAATCGGCTGATCGTGGATCTGGATCTGGCCGAGCGGAACGAGCGGGGCAATGTCGAATTCTCGACGGATTTCGAGCTCCACAAGCCCATCGATACCGGTCGCGGAAACCGCCGGCTGCTATATTTCGTAAACAACCGCGGTTACAAGATGGGCGTAGGGCACTTCTGCTATGAGGCCGGTGAGAACTGGCTGTACCGCAAGGGCTGGTCCTATCTCTGGTGCGGATGGAACTGCGACGTGATCCAGAGCGACCAGGCGCTCAACATCAATGTGCCAGTGGCGACCGCTAATGGCAAGACGATTACCGGGAAAACTTACACCGAGATCATCTCCTATTCGGACTTCGCCGTGAATGGCCAGCCCCTGGTATGGGGCGGCTCCATAGCATACGAGCCCGTCGACATGAATGACCCGGAGGCAGGTCTGTCCATGCGGCAATATCGCTGGGAGGACCCGATCGAGGTGCCGCGCGATCAATGGACATTCGCGCGCGTGGAAGACGGCGGGCCCGTTCCCGACCCGGGCTACCTGTATGTGAACGAAGGCATCAAGCCCGGCTGGCTTTATGACCTGGTATACACCGCAAAGGACCCCAGGATAACAGGCCTGGGCCTCGCAGCCATCCGCGACGTCGTGTCGTTCTTCAGGTACGAAGAGGCCGATGATACCGGCTCTGCCAATCCACTTGCAGGCTTCATAGAGCACGCCTATTCATGGGGCCACTCCCAGTCGGCCCGGCTGCTCTATCACTTCGTCTACGAGGACTTTAACGGTGATGAGAAGGGGAGAATGGTGTTCGATGGTCTGCAGGCCAATTGCGCCGGCGCCGGCAAGGGGCAGTTCAATTCCCGCTTTGCCCAGACCACCCGCCATGGGAGTCATCATGAAGACAACCTCTTTCCGATAGATTTCTTTCCGTTCAACACCGTCGAGCAGTACGACCCGATGACGGGGGAACGCGGGGATGGATTGGGACGGGCTCGCAGGTCGGGTTTCCTGCCGAAGATGTTCTTCGTCAATTCCGCCACCGATTACTGGACCAGGGCGGCTTCACTTCTCCACACCGATGTCGAGGGTAAGACGGACGCCGGGATCGATCCGAATGTCAGGATATTCGCGATCGCCGGCCGAGCTCACGTCGATGGCCGCATCGGCCTCATAGGGCGGGCTCTCCTGACCGCCCTGGATGAGTGGGTCACCGATGGCGTAGAGCCGCCCGAATCGCAGATTCCGAGGATCTCGGACGGAAGCCTGGTCTCTATAGAGGACTTCCGCAAGGTGTTTCCCGCCATTCCAGGGGTTCGGATACCCGAGTCCTATTACAATCCCTACCGGCTGGATCCGGGGCCCCGCTGGCGGACCGAGGGAATCGCGGATAATGTGCCGCCGGAAACGGGTCCCCGGTACGTATGCCTCGTTCCTCAAGTCGATGCCGACGGAAACGAGATAGCCGGCGTCCATCTGCCGGAAGTCACCCTGCCGCTGGCGACGTTCACCGGCTGGACGATGCGCAATCCTGCATTCTCCCGAACGTTGGGCCGAAACACCGGCAGAGTATGGCCGCTTCCCGCCACGGCCGAGGATCGTGAACGGACCGGAGATCCCAGAGAATCCCTTCAGGAGCGATTTGACTCGGGAGAGGGCTATCTCGGGAAGGCTAAAGAGTGCCTTTCGACCTTGAGAGGTCAGCGGTTGTTGCTGGATGAGGACTACGACATGCTGCTCGAGCAGGCCGTCAAGCAGACGGCCCTGGTCGGAGACCTCAGGGCCGAGGAAGACGTCGTACTGGAGGAGGGGCCCGAAGCGGGCCTTGCCTATCTCGAGCAACTGGAAGAATCGGGCCTGCTGAATTGGATCGGGTCGAGCGCGGGCGGAGTAAACGCCAGGATCAACTCGAAAGGCTACGATCTTATGACCGCCGGTGAACTCGAATCGGCGCTGCGGTTGTTCCAGTTCAATACACTCGCGTTCCCCGACGACGCCAATACCTGGGACAGCCTGGCCGAGTGCTACCTGGCGATGGGTGAGTTGGAGCTTTCGAAGGAGAACTACGAAAAGACGCTCGAGCTGAATCCCGAGAACATGAACGCCGTAAGGATGCTTGAGATAATCGAATGGAGAGCTCGAGGCGGCCGTCTCGATTCCGCCGTGCGGGCAGAGGTGGTCGGCGAGTTGGCAGCCGTCATCCGGGATAACTATGCTGACCCGGAGGCAGGGGGGGGCCTTGCGGACACGATCATGACCTGCCTGGAGCAGGGCGAATTCGAGTCCGCCACCACCGCGGATTCACTCGTGGCCGCGGTGATGGAAGTGATCAGGTCGAGGGTGGCCGACCGGCATTTCGAATTCTCGGTCCGGGACGAATTCGAGGAAGAACCGGAGCAATCCCCGCGGCGGGAACTCAGCCCGCATGGGCTCCGAACATCGCAGATGCTGGAGCATGATACGGCCTGCCTTGAGTTCGATGGCCTCCCCGGCGACGATGCGTCGATGGAGGCGGTCAGACAGGCACTTGTCGAATTGCCGGATATGAAGGCCATCGTTTTCGACCTCCGCGATAACATCGGTGGCTCCGCCGACATGGTGGTGCTTATCTTAAGCCACATCTTAGAGGCCAATTCACTGCTATGCACATTCTCAGACCGCTCCGGCGGAGAGCCCGTTGAGATAAGGACCACCGCTACTCAACGGCCCTTTGGTACCGGGATCCCGGTGTTTGTTCTGACCAGTGGGGCCACGATGTCAGCCGCTGAAGCGTTCGCCTTTATCCTGCAGGACGTCGGTCGCGCCGCGGTCGTCGGCGAGCGGACCCCGGGAATGGCCAATCCGTCGAGGACTTACCCGGTCGGGGTGGCTTTCGAAGTGTCGGTGCCGTTTCTGCTGACGAGATATGGGGCGAGCGGAGGGACTTTCGCTGGAGTCGGCGTCGAACCGGATATACCGGTGCCTGCGGACAGAGCATTAGACACGGCTCTGGATGAGATCGGCAAGATGCTCGGGACCGAATAGACGGGCTCCGCGGACAAATGTCTGAGAGCGCGATTCTGTGGCCATCATCGCACTAGCCGCTGGCTCCCATCTGGCAGTAACCCTCATCCGGTATCTAGGTCGGCGGGGCTCACAGCGGGCCCATGGGAGAACCGGTGCTAAGTGGAGGTCTCTGGCCAGCCTAAGCACGAGCATACTTGTCTTTGTTATCTATGCCTGGGCTATAGGTCTGATATTGCGGGAACTGGGCGTTTCTCTGACGGCGTACCTTGCTGGTGCTTCGGTGATTGGCCTCGCTGTGGCTTTCGGTTCCCAGGGTATTGTACAGGATGTTCTGACCGGACTGACGCTGGTGTTCTCCGATCTTGTGGATGTTGGTGACATGGTGAAGATAAGTGGTCAGACGGGAATCGTTAGCGCCATAACCATGCGGTTTGTAGCTCTGGAAAACCCGCTTGGTGCTAAGGTCTTCATTCCCAATCACACTGTTACCAACGTGACCAATCAGGTTGAGCAACACCTACATCATCCTCTCGAGGTCGCGATTCAACCTGAGTTCCGTCTCATGTGCCCTTCGATGATGTTCAAATTCCCTATTTACTCTGAAGGGATTACGCTACCGTATGGAACGTCCTCGGAGGTGTATCCGGATTCTCCGGTAAGGAACGGCACGTTGATCAGCCTGCTGCCCCGATGTGTTACTTCTTATACTCCGCCACAATCTTCTCATAGGCTTCATTAATGTCACCCATCACGGAGTCTGTTCCTGCCTTCAGGTCGGCCCAGGCGTCTCCACTCGAATTCTTGATTTCAGCAAGCCGCTCTTGTGCAGATTCTTGCTGCTTCTCAAGCGCCTGGATTTTCTCCTCAAGCGAAGCCCGGGTGTCCTGGCCTGCCAGCTGGGCCTGTTTCCTGAGCTCGTCGATCTTCTCCCGGTATTGCTTCAATTGCGCCTCTGCGTCTGCCAAATACTGGTCCTTATGTTCCAGCGTGTAGGTCTTCGCCGCCTCCATGGACTCCTTTGCTTCCTGCTTGACCTGCTCTGAACTCACTTTATCCCTGACCGCGGCTTGATCCTTTTCCCCACAGCCGGCAGCGAACACTGCAGTCAAGGCCATAATGATCAACACAAAGACAAGATGCCTCATGACACACCTCCCTTGTTACAAACCAACAAACCGCCCGCCATAACAACGCGCCTACGCTCCTCATGGCTCGATTCCGATCGGTCTAACCCCCGGTCTCTTCCTTGGCGGTTTCCTTCAGCTTGGCGTTTGCATAGATTGCGACTTCAACCCGGCGATTGAGCTGCTGGCCATCCTTGGTCTCGTTGCTCGCAATGGGCTGGGTCTCCCCGAATCCCGTTATCGTGAAGC
>CAZSBE010000165.1:0-4915 GCA_964604955.1 uncultured bacterium
TGGCCATCCGCGCATGTACATGGGCGTCGTGGACGCCCTCAAGATCGCCCCTGAAGACCGGGCCCTCATCCTCGGCGGGAACATACTGAGGCTCGTCGGAGAGGGGCGTTAACTTGCTCAGGATCCTCCATCTATGCGATCAGAACTGGGTCGGGACAGCGTCGACCTTCGTCAAGTACCACAACAGGTTCGGCAACTACTCCAGGCTCGTTACTCTCTCCCGATGCGCGAGCGGGTTCGAGGAGGACATCTGCCTGAACCTTCCCCTGCTGCGCGGCAGCGCGCTGGACATGGCGCTCAAGCGGGTGATGAACGCGCTTCACTCGGAGGCACCGGAGAGCATCGATACGGGCAGGGGAAGGGTCTGGAGGCCGCGCAGCCGCTTCGAGGGCCTGCTTTTCAATCTGCGGGATTCGCTCTGGGCGCCCAGAATCTACAGCGCCGTGGAACGCCACGATCTTCTCAATTTCGACATATACCACCTGGAGAGCGGCGCCGGCTTCTTCCGCGACTCGCGCCTGATTAGAAAACTCAAGGCCATGGGGAAGAAGATAGTCTGCTATTACCTGGGTACGGACCTGAGAGACAGGGGCATCATCCCGGAGATCGACGAGCTCAGCGATCTCAACATAACCACGGAGTTCGACCACCTTGCGCTTCACCCGGGCCTGAGGTTCAGCTTCCTGCCTTTCGAGGTCGGCGACTTCGAGGCGCGCACCCAGGAGAACCAGCGCCTGAGGATTTGCCACGCGCCCAGGAACAGGGCCCTCAAGGGGACCGCCCGGATAATAGAGGTCGTCAGGGAGATGGAGCGGCGGCACAATGTCGAGCTGGTCCTCATAGAGGGAAGGCCCCATGCCGAAGCCATCGCCATAAAGCGGACATGCGACATAGCGATAGACCAGATCGGCGACAGGGGCGGGACCGGCTACGGCGTCAACTCGCTCGAGACGCTTTCCATGGGAATTCCGACTCTCACCAGCTTCACGCCGGAGTTCGAAGCCTTCCTCAGCGACCACCCCTTCGTCACCGTCAACCCCGAGACCCTGGCGGCCAGGCTCGAAGAGGTAATTGTCAATGCCGGCCTCAGGCGCGAAAAGGGGAGGCAGGGCAGGGCCTTCGTCGAAAAGCACCATGACGCGGCCACTGTCACGCGGAGCATCTACGCCATGTACCGCGAGCTGGGCTGGGTGGACGATGAAGGCAACCCGGCCCGGGGAAAGAGGTGACGATGCCGGGCAGGATACGCGACCTCGCCAGGCACACCGGCGCATACGGCGTTGCCACGATGGCCGGCGGAATAACCAGGGTGGCGCTGGTTCCGATTATCGCCCGCTACCTGAGCACCGAGGAGTACGGCCGCGCGTCCGTCGTCCTCATTCTCATCACGCTTCTCACTATAGTCCTGGATCTGGGGCAGAGCTCGAGTCTCATCAAGTTCGTCAACGAGGCGCCCGATGAGGACGAGAAGAGAAGGGTGGTTTCAACCGTGCTCGCCACGTCCCTTCTCATCTCGCTCCCCGTGGTCTTCCTTCTCGGCTTGATGCCGGGCAGGCTCTCGAATCTCCTTCTGGGATCGACGGCTCACGGCGGCCTGGTGCTGGCCGGCCTCGCCGGGGGCCTGGGAAACGCGCTCCTCCAGATCGGGCTCTCCTACGAGCGGGCCATGGCACGGTCCTTCAGATACGTGGTCTATACGGTGTCCAAGGGCGCGCTTTCGCTGGCCCTCACCATCGTGCTCATCGTCGCGCTCAAGCGGGGCGCGCCGGGGCTCGTTACCGGTCTGGCCCTGCCGCCGCTTGCCATAGGGGTCGTGATCTACATCGAGAGGACGGCGCAGTTCTCGTTGAAACTGAGCCGGCGCATGTTCAGGAGAATACTCGATTTCGGGCTTCCGCTGGTCCCCATGAATCTGGCCATGTGGGTGCTCGCGTATTCGGATATATACCTTCTCAGGCGGCTGTCGCCGCCCGGGGCGGCGCTCTCCGAGGTCGGGCTCTACCAGTACGCCCACGAGATCTGTCTCCTGCTCGTGCTTCCCGTGACCTCCCTCAATCTGGCCTGGCCGCAGTTCCTCTTCGCAAACTATTCCAGGGAGGGCGCGCAGGAGGTCTTTGCGCGTGTTCACCGCTACTTCTCCTTCTTCCTGATATCTATGGCATTCGTCCTGTCAGTCTTCTCGTATCGCATACTCGCCGTGGTCGCCAGCGACGAGTATATGGCCTCCTCGAGCGTGATCCCGCTGCTTTCGGGCTCGCTCATCTTCTACGGGCTCTCCATCCTCTACGCATCGGGGCTCTACGTGGCCGGGAAGACGCGGCTGCTCGCGGGCGTCGTCATATGCTGCTCGGCCCTCAATATCGCCCTCAATTCCCTCCTCATTCCGGACCTCGGTAAGGAGGGGGCCGCTCTGGCCACGCTGGTCACCAATTTCGTCATGGCGCTGGCGGTGCTCGGCCTTTCGCAGCGACACTACCGCATTCCTTTCTCCCTCGGGCCGGCGCTGGCGTCGATCTGCGCCGGGGCAGGGATAATCGGGGCCCTGCGGGTGCTGGGGCGGGGCATGCCGGGAGGTGTGGGGCCCGTGTATGCCGTGGCCGCCACGGCGGTCTTTGCCGCTCTCCTGGGAGCTTTCTACAGGATGGGGCCGTCCGAGATGGATAGGGGCATCCGCTTCCTGAGATCGGTGCTCAGGCGCCCCGGCGGCTGACGCCTCCGGGGCTTTTGACAAAAGGCCGCTGATGTGCTATCATCATATGTGGACAGGGGCAAGTATAGCTATCAGGAGGGCACTTGCTATGCTGAGGACATCAGTAGCTGTTAGCATCATTTGCGTTTTGTTCCTTCTTCTTGCATCCGCTTGCTTGGCTTCGGACGCGCTGATCACGGTCAAGAGCGGTGTATTCGAGGACACCAGGGCCACCGTCGAGTGCATAAAAGCGTTTGGCGGCCGCGTCAAGATCGTGGTCTACCCCGATATCATCATCGCCGATCTTCCCGAAGCCTCGGATGCCAGGGTTTTCGCCAACAGCGAAGCCTCGGCGATTTACAGGGACATCCTGGATCCGGAGGCGTTCACCGGGAACTCGAAACACATAATAGCCGCATGGAACAACGTCTACATGGGCCAGGCCCGCATGATGGGGCTGGATGCCGAGCCGTCGCCCGACCGCATGCCGCTCATAAACGATGTTGTGCCCTTCTCCGAGCCGCAGATGTTCGGCCGGCCCCCGGGCGCGAAGCTTCTGGACGTGAGCGAGTTCATGCTCGGCACGGCCTCCCTGGCGATAGTACTGGCCGAAAGCAACGGCGCCATCGACCCGGAGACCGAGGACTGGACCGCGGCCGAGAAGGACCAGGTGACGAGCGAGATATTGAACGGCCTCGACTGGTACGTCACCAAGGGCAAGTGGAGAGACCTGACTTTCTACACGCAGTTTCATTACGACGTTCCGACTTCCTACGAGCCCATAAGCCGCACATCGAGCCAGGAGTATTTGTGGCGCGACCAGTGCATCTCGTATCTCGGCTACGCCGGCACGTATGACATGGCCAATGCCGTAAGGGACGCCCTGGGTACGGACTGGGCGACGCTTTGCTTCATCGCCGACAGCAGCAATGACTCGGACAACATGTTCCCGGACGGCAGGTTCGCGTACTCGACTCTCGGCGGGCCCAGGTTCATCATGACTTACGGCAACGACGGCTGGGGCATCGCGAATATGGACGCCGTTATGGCGCATGAGCTCAGCCATTCCTACTACGCCCTGGATGAGTACCAGGAGGCCGGTGAGGGCTGCACCGCAAGGTCGGGCTACCTCAATTCAGATAACCAGAACTCGTGTTATCCCAGCGGCTGCGGCGGGTGCAGCTCCAACTCCTTCGTCTGCATCATGAGAAGCGTTTCGATCGGGGCCGCCCAGGTCTGCGCCTTCACCAAGGGCCAGATAGGCTGGACGGACACCGACACCGACAGCATTCCCGATATTATGGATACGGACTGCGAGACCGTTCTCTACGCCTACACGCCGGATCCATGCCCGACGACCACACCCGCCTACGCCGGCACGTGCTGGGTGGAGAGGCTGGAGAACCTGAACCCGCGCAACTCACGGCAGAACGACATAACGCTCGCAATGATCGAGAAGGTCGAGTTCCGCGTGGACGGCGAGCCCTGGCAGGACGCGAGTCCCACCGACGGCGCGTGGGACTGGGACAGGGAGGCCTTCAATTTCACGACTGATCCCCTGAGCGAAGGGCCTCACGTAATCGAAGCACGCGCGACGCACACTTACGGCAACACGGACATGACTTATGCCGTGGACACCCTCACCGTCGACGGGTCATCGGGCATACAGCGTGACGTTGCCCTGGAAGACGTCTTCATTTCGACCTATCCGAACCCGTTCGGGTCTAAGGTTCATCTCAGATACAGCGTGCCCGGGACATATGGTGGAAGCGTGCCCGTCTCTCTTAAGATCTTCGACGTGAGGGGCAGGGAGGTCAGCACCCTGGTGTCCGGCCCGGCTGGCCCGGGGGAGAAGCAGACCGCCTGGGACGGAACCTACTCGGATGGCAGCCAGGCCCCCAGCGGCATTTACTTCCTTGAGCTGGTCGCAGGGCAGGCGAGGGTCATCGAGAAGGTCGTGTTGACAAGATAGGTCTTGCATCGGGTACAGGCCTGTGATAGTACCACCCCAAGGGAACAATATCCCTGCGAGTCTGTTGTACGCTATATTGCCGTAACATGCCGAGGAGGGTAGAAGATGCTCCGGTCTTTCCTGGTCTTATCTGCAGTTGCGCTCTTAGCTCTCTCTACGTGCTCGAATGAGGACGTGGTCTCCATTTTATGATTGTTTGAGATCACGTTGGAAGTCCTGAGTTTTGTTTTTATCTATTTTGGGGTTTTATTCTT
>CAZSBE010000166.1:0-4904 GCA_964604955.1 uncultured bacterium
TGCCCAGTTCCTGGAGCCATCCTATTACGTGGGGGGCGTCCAGAACGAGGGCTCTCACGAGTTCGGGGATATTGTAGTAACCGCCGCCGCCCATGACGTCTAGATAGTGCTGCGAGGGCGGGTCGTTGGCCTTGTCGGCTGCCTGGATGCCGCCCTGCGCCATCATGGTATTGGCATCGCCCAGGCGGAGCTTCGTGGTGAGAAGCACCTTGGCTCCCTGTTCATGCGCCATGAGGGCCGCCGAAGAGCCCGCACCGCCGCCTCCGATGACGAGCACGTCGACGTCGAAGTCGATTCTGGAGAGGTCGAATTTCTTGGGGTCGAGCCTGCTGTAGGCCTCGATTATGCTCTCGACCTCATTGGGGGTCTTCTCGCCCTTGCTCGGCCCCACCTTGATCTTGACCATCTCGCCCGCCTTGTGGTCGGGATGGTATTTCTTCAAGAGGTCGGCCTTCTGATCAGCGGTTATTCTGTCGAACTCCTCCGTCATCCGGCGAGAACGGGTCGCTTCGACCGTCTTTATGGTATCACGCATAGACTTGGGATAAGGATCAGCTCCCGGCTCCAGTGCCATCTTGATTCTCCTCCTGAATTCAGTCGTTCCTCTCGCCGGAAGCCGCCGTCGCCGGCTCAGAAGTCAGATCTTCCGGTTCGATATCCCTGGATTCGTACATTCTCTGAAGTTCTTTCTGGTCCATCTTCATGTAGTCGTCTAATTCGCTGTCGAACTTATTGGCCTTGAGTTCCTTGATTCGCTCCGCGACGTGACGGGCCGGAGGCGCGATATACTTGCCGTAGAGGCGCCTGTTGAGAATCCCGACGTAATACTGCACGGTCTCGGCCGGGCAGCGGCTGGCGCAGAGTCCGCACATGATGCAGTCGAACGAGATGTCGGCCGTGCGGCTTATGTCGCCCCTCATCGCCGTCGCCATGTACTGCATGACGTCGATGTCCTGCGGGCAGACCTTGGTGCAGGTGCCGCACTGCACGCAGCGCATGAGCTCGGGGTAGCACTGGACGACGTCCTCGAGCGCCGGCTCCAGCTTGTTGATATCGTACGTGGCCTTGTTGGCCGGGTAGAACGGGATCTGGGTGAGGTACATGCCGTCCTCGACCACCGTCTGGCAGGCCAGCGCGACCTTGAGCTTATAGTCGCCCTTGGTCCTGTACACGGTACCGCATGCCCCGCAGAACCCCCCCCTGCAGCCGCAGCCGCGGAGAAGGGTCATCCCGGCATACTCCAGCGCCTTCTGGATGGTAAGGCCCTTGGGCACCTCGTACTTCTTACCCATGATGAAGATATCCGCCATATCGGGGCCGGCGTCCCTGGCCGTGTTCTTGGTCTCAGGCTTAGTAGCTGCTTTCTTGGCTGCCATTTTACCTCACCTTTTTATTCTTCTGTCTCCTCGGGGGTCTCGCCGAGCGTCGCCCCGACCATGCTCGCTACCTGCGCGTCCGTCAGGTTCCTCTGCTGGGCCGCTCCCGTGGGGCACGCCGCCCCGCAGGCCCCGCAGCCTTCGCAGAGAACCTCGATGACTCTCACTTTCTTGCGTTCGGTATCCAGCTCCCTCGCCGCGTAGGGGCATACGCCCACGCACACGCCGCAGCCGCTGCAGAGGTCCTCGTTTATGCCGACGATCATGGGGTCGTGATAGACCTCGTCATTGCTGAACAGGTCGAGGACCTTGGCCGCCGCGCCGCTCGCCTGGGCGACGGCCTCCGGAATGTCCTTGGGAGCCTGGCCGGCTCCCGCGAGGAAGTACCCGGCGGTAATGCTCTCCACCGGCCTGAGCTTGGGATGGACCTCCGAGAGGAAGCCGTTTATGTCGGTCTGTATCCTGAGCTTCTTGGCCAGCTCGGCTGTGCCTTCGCTTGGAATTATCGGGGCCGCAAGGACGACCATGTCCGCGGCGATCTCTATCTTCTTGCCCGTGAGCGTATCCGAACCCCAGACAAAGACCTGGCCGTCCTCTTCGAAGATCTTGGAGACCTTGCCCCTCAGGTACATGGTCCCGTCCTCTTCGACGCCGCGCTGGTAGAACTCCTCGTAGTTCTTGCCGGCGGCCCGGACGTCTATGTAGAAGATATAGGCCTGGCCGTCCGTCACCTTGTGCTTGTAAAGCATGGCGTGCTTGGCCGTGTACATGCAGCAGATCTTCGAGCAATAGGGCTTGCCGCGCTCGGTGTCCCTGGAGCCGGCGCACTGTACGAACACGATCTCCTTGGGAATCTTGCCGTCCGAGGGCCTTCTCACCTCGCCCTGGGTCGGGCCCGAGGCCGAGAGGAGCCGCTCGAAGTGGAGCCCGTCTATTATGTCCGGGCACTTGCCGTACCCGTATTCTTTTATCTCCTCGATGGGGAAGAGATCGAAACCGGTCGCGACGACTATGGCGCCCACCTGCTCTTCCACGACCTCGGGTTCCATATCGTAGTCAATGGCCTCTACTTCGCAGACCGTCCGGCACTTTTCGCAGGCCAGCGGGAAGAGCCCGAGGCAGGAGTTGGCGTCCAGCGTATAAACCGCGGGCACCGCCTGCGGGAAGGGAACGTAAATGGCGTGCCTTGAAGAAAGACCCCGGTCGAACTCGTTGGGTACGACCACGGGGCAGACGTCGGCGCATTCGCCGCAGTTGTTGCAGACGTCTTCCTTAACGTACCTGGGCTTCTTGAGTATCCTGGCCGTGAAGTTGCCCACAAAACCCGACACCTCAAGGACTTCGCTGTAAGTCATGAGCTTTATCTTGGGGTGGCGGCTGACCTCCACCATCTTGGGCGTGAGAATACACTGGGAACAGTCGAGCGTCGGGAAGGTCTCCGACAGCTGGGCCATGTGGCCTCCGATGGCGGGCTCGCGCTCGACCAGCAGCACTTCATAGCCGGCGTTCGCGATGTCCAGGGCGGCCTGGATGCCGCTTATGCCCGCGCCTATGACCATCGCCCTCTTGGTGAGAGGGGCCGTGATGGGCTCGAGCGACTCGTTGAGCCTGGCCTTCTCGACGATCGACCTGATTATGAGAATGGCCTTCCTGGTGGCGGCTTCCTTGTCCTCATGCACCCAGCTGCACTGCTCGCGGATATTGGCGATCTCACACTGGTAGGCGTTGATCCCCGCGAGCTCGCAGGCCTTCCTGAACGTGGGCTCGTGGAGGCTGGGAGTGCAAGCGCTTATAACGACGGCGTCGAGGTTATTGTCCTGTATCGCCTTCTGGACTATGTTCTGCCCGGGGTCCGAACAGAGGTACTTGTAATCCTCGGCATGCACAACGCCCGGCATCTTCCTGGCTGCCTCGACCACCCGGCCGACGTCAACCGTGGAAGCGATGTTAGACCCGCACCAGCAAACGAAAACGCCAATCCTTTTCATCAGGCTACCTCACGTTAAGAAAGGACTTTCTCTTCTATTACTCCCCTGGGGTCAATAAAATGGTGTTTCTTATCAAGCGAGTACTTCTTCATGTCGAGCCCGAGCGCCAGCGCCAGGAGCTGCGAGAAATAAACCGAGGGCACCTGCCTGAAGCCGTAATGTTCCTTGATGATTCTCTCCTGCGAGTAGTCGATATTGTACTGGCACAGAGGGCAGGAGAGCACCATCAGGTCCGCCCCTCTCTTTCCCGCCGAGTTGATTATGGTATATGAACAGTCGCTCACGGCGTTGTCCGGCCGGCCGGCGGGCTCCGCCTGGCGGGCTTCGAGATTGCTGCACACCGTCAGGAAGGCACCGCAGCACTCGCCCTTGTGCGGGAACTCGAGGACATCACAGCCGATGGCTTCGAGCATATCGTCCATTATCATCGGATTCTCCGGGTCGTCGAGGAGGACCTCCTCATGCGGCCTCAGAAGCTGGCAGCCGTAATAGGGAACCACCTTGAGGTTGCCGAGGTCCTTCTTGACCGCCTTCGCGATCTTATCGAAACCGACCCTGTCCCTTAAGAACTCGAGGTAGTGAACGACCCTGGTCTGGCCGTCATATTCGAGCTCGATGAAGTCGCTTATCTTCTTGAGCTTCTCCGGATCGTTCTGAACGGTGTAGTTTGCGCGCTTCAAGACGTTGTAACAACCGGCGCACACCGTCACGACCTCGTCCCCGATCTGCCTCGCATTGGCGAGGATGCGGATGGGCGGCGCAAGGGCCATCACGTTGTCCTCGGAGAGATTGAACGTGGCCCCGCAGCAGGTCCAGTCCGGAACTTCTTCAAAGTCGTACCCCAGTGCCCTGGCGGTGTCCACGACCGAGTCGTCCAGTCCCTTCGCCTTGGTCTTGAGCGTACAACCGGGAAAGTATGCTACCTTCACGATATCCTCCTGGGACACTGACGCCTAACCGGTGAGTTTTCTGAATCCACTGACAATACCCTGCTGAGGCATCCTGGCTAACTGCTCCTTGGGAATATCTTCTATCTTGATGCGGCTTTCCTTGCCCGGCCTCAGCTTGAGGGCTCTCAGCGCTTCCATGACCTTGGAGAGGTCCACGCCCCTCGGGCACCTGGCATGACAGGTCATGCAGGAAGCACAAAGCCACTGCGTGTTTCCCTGGAGGGCTTCCTCTTCGAGACCCAGCTGCACGAGCCTGATTACCTGGCTCGGCAGGAGGTCCATCGCGAATGTCAGGGGACAACCGGAAGAACATCTGCCGCATTGATAGCAATTGAGAATATTCTGGCCGCTGATTTCGTTTACGCGCTTTACGAAGTCGCTTGAGACCCTATCCCTGGACAACCTGACGCGTGTTTCACCCATTGAAGAAATCTCCTTCAAACCGCCGTATACGCAAAAAAAAGGCCCTAACAGATTCAAGGGAAGCTATCACTTTATCCCATGTTTTGTCAACCCGTTTATAGGGGTTATAGAGAGCGCGGCTGCTTCCCCAAGACTCGGTGTAGTAACGGAGCCGCCGGGGGAGGAGC
>CAZSBE010000167.1:0-4902 GCA_964604955.1 uncultured bacterium
GAGCAGCCAGCCGTCGAAGCTGCCGCTCCCCCAGGACTCCGTGTAGCCGGCTATGAGGTAGCAGCCCGGCTCGATTTCCACGACTGAGCATCCCCAATCCGAGCCTTCGCCGCCAACCGTCTGGTCCCACACCCAACCGCTGCCCTGCACGCGCTTAACCAGAAACAGGTCGTTCCTGTGAGTGGAGTCGTCTTTGTCAGCCCCGCACAAGAGGAAGCCATTATCCGCCGTCTCACATATGGAGCTCCCGTATTGCATGAAAGGATCCGAGTACTTCCGGTAGGACTGCTGCACCCCGCTGCTGTAGACGCGGAGGAAGGCGGCCTGGAGCGGGTCGCCACGGTCCTGGTCGGTCCGCCAGCCCGTGGCGACAATGCCGGTGTCGGCCAGTGCGATTGCCCCGGTGCCGTAGTCCCCCATGTACTGGTCTTCTGAACCGTAGTTGAAGTCCCAGACGAGGTTTCCGCCGGTATCGACCTTGAGCAGGTAAGCGTCCCGCGTGGTGCTGAAAGACCCCGTGGTCCCGCTGACGCCATAGCTCCCGTCTGCGAGCTCGCACACGCTCTCGGCCCAGTCGGAAACGGCGCCACCGAAGGCACGCGCCCACACGGTGTCCCCCGCGGCGTCGACTTTGAGGACGTAGACATCGCTCTGTCCTGAACCGAAGGACTCCGTCTGGCCCGCGGCGACTATGTACCCGTCGCCGGTGAAGCAAACCCCCTTGGCTTCATCCAGACCTGCGCCGCCATACGTTCTGGTCCACACTGTGTCCCCATCCGCATCCACCTTGAGTAGATAGACATCCTCCCCGCCGGCGCCGTAAGACATGGTGTAGCCAGCGACGACGTAATCGCCGCCACCGGTCTCGCACACGCTGTGGCCGTAGTCCAGGCTCGGCCCCCCGTAGGCCCGCGCCCAGAGCGTGTCCCCACCCGAGTCGGTCTTGACCAGAAAGACGTCAACATCCCCCGACCCGAACGAGTAAGTGTACCCGACGGCAATGAAACCGCCGTCGCCAGTGGGAATCGCCTGTCTGAAGCCGTCCGCGGCCATACCCCCGTATGTCTGCATCCAGACCGTTTCCAGATCAGCCGAGGCGGCGCCTGCAATCGCAATTGCAAGACCTGTAAGGAGTATTATCTTTTTCATCACTCGCCTCTCTTCCGCTAGTCCGCGGGGCCAGACGCGAGCTTACTGGCGAAGTACTCGCGCATGATTTCTGCAATCTGGTGACAGTAGTAGCGGCCCGTGTTACAGGTAAGTATATTGCCGTCGAGCACCGGCGGCACGCTCGGGCCTGCCCAGACCGCGCCAGCATTGACGTACTCATTGTAATAGCCGGGGAAACCTGTGACGGTCACCCCGTTGATAACATCGGCCGCAGCCAGTACGCGCACTCCGCCGCAGCTCGCCACAACGAGCAGGCTTTCGGCCACGGCCTGCTGGACGAGCGCAAGCGCCTCAGGGCTGGCAAGAAGGTCGTTATGCGAACCCTCCCAGGAAAAGCTCTGCATGATGGCCAGGCAGTCATAGTCCGACAGGTCGGCGATCTCGGTTATGAGTGTGTCCACATTGAAGGGCACGCCGACCGCGCACGGGCTCAGGGTCGGCTGCATTCCGGCCGAGGTGAGTCTCCAGCCGCAATGCTCCCAGACGTCGCTTGTGAAGTAGTGAAAGCCTCCCACATTATCGCCGAACAGCATCAAAATCCTGATCTCACCCGGTCCGCTTCTGGGGGCCGACTCCGGCCGGGGCGGCGAGATGACAAGGAGCAAAACCAGACACACTGCAAGTGCGGGGGTTATCCGCGAGAGCGTCCTCATCTCAACCTCCTTTCTGAAGGTTTACAGCACCTTCCCATGCGCGGCTTTGACTTCGGTAGCCGAGGTACTGGTGACAGTCGTCACCTACAGGGGCAAGATATCCACAGGAATTCGGTAGCGCGGAGAGACGAGCAACATGCTGCTCGCTCAGACTGTACCCAGAAACCCGTCGGCTGCATAGGGTTGAAAGACCGATCCTATATCCACGAAGCAATCGATGTAGGCCGCCAGCCGGCTGCTCTCGAATGGGCCGCGGCCTGGTCGACTGGATCGCCACCAATCGGTGCTTGAGATTCATGCTCCACTCGTAGTAGCCTGACTATGATGACATCGGCCCTTGAAGGAGGAAAGCCATGAGAAGTCTATTATTGGTTATGGGATTGGTCGCGCTGTCTCTGTGGTTTGTGACGGGCTGTGGAGACGATGGTGGAGTGAGCAATGATGGGAGCGCACCTGCCATCATATTCACCTCCCCGGCAGATGGAGCTACAGACGTTAACCTCAACACCACTGTCTCTGTGTCATTCTCAGAGCCGATGGACGAGGCTTCTCTCGACTCGATTTATGTTATCGGAGCGCCGTCTCATAACATCGAGTATGACGACGCCGAGAACAAGGTGACCCTCCACCTTGAGAACATACTGGAGCCTGACAGCACCTATCGGCTCCGGATCACCGCGAATGTTATGGACGAGGACGGCGATCACCTTGCCGGTGATTCGGAGTTCAGCTTCACCACGGGTCCGCTCGATTGCGGCCATCTGGATGACGCCTTCGAGCCTAACCATGATGTCGGTTCGGCCGCACAGGTGGAGCTGGATACGGAGTACCGCATGCTGAAATCGTGTGGTGCGGAGGAACGAAGAGACTATATTGTTTTCACACTCACCGACACGGCGAAGGTGACGGCGGTGAACTATCTGTCGTATGCCGATACCAGCAGAGTCAGCTGGAATATCTTCTGGCTGAACGCTCAAGGAGACGATTACTCGACTCTCGGCACCTCGTTCCGTGATGACAATCTGCAGTGCAGTTATCACTATACGTTTCTGCCGGGCAGCTACTACGTGATGATGGGGAAGAGCTACGCTGACGATCATTTCGTGGTCTACCATTTCACACTGGAGACATCAGAACCATGTGAGGAGGACCCTTACGAGGACAATGATTTCATAGAGGACGCGGCGCCGATCACTCCCGGTCGCCTGGAGGGACTGCGTGGCTGTCATGTGGATGCCGACTACTATTCTCTCGACCTTGTTGCCGGACAGAGCCTCACTGTGACTGCCAGCGAAGTCACATCATTCGGGGGTACCCGAAGAATGAACATTTACAGTCCTGGCTACAGCCAACGCACCGGGCATACAAGTCAAGATGAGCCGGCTATGGAATCATGGACAGCCACCGAGAGCGGGACCCACTATTTCATGATCCAGTACTGGGTGGATGGTGTGATCTACGACCTGGATGTCGAGGTGACGGGTCCATAGGTTCAGCACCGGCCGGGAGGATTTGCCACCTGTTGATCGTACCCGAATGGACTCTCCCCGGTTGATCAGACACTTCTTAGGTTATACTTGAGCCATAGGGAGGTCGTTGATGAGCCGTAAGCGGTCTGGTGACAGTGAGGGCAGGAAGAGGACCATCGGCCTCTGGTCGGCGATTGCAATAGGCATAGGCGGAATGGTCGGGGCAGGCATATTCTCGATCCTGGGAGTCGCCACGCAGATTTCGGGTAATGCCGTCTATCTCTCTTTCATCATTGCCGGCCTGATAGCACTCATCAGCACCTACTCCTACGCAAAGCTCGGCGCCGTATTCCCGTCGGCGGGAGGGCCCGTCGAATTCCTCATAAAGGGCTTCGGCGGGGGAGTTATGAGCGGGGGCATCAATATTCTCCTGTGGATCGGATATGTGTTTGCTCTATCGCTTTATGCAAAGGCCTTCGGCAGCTATGCAGCCACTTTTCTGCCTGCGCAAGCGGCCGGGATCTGGGTGAACATCTTTGCCACCGCAATCGTGCTGGTTTTCACAGGGGTGAGCTTCCTGGGCCCCGGGGCTGTCGGAAAGTCGGAAACCATGATAGTCGCCACAAAGGTGATCATCCTGGTGGCATTCGCCGCAATAGGTGTCTTCTTCATCAAATCCCCGCTGCTCTCAATTTCACATTGGCCTAATGCGCCGAGCATCATCTTTGGAGCTGCGATTGTCTTTCTTGGCTATGAGGGATTCGGCCTGATCACAAACGCCGCAGGGGACATGGAGAACCCAAGCGTCACGCTTCCCAGGGCACTCTATCTAAGTGTCGCCATGGTAATATTGATCTACGTCGCCGTGTCGCTTGCTGTTGTCGGTAATCTACCTATCCCGGCCATAGTGAAAGCGAAGGACTACGCTCTGGCGCAGGCGGCGGAACCGTTTTTGGGCCTGATCGGATTTAAGATAATCGCGATTGCGGCCCTGTTTTCGACCGCATCGGCCATAAACGCGACCCTCTATGGCGGCGCGAATGTCAGCTATATAGTCGCAAAGGAAGGGCAGCTGCCCGCAGTATTCGATAGGAAGGTGTGGAGACAGGGACGAGAAGGCCTGATCATAACCAGCGGACTTGTGCTTATATCTGCCAACCTCCTGAACCTTGATGGAATTGCAATGCTCGGCAGCGCTTCCTTCCTGATAATCTATGGAGTGGTCAATATCGGGCATTTGCGGCTATACAGGCAGACAGGAGCCAGCCGGTCGCTGATCCTGGCAGCTGTCATCGGCTGTGTCTTCGCGCTGGGGGCGCTGGTCTACTACCTGATCAGGAAGACGCCGGTAACTCTCATCTTGCTCGCGGGTATCGTAAGTTTGTCCTTTGCAACCGAGTGGATCTACAGGCAATATACATCGAGGAAGCTCAGAGCTTCTAACCCCGAGCCACCGGTGCGATCGCTATAACCGCGCCTGAACACGAGGCTGGCGGTGGGCCGGCCTTCGGTTATCGGCGCCGGCGCGTCAGGTCGGCCGGCCGATCATGGAGCTATCGTGCGGGGACGGAGGGCCCCGGGAAATGTCTAAGAACAGAGGCTGGTCTATT
>CAZSBE010000168.1:0-4814 GCA_964604955.1 uncultured bacterium
CTCCCTGTGGATTCATTAAGATGACGACGCCTGGGGTGACCGCCTGCGGTACTGTGCATTTCAAGACCTGACCCCAGCATTTTTATTAATCTTTGAGGGAGATTTCGCGGACGGACATGCGGTAGTCGCGGAACCAGCGGTCGATTTCCCGGGAGGTAACGTTCTTAAGTTTCATCATCCGCTTGCGGGCGCGGAGCACGCGCGGAAGCCCCCGCAACGCGGAGAAATATGCCCTGATCACCGCCCAGTAGAGCTTAAGGGACGAATGCTCCCTGGTGAATTTCCCCGCCGCCCCCTTACCGGATAGGGAGCCATAGAGCTGATACATGTATCTCACCGCGGTATAGAAGGGGCTCGCGATAAGGTGCCGGGCAGGGAAGTACTTCCACACAATCCAGATCCTGTTCCTTTCGACCAGGAACACCTTCGCAGGCGAATAGACACCTGTGGTCATGGAATAGTAATGATACACGATCGCCCCGGGTACGAAGAGACACGTCCAGCCCGCCAGCCTTCCCCTGATTCCGATGTCGGTGTCGTCGCCGTATGCGAAGTGGCTCTCGTCGAAGAGCCCGATCACGTCCAGCATGGCCTTCCGGTAAAGCGCGGCGCACCCGCTCGGGAAGAAGACATCGGTCCTGTCGTCGTACTGGCCCCGGTCGACTTCGAGGCGTCCCCGGCCCCGGTTGAGCCCGTCAGGATAGAACAGGTGCCCGGTCGTATCGAGCGTGTTCCTGTTGTCGAAGAAGAGGGTCTTGCTCGCGAACATGCCGGCGCCGGGATTCCCGTCGGCGGCTTTCACCAGCTCTTCCAGCCACTGCGGGTGGGCCTCTGTGTCATTATTGAGAAGCACAACGTAGTCGCCTTCGGAGACCTCGATGCCCTGGTTGGACGCGCGGGCGAAGCCCGCATTCTCGGAGTTCTCGATAATCTTCCCGACCCAGCGGTAGCTGTCCTTGACGAAGTCGACCGAACGGTCATCACTGCCGTTATCGACGAGTATGACTTCGAAGTCACGGAAGGCCTGTTGCTCGAGAGAGGTCAGGCAGTCGCCCAGCAGGTTTCTGCCGTTCAGATTCGGGATGACCACTGAAACCCGCGGCCTGCTCCCGGTAGGCTTTGAGTCATTGCTCACTATGCCACCTTGACCTTTCTTGTAGAACGTCTGAGCCTCAAGTAGTATAAGTCACAGTCAGGGAATAGCAAAACCAAATCAGGAGAGGGTGCACGGCGCATGACCGATAGGACCGGGAGAATACTGCTGCTGGCGGTTCTGGCGATATCGCTGATGGTGAGGCTTGGCGTAGTGGCCCGGATCGGCAACACCCAGGATGTCCCGCGGTCACTCGACGAGAGCGACGCGCCGACCTATTTTGAGCTTGCCGACAATCTGCTGGACGGCACCGGCTACAGGTACTCTGCCGCCGAACCACCCACGGCCAGGCGCACCCCGGGCTATCCTGTCTTTCTCGCGCTGGTGTTCAAATTGGCCGGCCGGGACTTCAACGCGGTTAGGATCGGCCAGTGCGTACTCGACGCGGCCAGCACGTATCTCGTTTTCGCCATCTGCCTGCTCATCTTCGGAAACTGCGCGGCGGGACTGGTTGCCGCCCTGGCTTACGCGCTTTACCCGCCGGCCGTTCTGGGGGCCACTTACATTCTGTCCGAAACGCTCTATGCGCTTCTCATGCTTCTGTTCGTCTTCACATGCCTCCAGGGCATGAGGTCCCGCAGGTATGCGTTGTTCGCGGTATCCGGTATATTCTTCGGGCTCGCCACCCTGACCAGGCCCGGCGCGCTCCCGCTCCCGCTGGTTCTGCTTGTAATCGCCGTTGTCTGGAAACGCGATCTTTACAAGGGCTTCTTGATTCTGGCATTTGCCTTCTCGCTGGCAATGATGCCCTGGGGCTTGCGCAACAAGCGGGACTTGGGGAAGTTCATCACCACGAGCACGCTCGTGGGGGGCAACCTCTATAAGGGAAATCACCTGCCCACTCAGGGAGCTTACTTATTGTCCGTCGACAGCCTGTTTACAGATGATATCCGATTGAAAATCGACGGGGCGGGTGAAGTGGAACGGGACAGCATACTGCGGGCGGAGGCGATGAAGACGATCACGTCCCATAAGGCGGAGACAATCGTGCTGGCGGTGAAAAAGATCCCACGTCTGTGGTTCAACCTCGGTTACGGGCGAAAGCCTTCGAATAAGAGCCTGGCGATAGCGGGACTCCATGCGGCTTTCCTGCTCCTCGGCGCCTACGGCCTGGCGCGGACACCCGCTGCAGCGCGCTATCTCAACATGGTCCCGGTAACAACGATCGTGCTCTCCACCATCCTCTACCTTTCGGTGGCTGCCGTCGTGAGGTTCGTGTTCCCGCTCATTCCCCTGGTTTTGCCTTACTCGGCATACGGGCTCGTCTCGGTGATCAAGAGGAGATCGCCGGACGTCAATGGGCCGTGAAGAAGGAGGCGATCCCTCCGCGGTCCAATAGCTGTCTGCGGCAGTAGACGGTGTCCTCATAGACGCAGTGCTCGAAAGGCGAATGCACCGTGAGCATGCCCTCGGCCTGACCCAGTATGAGATACCCGCCCGGAGCAATGCTCTCGTAGAACTGTATGATAACGCGCTGGGCGATTTCCGGCTGGAAGTAGAGCAGCACGTCTCTGCAGACGACGATGTCCATGCCGGTTATGCCCGCGAGCTTCCAGGTAGGAAGGTCGTCTATGAGATTGTGCCTTGAGAACCTGACGCGGTTCCTGATACGCTGCGCAAGCTCGTATTCACCGTTTGACCTGGTGAAGTAAGCCATCTCCCTGGCGTCCAGGCCCTCCACCGAACTGCCCTCATACAGCCCCCGCATTGCGGTTTCGATGGCGCCCGGGCTGATGTCAGTCCCAAGGATGAAAGCGCTATCGGCGAACCTGCGAAAGTACATGTCGAGAAGGATAGCCGTCGAATAGGTTTCCTCCCCCGTGGAGCAGCCGGCGTCCCATATCCGCAGCGACCGGGTGGGCCCTATCCTCCGCAGGACCTCTGGCACCACGCGCTGTTTGAGAAGATCGAAGTGCTCGCGGGACCTGAAGAACGCAGTATCGACCGACAGGACATCCGGGATAACGGCCTCGACTTCGGCCCGCAGCGCCTCGGGGTCCGCGAGTATCTCGGCGTACTCGGCCCCCGTCCGGACATCGAGCTCGGCCATCCTGCGCGACACGGCCTTCTCGACGGACTCCCTGTGGGTTTCATCCAGGCGCAGGCCCGTCGCCACAGAGAGCATACGGCAGAACTCTTCAAACCTTTCAGGTGGTTTACGATTCAACTTAGCACCCCCAGGAACAACCTGCACCCACTATACCCGACCTCTTCAACTCAGGGGCAACACAATACGGCAGGGGAACTGCTGGACAGGGGAATACAGCGTTAACCCAGCTCTACTATATCCTCATATTGCCGAGATGTGACCTAGTAAACTGGCCAGCACCAATCCTTGTACTTCTTGACCTTCCCTTTTGCTATATCGAAATAGAGGTCGCGTATCTTGGCCGTGATCGGCCCGATCTTGCCCGTACCGACCGCCCGGCCGTCAACCTCGATGACCGCAGCAACCTGGACGCCCGTCCCGCAGAAAAACACCTCGTCCGCGATATAGAGCTCGCTCCGGTCTATCTGCCGCTCCACGGTGTCGAGATCGAATTGCTCCTTGGCGATCTGCATGACCGTGTCCCGCGTAATTCCCTCGAGAATATTCTCCGAGGGAGCAGGTGTAACCAGGACGCCCTTTCGGACCAGGAAGATGTTCTCGGCGCTGCCCTCCGAGACGTGGCCGTCGTTGGTCAGAACGATGGCCTCATCGAAGCCGCGCTCCATGACCTCCGTCTTCGACAGGGCCGAGTTTATGTAGACCCCGGTGATCTTGGCGCGGGCCGGGGCTACATTGTCGTCAAGGCGCCTCCACGACGAGACAGCCACCCGGGCCCCCTCTTCCTTTTCGATGTACCGGCCGAATGGGACGGAGAAAAGACAGAAATCATCCTTGAGCCCGTGAAGCTTGACGCCGATGCCCTCTGACGCCTTGTATGCCAAAGGCCTTACGTAGGCATCTTCCCTGTAGCCTTCCCTGCGGAGGAGCTCAGCCGTCAGCTCACACAGTTCATCCACGCTGTGTCGCAGCTCTATCTTGAGAATGCGGCAGGACTTGTGGAACCGTTCGTAATGCTCGGGCATTCGAAACACATACAGCTGGTTGTCCCCGTCGCTCCAGTACGCCCTTATCCCCTCGAAGGCGCCGGTCCCGTAGTTGAAGGCATGTGTCATTATGCTTATCTTAGCCTCTCCGATGGGCACAAACCTGCCTTCAAAGAAAGCATGCTCAGGCATTCTATCCTCCTATCGATAATACGCGTCGAATCGGGAAATGTTTCGGCTTGGCCGCATTCACTATACCGGCACAGCCGGGGCTTTTCAACAGGATAAAGGGGCCGGAGTGGGAGCGGCGGGCAGGGCGCGAAAGAGAACCGGGGCCCCCTCTGGGGAGCCCCGGAACAAAGCCAACCAGCGGCCCAGGCTACCTTACGATAAGCATCTTCTTGGTAGCATTGAACGCGCCGGCTTCCATCTTGTAGAAGTACACTCCGCTGGAGACCTTCTCACCCGCGAAGTTCTTCCCGTCCCAGTGCGCTGCATAGCGACCGGGCTCAACTCGATCGTCGACCAGGGTGTTAACAAGCTGGCCCATGGCATTGTAAACCTTGATGCTTACATTGCTGTTCCGGGCCACCTCATAACGAACCTCGGTCATACCGGCGACCGGGTT
>CAZSBE010000169.1:0-2155 GCA_964604955.1 uncultured bacterium
GATCCTCGGCGACAGGGCGGCCTTCAGCGCCGCGCCAGAGACCGAAGGGGGCACCGGCGAGGACTCCCTGGGCGGCGAGTTCCTGAGCGGGATCATGGGGTGCGACTATCTGAGCGAGGTGCAGTCCCCGTTCAACAAGCCTTACATCCTGGCGGCGGGTGTTCCGTCCGTGTCGGTGTTCGGCACGCCAACGCCCTTCAACCTCGACACCGTCCTGGTCTACCGCGAGTGTCCTTATCTCAAGGACATGAGCTGGATCAGGGCCGAGCCGGCTCCGCCGGCGGGCTACATCGCCCAGCCGCTCATGACGGTGCTCAATCCGGACGTGTCCCAGGCTGACATGGCCATCTACGTCGAGTACCAGGGGGCGGGCCAGTCAGTGCTCGTTAACTTCGATCTCAGCGCGAGCATCAACCATGTTCACCAGTACTGTGACGGCTCCGTCCCCGTCGGCCGGCAGACCTTCGACGCAGGTTACTACGAGGGAAGAGTCGACCTCGTGAGGGCCGTTCTCGAAGACGTATTCGGCCTGCCGTCGGGCGGCACGGGCAACGGCGGCACGAGCGATGTTCCGGCTGCGAAGACTTTCAAATGGTCCTTGAGCCAGAACAGTCCCAACCCGGTCGCATCGCAGACCCAGGTGAGCTACGAGGTGGCCGGCGCGGGCAGGGTGAGCATCAAGGTCTACGACGCCCAGGGCCGTCTCGTCACGACTCTGGTGGACGCGAAGATGGACCCGGGCAGGTACCTGGCCCGATGGGACGGCAGGAACTCTGCCGGAGGCGACGTCTCCAGCGGGGTCTACTTCTACAAGATGGAAGCCGGCCGTTTCAGTGCGACCAGGAAGATGCTGGTATTGAGGTAGCAGAAGTGAGGTAGCAGGAAAGAGGGGCCCCGGCCGGGGCCCCTCCCTTATCCCGACAGGTTCGGCCCCGCCTTAGGCCCGGCTGCTGGACTGCCGCCGGGGCCCCGTCCCGTCTTGACACGGCGGGCCATTTCATTATAATGATATATTCATCGAACTCCGGGTGTTCTCCCCGGGAGTCTTTCACCGAGGCTGCGGCGCGGGTGCCCGCGGCTCGACACATTTTGGGCTCAGACCAGAGACGAGGGCGGCTAGAATGAGAACTGACAGTTTCAGAGGCAAGGATTACATGACCCTGCTCGACTGGAGCAAGGGGCAGGTGGAGTCAATGCTCGAGGTCGCGTTCGACCTCAAGCGGCGTTTCGCTCTCCGCGAGCCGCACGACCATATACTGCGCGCGCAGACGCTCTTCATGCTCTTCTACAACCAGAGCCTGCGTACCCGGAACTCCTTCGAGGCCGGCATGACCCAGCTCGGCGGCCATGCCCACTTCCTAGACCCCAGCAAGATCTACACGCCGGCCCTCGAGGGCAAGGAAGTGGCCTATTCGACCGAGCGCGTCTCTGACGTCGCGAGGGTCCTATCGCGCATGGGCCATGCCATAGCCATAAGATGTTACGGCGACCCGGTCGACTGGGAGTACGGCGGAGCCCATGCCCTCATGGAGGAATTCGCGCGCTGGTCGGACGTGCCCATAATAAACATGGAATGCGACAAGTACCATCCGTGCCAGGCGCTCGCCGACATCATGACGGTCAAGGAATGCTTCAATACATTCAAAGGCATCAAGTTCGTCATGAGCTGGGCCTACAGCCCGAGCGTTCACAAGCCGCGCGCTGTGCCGCAGAGCGCCATAATCGCCGCGTCGCTCATGGGCTGCGAGACGGTGCTCGCGCACCCCAAGGAGATGGAGCTCGACCCCGAGGTCATCTCGGCGTGCAAGGCCAACGCCGAAATGAACGGCGCCGGCTTCACCATAACCCACGACTTCGAGAGCGCCTTCGAAGGCGCCCACGTGGTCTACCCCAAGGCCTGGGCGGCGACGCCCATCTTCCAGCCTCCGGTCGGCAAGAACGACCCGGCCAAAACGCAGGAGATCTTCGACAAGTACAAGTCCTGGAAGATGACATCCGAACTCATGGACACCGCCGACAGGGAAGCCATATACCTTCATTGCCTGCCGGCCGACCGCGGGTGGGAAGCCAATAACGACGTGATGGACCGGACCGATGTCAAGTCGGGCTGGAGATCGGCCATTTTGCCCACAATCTGGATGAGCCGGAGCGGGAT
>CAZSBE010000169.1:2165-4776 GCA_964604955.1 uncultured bacterium
CATCTTCGACGAGGCGGAGAACCGCATGCACGCGCAGAAAGCCGTAATGTCGCTAATCATGGGAGGTAAGTAGGGTGAGCGCAGTCAATCTCAAGGGCCGGGACCTGATAGTGACCCAGGACTGGACGCCGGAAGAACTCATCGCGACACTGGACCTCGCCGTCAGGATGAAGAGGGACCGCTACGGCTTCACCGACGTCCTTCGGGACCGCACTTTCTTCATGTTCTTCTATAACCCTTCGGTCAGAACGCGCCAGAGTTTCGAATGCGCAGCCACGGAGCTCGGCGGGCACGCCCAGTTTCTGGAGCCCAAGAGCATGCGCCTCAAGACCGCCAAGACGGCCGGCGAGACTGTCGAGGACGCCGCCAGGGTCATGAGCCGTTACGCCTGCGGTCTCGGCATCCGCATTCTCGAAGACAAGGTGGGCGCCTACGGCGAAGGCGAGGCGCTCATACGCGAGTACGCCAAATGGGCGGACATACCGGTCGTCTCGATGGCGCATGACAAGTACCATCCCTGCCAGGGTCTGGCCGACATCATGGGTTGGATCGAGTGGATGAGCCCCGGGGGCAAGTTCGACCCCGCGGCGGTGCGGGGCAAGAAACTCCTCCTTACCTGGGGTCACGGCGCGCTCGCGCGTTCCTGGAGCAGCGTGCAGGAGGCCATGCTCATCGCCTCGCGCTTCGGCATGGACGTGACGGTGGCCAACCCCGAGGGTTATGACCTCGACCCCGAGGTTATAGCCTGGACCAGGGACAACTGCAAGGCCACGGGCGCGACTTTCGAGGCGACCAATGATGTCAGGGCCGGCTACAGCGGCGCGCACGTCGTTTACTCGCGTCACTGGATGAGCCCGAACGCTTACAGGGACGGGGAGTTTCTCAAGCAGGCCGAAGTCGAAAAAGCCATGAAGCTCACCGACTGGATCTGCGACGCGGACAAGATGGCGCTCAGCGACAACGCGATCTACACCCACCCCATGCCCATTGACAGGGGCCATGAGGTGACCGACGAGGTCGCAAGCGGCGAGCGCTCCTGCATTTACGATGTCGCCGAGAACCGCCTGCACGTACAGAAAGCCGTGATGGCGCTCACGATGGGGACGGGCAAATGAAGGAAAAGCGAAAGAACGGGCTGGCGGTAGTGGCGATCGGCGGCAACTCGCTCATCCTGGATAAGCGTCACATGACCGTCGAGGACCAGTACGTGGCGGCGCATGAGACATGCGTTCACATAGCGGACATGATCGAACAGGGGTGGACGGTTGCGATCACTCACGGGAACGGTCCCCAGGTGGGTTTCATCCTCCGCCGTTCGGAGCTCTCGAGAGACGAGCTTCACCAGGTTCCCCTCGACGCCTGTAATGCCGACACGCAGGGTGCAATCGGCTATGCCATACAGCAGAACCTCTACAATGAGTTCCTCCGCCGCGGCATGCATAAGAGCGTCGCAACGGTCGTGTCCCAGGTCGAGGTGAGCGCGGACGATCCCGCGTTTGCCAACCCCACAAAGCCCATCGGGTCCTTCATGGATGCCGCCGATGCCGAGGAGAGGCGCGAGAAAGACGGCTGGGACGTCGTGGAGGACGCGGGCCGCGGGTGGCGCCGCGTTGTGGCCTCGCCCAGGCCCGTGCGCATCGTGGAGGAGGACGCGGTAAGGTGCCTGCTCGAGGCGGGCATAATCGTTGTCGCGGGCGGCGGGGGCGGCATTCCCGTTGTCGCCGACGGGGAAGGCAACCTCAAGGGCGCGGCCGCCGTGATCGACAAGGACTATACTTCTTCTCTGCTCGCGCGGCGGATCGACGCCGACCTGTTCCTCATTACCACGGCCGTCGAGAAGGTCGCGCTCAACTTCGGCAAGCCCGGCGAGAAAACCGTCGACAGCATGACGCTGGCCGAGGCCAGGCAGCGCCTCGACGAGGGCGGCCATTTCGCGGAAGGGAGCATGGCGCCCAAGGTCCGGGCCATACTCGAGTTCCTCGAAAGCGGCGGTGGCGAGGCCATTATCACGAACCCGCCGAGCATCGCGAGAGCCTTGCGCGGCGAGACGGGGACCCGCTTTACGCCCTAGACGCGCGTGATGTGCCGGGCCAACTGCCCGATTGACATATGCCGCGCGGCCGCTAGAATCGGACCGTGACCGTACTGATCACTTCTTCGCGGTCAGCGCACTCCTTGAAGACGAGGTCCTAGAGGATGAATGAAGACAAGAAGTTCTTTCTTACGGACGCCCAGCTCAGGTTCGAGGTCGAGAAATGCGAGAACTGCGAGGAGAAACCCTGCCGGGGCGCCTGCCCCGCGGGATGCTCCCCGATGGACTTCATCTTCGCTTCCAGAGTCGCGCTCCCCTCGGACTTCAGGAGAGCGGCGGCCGAGATACTGACGGCCAACCCGCTCGGGGGAGTATGCGGAATAGTCTGCCCCGAGAGGCATTGCATGTCGGGTTGCGTTTACAACGGGATGAATACGCCCGTCAACATCCCCGCCGTGCAGGCGACAATAGTCCAGAGGGCCAAAGACCTCGGCGCCATGCCCGCGTTCGGAGAGGCTGAGAAAAACGGCATGGGCGTGGCGGTCGTCGGCGCCGGGCCGGCCGGGCTCGCGGCCGGCG
>CAZSBE010000170.1:0-4776 GCA_964604955.1 uncultured bacterium
ATGCCTAATCCACGCCGCCAGCGTTCGTTCTGAGCCAGGATCAAACTCTCCGTTGTCGGAATATCTTCGAACGGTCCGAAGACCGCTCTTTACTAATTTGACAAGGACTCTTACACAAAGCAGGCCTATGTGCGCTATTCTTTTTTCAAAGAGCTCCGAGTATAGAGAAGGGTGATACTACCCCTTAATCCGACGTAGACTAATGAAAACCCCGGTATATGTCAAGAACTTTCTTTGCTGACTATACTTAGGACTGTCACGTCCGGCTCATAAGATAGCACCGGGGTGGAGGCCTGTCAAGGCCTTTTTGTCCTTTTTAACACTATTTTTTTAAATTCCCTGCCGAGGCTTAGAAGTAGCGGCTCTCCAGCCCCCGCGGGCACCTCAAAATCCACGTCCGTGACCTTCTCCTGGTCTATTCTGACCGCGCCCGCTTTGATCTTGCGGCGGGCATCCCCCCCGCTTTTTACGAGGCCCGCCTCCCGGAGGAGGTTCACGATCCATACCTTGTCCCCGGCAACTTCTATTGTGACCGTATCGACCTGGTCGAGTTCGGTCGTTCCGCGAAGGTGGCCGAAGCGTTTTTCGAATTCGAGCGCGGAAGCGTCGGCCGCTTCCTGGCCGTGATACATGCGGACTATTTCGCTCGCCAGGCGGGCCTTAATGTTCTTCGGATTCTCGCTTCCCGCCTTGAGAGTTTTCTCTATGTCCGCAAGGCCCGGGCCGTCGATCTCGGTGGCGAGCCGGAAGTAGTGAAGAATGAGGTCGTCCGGTATGGACATGACCTTGCCGTACATGTCGACGGGCTCGTCGGTGATGCCGACGTAGTTGCCCAGGGACTTGGACATGCGGTCCTTGCCCGATATGCCCTCCAGGATCGCCACCGTCACGGCGACCTGGGGCTCGAGGCCGCTGTGCTGCTGCATCTGCCGCCCGAGGAGAAGATTGAACTTCTGCTCGGTGCCGCCGAGCTCGACGTCGGCCATGATAGCCACCGAGTCATAGGCCTGCATGATGGGATACATGAGCTCGTGCAGCCCGATGGGGGCCCCGGCTTTGAAGCGTTTGTCGAAGTCGTCGCGCTCCAGGATGCGTGCCACCGTGGTAAGGCCCGTGAGGTTTAAGCAGTCCAGGAACGACATCTTGGAAAACCACTCGCCGTTATAGCGTATCTCGGACTTCTCGGGATCGACGATGCGCGAGAATTGCTCGAGATAGGTCAGGGCGTTCTCCCTCACATCTTCTTCGGAGAGGCGCGGGCGGGTCTTGGAGCGCCCGCTGGGATCGCCTATCAGGGCCGTGTAGTCGCCTATTATGAGCACCACCTTGTGGCCCAGGTTCTGGAAGTCGCGGAGCTTGCGTATGCCCACGGCATGCCCGAGGTGAATGTCCGGCGCGGTGGGGTCGAAACCCTGCTTGACCCTGAGGGGTCTGCCCGTCTCGAGGGATTTTCCGATCTTGGCGGCGAGCTCGTCTTCGGAGATTATCTCCTCGGTGCCCCGCCTTATGATTTCCAGCTGACGCGCCACTTCTCTATCGATGTCTCGACTCAAGGGATCCTCCCGGTTAGAAAGCAAGGTAACACGCCGCCCCCCTCCGGTCAAGCTTGGGGTCAGGTCTCAAAATGCACAATCCGAGGGGGTCAGGTCTTAAAATGCACAATGCGTTGGCCTCCGCCGGCATCGCCGCCTCAATCGGCCTGCAGGCAAATCCCCCCGGCCGGCGTCTAATCCACCAGGAAACAGAAAACAGATTGGAACGATATGGCGCCCGGGCCAGTTCAAAGAGACAAGATAACCGAGTTTGTGCCGGACCTCGCAACGGCGGCAAGGAGCCAAGTTGGCGTCGCTGAGGGGGCGATTTTCGTAAACGCCGTTGCGATGGTCCAGGCAGGAGAAAGCGCCCTCTCTTTCGGCCCGGGCGCTTCGGATATCGTTGTGCATTTTAAGACCTGACCCCAAGACCTGACCCCTTCATTGTTGAAGTGGGGGCGGGTATGATATACATTCCCCCATAGGGGCAAACATGGAGGTTAGGGGTTGAACAAGAAGGCCGTCGCCTTGGCGATCGCGATCCTGATCCCGGTGGGCTTGGGCATCGGGGGGTACTCGTACTTCTCACGGGACCTCCCCTCCACCGAAGACCTTATGGACGTCAAGCCCTGGATTCGCACGGTGCTCTATGACATCAACGGCAAGCCCATCAAGTCCTTCTTCGAGCAGGACCGCGTTATAGTCTCCTTAGACGGCGTGCCCCAGCACCTCATTAACGCGTTTATCGCCGTCGAGGACAGGCGATTCTACCGCCACTGGGGTCTCAACATGATGGCCATAGGCAAGGCCCTCTACGAGGATATCGTGGCGCGCCGCATAGTCCGCGGCGCCAGCACCATCACCCAGCAGCTGGCGCGCAACCTCTTCCTCACGCAGGAGCAGACGCTGACGCGCAAGATCAAGGAGGCCATCGTCGCCGTCAAGATCGAGCGCCATTATACCAAGGACGAGATCCTCCAGATGTACTTGAACCAGATCTACTTCGGCGACGGCGCATACGGGGTGGAAGCCGCGGCGCGCCACCTCTTCGGCAAGCCCGCGAGCGACCTGTCCCTGGCCGAGTCGGCCATGCTGGCCGGCCTGCCGCGGAACCCGAGAGCCTATTCCCCGCGGCGCAGCTTCGACGTGGCCAAACACCGCCAGGCGATAGTGCTCGGCGCCATGAACGAGATCGGCATGATCACCGCCGCCGAGGCCGCCCAGGCCAAGGTTGACACCATCGTGATAGTCGAGCGCGAGAAGGCCGAGCCGGGCGCGTATTTCGCCGAGCACGTAAGGCGGAAGCTCGAGCGCGAATACGGCGCCATAGCCATTTACCGGGAGGGCCTCCGGGTCTACACCACGCTCGACCTCGACCTGCAGATTGCCGCCGAGAAGGCAGTCGAGGACCACCTGAGGCGCCTCGAAGGCGCGTTCAACTACGTCGTGCGGGACACGCTCGGCCTCGAGGCGACGCCCGACAACGGGGTTCAGACCGACTACATACAGGGCGCGCTGATCGCCCTGGACCCGGCCACCGGCTACGTGCTCGCCATGGTAGGCGGGCGCGATTACGTCGAGAGCAACTGGAACCGGGCCACGCAGTCCCTGCGCCAGCCGGGGTCGGCCTTCAAGGTATTCGTCTACACCGCGGCCATAGACAACGGTTACACCCCGGCCGACATCATAATGGACGATCCCATGGTGGTGAACATGCCCGACGGCAGCCAATGGCGGCCCAAGAACTACATGGACAAGTACTACGGCCCGGTGACGCTGCGCTACGCGCTCGCCAAGTCCATAAACATACCTGCCATCAAGCTCGCCGACCGGCTCGGCCAGCAGACGGTGGTGGAGTACTCGCAGCGCATGGGCATCTCCAGCAGGCTGCGGCCCTACAGGTCGATAGCGCTGGGCTCCTTCGAGGTCACGCTGCTCGAGCTGACCTCAGCCATCGGCGTGCTCGCGAATTCGGGCATCCGGGCGGAGCCCATGACCATTACCAAGATAGAGACGCGGGACGGCAAGGTGCTCGAACGCAATAACCCGGTCAAGACCGAGGTCCTGAACGCCCAGACGGCCTACGTGATGACCGATATGCTGGAGAGCGTCATCGACTACGGAACGGCGGCCTCAGTCAAGTGGCGGGGGCTCGACAGGACCGTGGCCGGCAAGACGGGCACCACTGATGATTACACGGACGCCTGGTTCGTAGGCTACTCGCCCGACATCGTCGCCGGCGTCTGGGTCGGGTTCGACGCCAAGCAGACCATGGGCGAGAAGCAGGAAGGCGCACGCGTGGCCCTGCCCATATGGGTCAACTTCATGAAGGATGCCCTGAAGGCCTATCCCGACCGGCCCTTCCAGCGGCCCAACGGAATAGTGGTGCGGGAGGTCTGCGAGGATACCGGCCTGTTGGCCACGGCGAACTGCCCCAGGCCCGTCGAGGAAGTCTTCGTAAGCGGCACCGAGCCCCTGAGGATGTGCAATCAGCACTACGAGAGGTCAGCTCTTGGGGAGCCGGATTCTGTCGATTCTACCGGCGCGTACACGCCCGAGTACCACTGACCTCTGCCTCGGCCTGGCCGGACCTATCTCGATCGCCTCTTCTAAGAGCCGCCCGCAGCGCCTGCCCCTTGTCGGGCTCGACGCGTGGATAACGGCAACCGGCTCGCCCCTTGAGACCCTGGCGCCGGTCTTCTTGATGAACTCGATCCCCACAGCATGGTCGACTTCCTCGTCCTTGCGAAGCCGTCCCGCCCCCAGCAGCGTGGCGATTCTGCCGACCTCCAGGGCGTCGATGCTCTTGATGTAGCCGGCGCGCCGGGCCCCGACGTTCACGCGATGCCTGGCCCGCGGCAGCCTGTCGGGGTCGTCCAGGACCCGCGTATCGCCGCCCTGGGCCCGCACCATCTCCTTGAATTTCTCGAAGCCCTTGCCGCCCAGAAGCGCGCTGCGGAGCAGGGTCTGCGCCTCCGCGCGCGTCTTGGCCCTCCCGGCCAGGAGCACCATCTCGGCCCCGAGGGCGAAGGTGACGTCGAGGAGGTCGCCCACATGCTTACCCTTGAGGACCTGTATGGACTCCCTGATCTCGATGGCGTTCCCCACGGTGTAGCCGAGGGGCTCGTCCATCCTGGTCACGACCGAGACCACCTTCTTACCCATCATGGCGGCCACCCTGGAGAGCTTATCCGAGAGCGACATTGCATCGGCGAGCGATTCCATGAAGGCGCCCTTGCCGCAC
>CAZSBE010000171.1:0-4731 GCA_964604955.1 uncultured bacterium
TCTTCACAATCGCAATGGACGCTGTCATGGTCTCCACCGGATCGCCGTCGCGCGGGCGTTTCTCGGCGGCGGCGCGATAACTCATCTCGGCCGCGTTGTTATCGCCGCTGCGCCTGTAGATGTCGGCGAGTTGCCAGTAGATGTTGCGGTAAACCGGATTTATGGCCTGTGCTTCGAGAAGGGTTGCTATGGCGCCAGCCGTGTCGCCCATGGCCGCCTGTATTTCCCCGAGGGTGATGCGCGGAGGGATGATGCCCGGGTCCAGCCCGATGGCGTTTCTGCACGCGGCCTCCCCGCGCTCAGCCCACTCGGGGTCGCCGGACTTCCTGAACCTGAGCCTGTCGGCCTCTCCGAGCCCTGCCTCGCCGAGGGCATATGAGGGGTCGAGGCGGACGGCCTTCTCAAACCAGACAATCGCGGAGTCCAGTTCGCCGGGAGCCCGCGGGTACCTCAAATAGCCGCAGCCCAGCAGATAGGCTTCGAACGCGCCGGGTACTATGGTATGTCCCGATGTGATATCGCGCCTCATGCCGGGCGTGACCCGTGCGTCGAGCATTCGCGCAAGCCCGACCGTGACGCTGTCCTGCCACGTTATCAGGTTGGCCCTGTGATCGGTCATGACGAGCGAATCGACCTGCCTCGCGAGCCCCGGTCCGGGGACATCATGGCGGCTCAGGGTGAGCGTGAGAGTATCGGCGCGGCACCTGAGGGCACCGGTGATGGCCACGTTGGCCCCCAGCTCCAGACACGACTTCTCGGGCTGCGACATGTCGGTGGCGATCGCGGCGTAGCGGGTCACCGTCCAGAGCGAATCCGCCGGGCTCTCCAGGCTATTGAGGCTGTAAGCGATGTATTCCATGAGACCCTCGCAATAAACCTTCTCCTCTTCGTCTTCTCCCTCGAGCTCGATCTGGAGCAGCAGCACGCGCCTCTCGCCGGGCGGCCCCTCTGCGCCGACCCATTTGGCCAGCCTCCGGCCCAGGGGCGTGAACAGGCCGAGCAGAAGGATAATGACGGCGATGGCCGCAGGCAGCGCTATCCGGCGCGCCTTCCTGGTTCTCGCGAAGGCCGGTACGGGCAGGGCGATCACGCTGCCGGACGTCAGTTCATCGAGAATCCTCTGGAGGGCTCCCCGGAGCTCGGCGGCGGTCCCGTATCTCTCCTCTGCGGTCTTCCTGAGGCAGCGCGCGACCACGTCCGCCAGGTCTTTGGGCAGGCCGGGGTCGACGCGGTTTAAGGGCGCCGGTTCTTCGTGGAGAATCGAGTAGATGACGGCCGATGAGTTAGCGCCCCTGAAAGGACGCTGTCCCGTGAGGGCCTCGTAGAGGACGACGCCGACCGACCAGACGTCCGAGCGCTGGTCTACCGGCTCGCCCCGGGCCTGCTCCGGGGACATATAGAGAGCCGTCCCTACCGTGATCCCGGTCCTGGTGAGCTGAGTCTCCCCCGCGAGCTTGGCCAGGCCGAAATCGAGAACCTTGGCCCTGCCGCGGTCGGTGATGATTATGTTCCCCGGTTTGATGTCCCGGTGTATGATGCCGGCCTCATGCGCCCGGCTGAGCCCTTCGCATACCTGCATGGCGATCCTGAGAACGCCCTCCACGTCCAGGGAGCGCGACTCGATTTTCTTCTTGAGCGTCTCGCCCTCATAGTAGGACATGCAGATGAAAGTCCGGCCGTCCGGCGTTGTCTCTATTTCATGTATGTTGCAGATGTGGGGGTGGTCGAGAGACGAGGCGACCCGGGCCTCCAGGAGGAAGCGCTTCCTCGCCTCTTCATCCCGCGTCATGTCATAAGGCAGAAACTTGAGGGCGACGCGGCGCTTAAGCGTCGTGTCCTCCGCCAGGTAGACCTGGCCCATCGCGCCCTCTCCGATTTTCTCGATTATCCTGTAGTGGGAAATGACCGCGCCGGCCGCGATGTACTTAAACGAACGGGTACTGTCCAGGTCGCCCTTTCCGTGGTCAGGAGACATACCGTTGCCCTTCCGGTATTTGTCTGGAGCGTGTCCGTCCCGAATCCGAATGCCCCTTCCCGTCAGCTCCATTACGACTATACCACCCGGACAGGAGACGTGAAAAGAAAAAACCCCTCGGGAATTACCTATTGCGTTAGGGCGGGATTTGTAGAGAATAGAGAATATCCCGGAACCCGTTGCGGGTGCCGGCGTGGGCGGGAGGCGCTTGCCGGCGTGCGCGGGATGAGTCGCCCGCAGGCGCGCGGAGGATTCGGGAGTCGTAAGAGGGTTCGGGAATAGGAAGCGGTGTGTGATGCAGACAGGTTCGGACATGTGGGCAAGCCTCCTCGGCGTTCTTCATGCCAGCGACGTGCTGACCATCGGGCTTCTGCTCTTCGCGGGGTTCGTGATGGGGAAGCTCGCCGAGGCGGCCAGGCTCCCTGCGATCACAGGGTACATTGTCGCCGGGCTCCTGTTGGGACCATCGGTGCTGGGCGTCGTGAACGAGGAGGCCGGTGGCAGCCTCACCGGGATCACTCATGTGGCGCTGGGCCTCATAGCCGTCACGATCGGCGGGGAGTTCAGCTACGCGCGGGTCAAGCGCACCGGCGTCAACATAATCGTACTGACCCTCTTCGAAGCCCTCTTCGCTTTTGTATTCGTGGCCGTAGTGATGCGCGTGCTCGGCGTCGCGACTCCGGTATCGCTGCTCCTCGGCGCCATCGCCGCCGCAACTGCTCCGGCCGCGACGGTCGTAATCATAAGGGAACTCAAGGCCCGCGGCGAGTTCATAGACTACCTCTATGGCGTTGTGGCGTTCGACGACGCCGTCTGCGTGGTACTCTTCAGCATGATCTTCGCGTTCATAACGCCGGCGCTGATCGGCGTGAGCGCGGGGGCCGGCATGCTCGGAGGGGTCATGCACGCGATATCGGAAATCGCGCTCTCCGCCTTCATCGGATTCGCCGGCGGCTTCATCGTGCACATCCTGGTTCGCAACAGGCGCAGGACTGGTGAGATACTGTTGATATCGATCTCTTTCCTGTTCCTTGTCTCCGCGCTTTCAGTCGTTCTGGACCTTTCATCGCTGATCGCGAATATGGCGCTGGGGGCCACGCTGATCAATCTCTCGGCGCGGAACAGGAGGGTGTTCGAAATACTCGAGCCCCTGACGCCTCCGGTGTTCGCCCTGTTCTTCATCATTGCAGGTACGGAGCTCAGCGTGTCGGTTTTCGCCACCGGTGCCATAGTCATTCTCGGCGCGGCTTCACTCGTGAGCAGGTTTGTGGGGAAGTGGATCGGCATATACCTCGGCGCGGTTCTTACCGGGGCGCCGGAGAGGGTCAAGCGGTACCTGGGGTTCTGCCTGATGCCGCAGGCCGGCGTGGCGCTCGGGCTCGCCCTGTTCGTCCGGACGTCGCCCCTCGCGCTCTCGGCGGGGGCCCAGGCGAAGGAGTACCTGTCGCTCACGGTCAACGTGGTTCTCCTCAGCGTTTTCATAAGCCAGATCATAGGACCGGCGTTTTCGCGTTACGGCATAAAGAAGGGTCTCGGACTATGAGGGGGGTGAGGTAAATGAACGTGCTGGATGCGCTGAAAAGCGAGGCCTGCACGCTGTCGCTCGCGGCCAAGTCCAGGGAGGAGTGCCTCGCGGAGCTCTCGAGGCTCGTCGCGTCGGCAGCGCCCGGACTGGATGCGGCAGAATTATTGACGCTGCTTTCCGAAAGGGAGCGGGAAGGCTCGACCGCCCTCGGCGAAGGTGTGGCCATTCCGCATGCCAGGACCTCCCTGACGGGCGACTTTGTTCTCGGCATAGCGGTGTCCAGGCGCGGCGTCAAGTTCGGCGGCCCCGACCGCAAGAAAACTCATGTTTTCTTCGTTCTGGTGGGGCCCGAGAGCAGGCCCGAGGACTACCTGAAGCTCCTGGCGCTCGTCTCCCGCGTGGCCAAGAGCATGAGGGCCCGCCGCGAGATGAGGAACGCGAGAACGGTAAACGCCCTCAAAGAGGCCTTCATCCAGAACTCGGGGCTGGCGCCGGCCGCAAAGCCCCGGGGCAAGCTCAAGCTCTTTACCATAGTGCTCTTCGAGCATCAGTACATGGATGACATAGGCCAGCTGTTCCTGGAGCGCGGCATACGCGGCGCCCTGGTCACCGACTCGTCGGGCATCAGCGACGTGCTGACAAGGGTGCCCCTGTTCGCCCATTTCCTGGACTTCCTCGGCGAGCGCCGCGGTTCAAGCAAGACCATCTCCACCATCGTTGAAGAGGGCGAGATCCCCGCGCTGGTCGAGGGGATTGAGGGCATAATCGGCGACCTCGACACCCACACGGGCGCCTTCATCTACACCACGGATGTCGACTTCATGAAAGGGTCGCTCGAGGTGGCGTGATTGGTTTCGGTATCACTTAGACCGCCGGTGGCCACAACATGCTGAGGGCTGGAACGCAAGGCTAGCAGGAGGGGAGCCGGTCGCGAGCGTGTAAGATATTTTGTGTAAATGGCTATAGTATAGGCTCAGAGAAAGGAGAGCGACTATGGCCAAGGAAGATCCCACCGACAAACTGCTGGATGAGCTTCTGGCGGGCAAGGATCCCGAGGAGATCCTGGGCAAGGACGGACTTCTGGATGATCTGACGCGGCGTCTTGTGAACCGGGCGCTCGAAGGGGAGATGACCCACCATCTGGGCTACCCACCGCACTCGCCGGCGGGTCAACATAGCGGCAACTCCCGGAACGGCAAGACGTCAAAGACGGTCAAGGGCAAGACGGGCG
>CAZSBE010000172.1:0-4696 GCA_964604955.1 uncultured bacterium
CGAATGCTGCCAGAATCCCGATGGCGAACTCGGGGAACCGCCCGAACAATGTGGAATGCAACATGTGGCGCCGCGTGGCCATGAAACCGCCCCACGTCCACCCCCGCGAGTTGACCAGCCGGACCAGGCCTTCGCCGGTACCGGCAAGCACGACTCCGACCAGGCCCACGACCAGGGCCACACGGAAGAACCGGCCCGCGGTCAGGGGCTGGTCCCGGCGCCCGCGCTCCAGCGTCAGCGCCGCGAGGATCAGGAAGAGCAAGGGGGCAAAAGCGTAGAAGGTCTCCTCTACGGTGAGCGACCACGCGGTACGGAGGCCGCTGTACCGCAGACCCTCGAAGAATCCCTGGGACATGGTCATGGTGACGAGCGCCGTACTGCCGGCCCCGCGGCCCGCCAGGTATTCGGCGGCGTGCTGGATTACGGCGAACACAACGAAAAGGGGCCAGATCCTCGCTATGCGCTTGACGAAGAACAGCCGTGTAGCGATGGTCCGGCCGGCGATGCCGTCGAAGTAGATGCGTGTGATCAGGAACCCTGAGAGCACGAAGAAGATGGAAACCCCGATCTGGCCCTCACGCCACAGGCACATGAGTGGGATATACTCTCCGGAGAACTCCACACCCCGGGCCCCGGGAGCAAGCAGCCACGCATAGTGGTACATGAAAACCACCACGGCCGCCAGCGAGCGCAGAGATGTCAGGGGCTTGATTTCTTTCACAGCATCCGCCCTGCCTGCTATTCGAGCCAACTGCAACCGGTTCTAGTCCAACTTGATGGCCCCCGGGTCATTCCCTTCAGGTACAATCGGCTTTATAATGCTCCATATTGAGGCGTGATGTAAACGTGGGAGCAGGGCTCCGTCTTTTTCCGTTGACATCATGCCCCCAAAATGGTTCAATCTTGGCTTGGTTGGTCTCGAATCTCTCTAAACATCGAATAACCCTTGAGGTTGTCTCCATAGAATGAATGTAGCTTTATCGATTACCATTCTCGGCATGGCGATTGTCTTCGCCTTCATAGGCATCCTTGCTATCTGTATCAGGCTTCTCGAGCATTTCAGAAGCGAGGACCCTGTCCACGCCCCAGCAGGCGTCACCGATACCCTGCCTACCACAGCGATTATAGCTGCCGCTATACACGCCCACAGGTCAAAGATGAAGCGTATGTAAACGGAGGTTTATCCGCGTGGAATCGCAGACAAGAAAAGTAATGATCACGGACACCATTCTGAGGGATGCTCACCAGTCATTGCTTGCGACCAGGATGCCCACGAGGCACATGCTGCCGATGGCCAGGGAACTTGACAGCGTCGGCTACTTCTCGATCGAGAACTGGGGCGGCGCCACGTTCGACTCCTGCATCAGGTTCCTCAGGGAGGACCCCTGGGAAAGAATCAGGACGCTCAAGAAAGTAATGCCCAACACGCCCTTCCAGATGCTCCTCCGGGCTCAGAACATCGTGGGTTACAGGCATTACGCCGACGACCTCGTCGAGAAATTCGTGGAGCTGGCCGCCAACGCCGGCATGGACGTTTTTCGCATATTCGACGCCCTGAACGACATCCGGAACCTCGAGACCGCCATGAAGGTGACCAAGAAGGTGGGCAGACATGCCGAGGGATGTATCTCGTATACGACGAGTCCGGTTCACAATGTGGATTTCTATGTAAACATGTCTGTGCAGCTCGAGCAGATGGGCGCGGACACGCTCTGCATCAAGGACATGGCCGGGCTCCTGACGCCTTATAAGTCCTTCGAGCTCGTGACGGCTCTCAAGAAGAAGATCTCGATACCCATTCACATGCACTGCCACGCCACGACAGGCCAGAGCGAGATGGTGTATCTCAAGGGCATCGAGGCGGGCGCGGACATCATCGACACCGCCCTCTCACCTCTGGCCCTCGGGACATCGCAGCCGGCCACCGAGAGCATGGTCGCGGCGCTCCAGGGTACGCCCTATGACACGGGCCTCGACCTCGACCTGCTGATTCACATCGCCGACCACTTCAAGGGAGTGCGCGCCGACCTCGCCGAGCACGAGAGCGGGCTGGCGGGCGTCGACGCCAGGATCCTGGTGGCCCAGGTGCCGGGTGGCATGCTCTCCAACCTGGCAAGCCAGCTCCGGAAGCAGAAGGCCATGGACAAGTACGACGAGGTCTTGAAGGAAGTGCCCAGGGTGAGAGAGGACATGGGCTATCCTCCGCTTGTGACCCCTTCGAGCCAGGTCGTGGGGACCCAGGCCGTGATCAACGTGCTCCAGGGCAAACGCTATGCGGTAATCACCGAGAACACCAAGAACTACCTCCTGGGCAAGTACGGTAAGGCCCCCGGCAAGGTAAATCAGGAGCTCGTCAAGCGCGTCATCGAGGAGACCGGCCAGCAGCCCATCACTCACAGGCCGGCCGATGACATCGAGCCCGAGTTCGAAAAAGACAAGGCCGAGCTCATCAAGAAGCTCGGCCGCCAGCCCAAATCGGACGAAGACGTCGTGACCTACGCGCTCTTCCCCGAGGTGGCACTCGAGTTCCTCGACATCCGCGACGGCATCAAGAAAGAGGAGCCGCCGGCTCCCAAGCCCAAAGCGGCGCCCGCGGCGGCCCCGGCGCCTGTTGCAGCGGCGCCGGGCGGCACGAGCTCATACAAAGTCACGGTCGCCGGCACCACTTACGACGTCCGGGTCGAGGACCTGGGCGGTGGCGGCGCGCAGGTCACCAGCGTCGCGGCGGCCGCGGCACCCGCCGCTTCGCCCTCGGCGTACTCGGGTAACGGCACCATGGTGAAGGCCGCCCTCTCGGGCGACGTTCTCAAGGTCCTGGTCTCCGAAGGGTCCGCCGTCAAGGAGGGCCAGGAGATCATAATCCTCGAGGCCATGAAGATGGAGACCAAGGTCGTTGCCCCCAAGAACGGGACGCTTGCAAAGACATTCGTGAAGCCGGGTGACAAGGTGGAGTCGGGAGATCCTCTGGCCGCAATAGAATAAGGAGTCCGGCGTGCAAGAAGTGACCGGTGGTGCTGAGCTGCTTCGCAGGTTCGGGGACTCCCTGGGCTTCCTGAACCTGAGTTTCGCCAATATCATCGTCATTGTCATCGGCGTATTCCTCATATGGCTCGGGATAAAGAAGAAGTACGAGCCCCTGCTCCTCATTCCGATCGGCTTCGGCGCTATCCTCACGAACGTTCCGCTGGCGGGGATGATGGAAGACGGCGGGCTCCTGTACTTCGTGTATAAGAGCGGCATCCAGACCGGCCTCTTCCCGCTGGTGATTTTCATGGGAGTGGGCGCGCTCACCGATTTCGGCCCCCTGATCGCGAACCCCAGGACCACGCTGATGGGCGCGGCCGCGCAGTTCGGCATATTCGGGACCCTGCTGGGGGCCATAGCCCTGGGCAGGATCCCCGGGCTGGGCTTGAGTTTCACGCTTCCCGAGTCCGGCGCGATAGCCATCATCGGCGGGGCCGACGGCCCGACGGCCATTTACACGGCGACCAGGCTGGCGCCGCATCTGCTGGGTCCGATTGCAATCGCGGCTTATTCCTACATGGCCCTCGTTCCCGTCATCCAGCCGCCCATCATGAGGGCGCTGACTTCCAGGAGGGAACGCAGGGTCAGGATGCGGGAGATGCGCGTAGTCTCCAGGCGCGAGCGCATCATGTTCCCGTTCGTGGTGACGATACTGTGCGCGCTCATCATACCTTCGGCCGTGCCCCTTATCGGCATGCTCATGTTCGGAAACCTCCTCCGCGAGGCGGGCGTCGTGGAGCGGCTGGCCAGGAGCGCGCAGCACGAGCTCATAAACATCGCAACCATCGGGCTCGGGCTTTCCGTGGGGGCCACGCTCACCGGCGAGAGGTTTCTCGCGCCGAGCACGCTCGGCATCCTCGCGCTCGGCATCATCGCATTCTCCATCGGGACGGCGACGGGCGTGCTCCTGGGCAAGCTGATGTGCAGGCTCTCGGGCTGGACCATCAATCCCCTGATAGGCTCGGCCGGGGTCTCGGCAGTTCCCATGGCTGCGCGGGTCTCGGAAAGAGAAGGCGTCAAGGAAGATCCTGATAACCACCTTCTCATGCACGCCATGGGGCCCAATGTGACCGGGGTGATAGGCTCGGCGGTGGCCGCGGGCATCCTCCTGTCGATGATCCCCCACTAAGGCATTGACACCGGCGCTTTCGGGCGGGTAGATTCTAGTGGAGATCCATCTCGCGTCATCTCATATCATGGTGCGCCCGTAGCTCAGCTGGATAGAGCGTTGGCCTCCGGAGCCAAAGGCCCTGGGTTCGAATCCCAGCGGGCGTACCAGCACTCCGATTAATACCGCGTCCCAGAAGTGAACGCCATGGCACACCAGTCTCAGGGCCTGACCCGCATCGTGATCTCACTTGAATCCTGAGCCCCTGTGTGATACAGTCAAATGGTAGATATACGGTATGTCCTTCCTATGTCCGCTGAGGTTAGAGCTATTCCGAAGGAGGTTCAGTGTGCGCCACTTCGCATCGCAGATTGCAGTTTTCAGCTTTATGGTAGCTGCCCTCATGGCTTGGCAGAGCACACTGCTGTGGGCTGCACCGACTCAGATCACTACCGATCCCGCTTGGGACAGCCACCCTGCCTGGTCACCAGACGGCAGCCGGATTGCGTTCAACTCGGACCGGAGCGGGAACTACGATATCTGGGTGATCCCGGCCGCCGGGGG
>CAZSBE010000173.1:0-4650 GCA_964604955.1 uncultured bacterium
CCCTCGGAGAGGATTGTGTCCTCTCAACCGCTTAGCAGGCGGCTCGTTTCAGCCATCTCACGCACCTCTCCAAGCTCATTAACATATTCAATTGGCGGAGGGAGTAGGATTCGAACCCACGGACCTTTCGGTCAACGGTTTTCAAGACCGCCGCCTTCGACCACTCGGCCATCCCTCCGCGGATACCTACTCCTTAAGGGCGCCCACACCCGGGCATCGTTCCTACTCGAGCTCCTGCTGCTCCTTGATGAGCTCCTCGCGCTCGATCAGCTTCTGCTGGCGGACGATCTCTTTTTCGGCATATGACTTCCAGGCCGGATCACCCGTGTTCACCGCCAGCTGGAACTTGCCTATGGCGCCCTGGTAGTTCCCCTGTCTCTCGAGGGCCTTGGCCCACACGCAGTAGGCGGCGGCGCTATTGGGCCTGATCTCGAGCTCGCGCCTCGCCATGGAAATGGCGTCGCTGTATCTGTTGTTCCTGTTGTAAAGGTCTCCCAGATAGGAGTAGAGGTCGGCCATGTCCGGCCTCATCTCCAGCGCCTTCTCGGCATGGAATATGGCCTTCTCGCTGTCCTTCATCTTGTCGTAGGCCTGGGCGGCCGAGATCCTCAGCTGGAAATTCTCGGGCTCCAAATCCACGGCCATCTCGTAATAGTCCGCGGAGGCCGTCATGTTGCCGACCTGGGCCTGCGCATACCCCAGTGACTTGAGGATATCGACGTCATCCGGCGTAATCGCAAGAGCTCTCTCGTAAAGAGGTATGGCGTCGGCGAAGAGCTTGTTTTCGTACAGGAGATTCCCGAGAGTCAGGATGTTCGGCGAGTTGGTAGGGTCCAGCTCGACGGCCTTCCGGTACGACTCGATGGCCTCGGCGAGCAGCCCCTGCTTGTCGTACGCCGACCCCATGTTGATATAGTAGTTGGGGTTGCCCGCATCTATCTCATTCGCCCTCATGTAGTTCTCTACAGCGAGATCGAACTCGCCTATTCTCGTGTAGGCATAGGCCAGCGAGGCGTAAGCCGACGCGTCATTGGGCGCCAGCTCCACCGACTTCTGGTAGGCCCTGATCGACTCGTCCAGCCTGCCCTGTTCGAGATAGATCCAGCCGAGGCTCCTGTAGGCCTTCTCGTACTCGGGGTCCATCTCGATTACGGTCTTGAACTCTCTCTGGGCGTCAACGTACATGTCGTTCTTGAGATACTCCGCCCCGATGTAATAGTGCTCGTCCACCTCGCTCATGTCGGGTCTGCTCGGCCGGGCCGGCGTTGCCGGCCTCTCCTGGGCTGTCTGCTGTCCACCGCAGCCAATCATGGTGAATAATGCCAGTATCACAAGGGAAATGGTTATTAACCTGCCGAACATCAGTCCTGCTCTCCTTTCGTGGAAACTACTGCCGAATGGGATTTGCCAAGAGACGATAACAGAATCCTCCCGGGGTGTCAAACGGTTTAGGGCGCCGCCTACTTGGACGTCACCACCTTGATGACACGGCCGCCTTCATGAAAAGTTATCCTGACTACCCGCTCGATTTCTCTTCCCTCCGCTGCAACGGTATGCCTGAAGGAAGCTATGAAAACCCTTCCCGAGGGCCGGGGACCGCCCTTGGTGATGGAGGCCGGTCTCAGCGCGCCGACCTTCTTCGCCACCGTCCCGCCGGGAGCATCCTTCTGCTCGGAGACATCCGGCTGTACGCCTTTCATTTCCGGGAATCGCTCCCGGGCGAATTCCATGATGGAAGCCAGCACTTCTTTTGAGATCATATCCGGGCTCCTGTCTTCGAGTCCCCTACCCTTATATATACCAACTGTCGGGTCACCGAAAAGGTTAAATTCGAGCAGAGTCTTCCTGTCGTCACCATCGAGATAGCCCTGCCTCTCGAGCATCTCGGCGGCGAAGTCCACTTTCGCCTCCCGGAAGGCCCTTCCCGCGGTCTCGCCGTCGGCAAGGCGCGTGAAGAAGAGGAAGGCGAAGAGGTCGGCCTCCGTCAGGTTCTTGTCGGGGGAGCCGTATGCTATGGCGCTCGAGCCGACGAAGGCGGCGACACGCTTGTCGAGAAATCCCATGGCGACCGAATCCGCGGGCGTCCTGCCCTCCACGAAGCCGCCGTAGCAGGCCTCGCTCAGCACGATTGCGCCGGACGGGGCCGCGGCGGCGACGATCTCCGGGCTCAGAACCCTGGGATACGAAAGGCCCTCTTGCCCGTACCAGTATTTCTCGTCCCGGGACCCGTGCACGTTGAAGTAAACCACCGCCTCGCTTTCGAGCCAGCCCGGCTCGAAGCCCGACGTATCGACGGGTGGAGAGGTCCTGAGGCCCCCGGGGGCTATAACGCCGTATACTCTGGCCGACTCCTCCTTCCACTCGAGCGCCGAAAGGCCGAAGGTCCTGTCATGCCCCGGGCCCGCCCACTCCTTTGAGGCGAGGGCCTCGAGATACGACACCAGTCCCCCTCCGGGGCCTGCAGCGAGCGGCACGCGCGCGACCGTCCTGTCGGGAAGCAGGAAGTCGTCTACGTCGGAGCCGCCGGCGACCGCGTACGGCACGTCGGTTGGGAACTCCCCGTCCGAATCGGCTGCGGGGTTTTCGAGATAGTGGAAGGGGATGACTTTGCCGTCCCCCACTATGAAGACGTAGTCGAGATGACGCCCGGGGCAGATGAGCTTCTCGATGGCTGAAAGGCCCTCTGCCAGGGCCCGCGGCGTGAGGTCGCCCTCGATCGGGGGAAACTCGCCCGACGAGCGCCCGGGACTGTCGGGGACATATACGTGAACTTCGAGCCCGGCGGCTCTCTTGATGGCGGCTATCCGGTCTATGCAAGCGTGGGCCCTGCGGGCGCCCGCGTCGCCGAGCCCGGACACAAGCCCCCCCTCGGAAGTAAGTATAAGGAAGGTTCTAGCGGCGTCCCGGTTTTCCTGAGCCAAATGAGGCCTCACTTGGCAAGCATCTTCTCGACCCTCTCCAGAGACACCCTGGTTCGTTCGGCCAGCTCGCCCTCCGGCTCGATGTCCAGCACCTCGCGCCATTCCCTCATGGCCTCGACCAGCAACCCAGTCTCGGCAAAGGCCAGGCCCAGATTGTAATGGGCTTCGGCATTGACGGGGTCTATTTCGAGGGCCCTGACATAGGCCTTGACCGCCCTGTCGGTATCGCCCTTGCTGTAGTAGATCATCCCGATATTGTTGTGGGCCTTGGGGTCCTTCGGGTCAACCCGGACGGCCTCTTCGAGTAGGATGAGCGCCGTATCGGGGTCGGCCGTTTCCGCATAGAGCATGGCCAGGTTTATGCGCGCCTTGTTGAACTTGGGGTTGAGTTCCAGGGCCTTCTCGTAATTCATCCGCGCTTCCATGGGCATGGCGTCCTCATAGAACACGTTGCCGAGCGCGAAATAGACATTCTCATCATCAGGGTACTCTATCGCCATATCCTCGAGCTGAGAGATTTTGAGCTCGTTGTCGAGGTCCTCACCGACGGTGTTTACCGGAGCCCTCCTGACTCCCCGGCCGCATCCCGCAACCATGGCCATGGCCACGACCAGGCTCGTGATCATAAATACCTTCCCGAAATCGCGCATGCTACCCTCCTCCAGGAGCGTCCTACTCATTAGAGTTACCGCTTGCGTACCGGCGACTACGCATCTTAACATAGCACATGTAATTAAGTAAAGCGAGGATAGGGCCCGTGGCAAGCAAAAAGAGCAAACCCATCACGGTAATGAAATTCGGGGGAACCTCGCTGGCGACGCCGGAGCGCATCCGGGAAGTGGCCATGAGGGTCGCCGACGAGCGCGACGCCGGCAAGGACGTAATAGTCGTGGTATCCGCCATGGGCGACACCACCGACGAGCTCTTCCGCCTGGCCAGGACCATAAGCTCCAACCCCCCGAAGCGCGAAGTCGACATGCTGCTCACGGCCGGCGAGAGGATATCCATGGCCCTGCTCTCCATGGCCATCAACGAGCTCGGGCACGCCTCGATCTCTTTCACGGGCTCCCAGAGCGGCATCGTGACCGACACCAGCCACACGCGCGCGAAGATAATGGATGTCCGCGCTTTCAGGGTCAGGGACGAACTCGAGAAGGACCGGGTGGTAATAGTGGCGGGCTTCCAGGGCGTGAGCCCGGCCAAGGAGGTGACGACGCTCGGCCGCGGCGGCTCGGACACGACATGCGTGGCGCTGGCCGCCGCCTTCGACGCCGCCGCCTGCGAAATCTACACTGACGTGGACGGCGTGTTCACCGCCGACCCCAGGATAGTGCCCTGGGCGAGCAAGATCGGGGAGATCTCATATGACGAGATGCTCGAGATGTCTTTCTGCGGGGCCCAGGTTCTGCACACGAGGAGCGTGGAGGTAGCCAGGCGTTACGGCGTCCGGGTGCACGTCCGTTCCTCTTTCACAAAGGAGATGGGGACCATAGTGACTTCGAGTGAAGAAGTGGAAACCGCTGACATTCGCGGCATCGCGCATGATCTCGATGCCGTGCTGGTAAGTTTCAGGAGCGTCGAGACCTCAGAGGGTCTGGCGGCGAGGGTTCTGGAGGCCCTCGAAGGCAACGACATAAACCTGAGATTCGTTTACACCTCCGCTGCCGCCGGCGGCCGGGAGAATCTCACTTTCCTGGTGTCAGGCGAGGACAGGGAGAGCGCCGTCGAG
>CAZSBE010000174.1:0-4502 GCA_964604955.1 uncultured bacterium
CGAAGAAAAGGCAACCTCGATGACGCCATAAGCCTCTCGAAGACCGCGCTGGAGTTCGAGCCCGATTCGAGAAGCGTCAAACAGGCCCTGGCGAGGCTCCATTACGAGAAGGGCGAGACCGAACTCTCGCTCAAGACCATGGTCGAGGCGTTTAACGGGTTCCCGACCGACGATGAGACATACACCTGCGAGAACTGCGGCAACAAGGTAAACGAAGCCCTGTGGCGCTGCCCCAGGTGTAAGCACTGGGAAACTTTCGTATAGATACGAGCGTCCGAACGGGCGTACTGTCGCACCCTCTTTAGCCTATGAAGAAGAAACCACGCACAACTCCCATGATGTCGCAGTATCTGAGCATCAAGAAGGACTACCCCGACGCCATACTGCTCTTCAGGATGGGCGACTTCTACGAGACCTTCCTGGATGACGCCAGAACGGCCTCGCGGGTCCTGGGGATAGCGCTGACTTCGCGGGGCAAGGAAGGCGGCAAGGACATACCGCTGGCGGGCATCCCGCATCACGCCGCCGAGACCTATATAGCGAGGCTCGTTCGCGCGGGCCTCAAGGTCGCGATCTGCGAGCAGACCGAGGACCCCCGGCAGGCCAAGGGGCTGGTGCGGCGCGGAGTGGTCGAGGTGATCACGCCCGGCACCATAACCTCGGCGCTCCTGCTCGATGAGAAGGAGAATAACTACCTCGCCGCTGTCGCCGGAGGCGACGGGAAGTGGGGTATAGCGCGGGCCGACCTGTCGACTGGCGAGTTTACGGTAAGCGAGGTGGACGAGGCCGGCCTCCTGGACGAGCTCATGCGCTTCACGCCGAGCGAGATCCTCATCCCCCGCGGCATGGAGAATGATGAGTCCATCGCGCGCGTCAGGGAGAGGCTATCAGGCGCGTCAGTGACCGGCATGGACGACTGGCTCTTCCTCGCGGAGTCGGCCGCAGAAACCCTCACCGACCACTTCGCCGTTTCATCGCTCGAGGGCTTCGGCGTCGCGGACATGCCGCTCGCCGTGGGCGCGGCGGGCGCCGTGATCACGTATCTGAGGCAGACGCAGAAGCGGCTGCTCCCCCATATCGGGCAGATGTCCGTTCACAGGAAGACCGTGTACATGGAGATCGACGAGAACTCTATCGCCAATCTCGAAGTCCTGAAGCCGCTTCGCGCCGAAGACAGGGACGCCTCCCTCGTGAGCGTTCTCGACCGGACGCTCACGGCCATGGGAGGGAGGACGCTTCGCAAGTGGCTCCGCATCCCGCTTGTGGACACGGAGGCCGTGGGCGCGCGCCTGGAGGCCGTGGACGAGCTCATCGCCGACGAGGTGCGCCGGCGCGACCTCAGGGAGCGGTTCCGCCGCATAAGCGACCTAGAGCGCCTCATCGCGCGCGTGTGCACCGAGAAGGCGGGCCCGCGCGACCTGGTGGCCATAAGAGATTCGCTGGGCATATTGCCCGAGATTCAAGAGCTGCTCGCCGGTTCGGTATCTGTGCTGCTTTCGGGAGCGCGGGGCCGTATCCCGGACCTCGGCGGGGTGCGCGAGACCATCGGGCGCGCCATCGAGGACGAAGCTCCCGTCGTCTTCAAGCAGGGCGAGGTCATACGCTCCGGCTACGATGAGCGGCTCGACGAACTGCACGACCTCACATCGAACGCCAGGAAGCACATCCTGGGCATCCAGGCCGGGGAGCGCGGTAGGACGGGCATCGACAAGCTCCGCATCGGCTATAACAGGGTCTTCGGATATTACATAGAGGTGAGCAAGGCCAATCTGGGCAAGGTACCGCCCGATTACATAAGAAAGCAAACGCTCGTAAACGCGGAACGTTTCATCACAGAGGACCTGAAGGAGAAGGAGGCTGAAATCCTCAAGGCCGACGAGACGGCCCTGCGCATAGAGGAGGAGCTTTTCAAAGAGGTGAGGTCGGAAGTCGCCCGGGCCACTTCGGAAGTTCAGGCGGCTGCCCGCATGATCGCGGAACTCGACGTGCTCGCCGCGTTCGCAGAAGTCGCCGCCGAATACAACTACGTCCGGCCCGAAGTCAGGGACGAGCGCTACCTCAAGATCACCGGCGGCCGGCATCCCGTGGTGGAGCGCTTCCTGGGTGAGGAGCCGTTCGTGCCCAACGACGTCCTGTTCGATGACGAGAACCAGCTGCTTGTCATCACCGGGCCCAACATGGCGGGGAAGTCGACTTACCTGAGGCAGGTGGCCCTCATCGTCCTCATGGCGCAGGTGGGTTCGTTCGTGCCGGCTGAGAGCGCGATCGTCGGTATCGTCGACAAGATCTTCACGCGCATCGGCGCGAGCGACCGCGTGGCGCGCGGCCAGAGCACTTTCCTGGTGGAGATGGTGGAGACCGCCAATATCCTCAATAACTCCACCGAGCGGAGCCTGGTGCTGCTGGACGAGGTGGGAAGGGGGACGAGCACGTTCGACGGCCTCAGCATAGCCTGGGCGGTCGTCGAGTACCTTCACGACAACGAGCGCGTTCGGCCGCTCACGCTCTTCGCCACGCACTATCATCAGCTCACCGACCTCGCCGCCATTCTGCCGCGCGTGAGGAACTTCAACATACAGGTCAGGGAGTACGGCGACAGGATAATCTTCCTGCGCAAGATCGTCGAAGGCGGCACCGACAGGAGCTACGGAATTCAGGTTGCCAAACTCGCGGGGCTGCCGCAGATTGTAATAGAGCGCGCGCGCGAGGTTCTTGCCAATATCGAAGAGGACGAATACTCGGTGGGCGAGATACCGCGCATCGCGCGCGGCGAGCACTCGCCGGTCGCCGGCGAAGTGCAGCTCGGGCTGTGGGACGCCGAGACGGAGCTCATGAAGCGCCTCACGGGGCTCGATCTCGACAACATGACCCCCCTGGAGGCCTTCGAGGAGCTCTTGGCTTTGAGGAAGATGGCGTCCGGTGGCGGGGACGGCGTCGCGGAGGAAGACAGAGAACAGGCATGAGTAAGGTCAAGGTGCTCCCGAACAAGATGATAAACCTCATCGCCGCGGGTGAGGTCGTCGACCGGCCGTATTCGGTGGTGAAGGAGCTCATCGAGAACGCCATCGACGCGGGCGCCAATCACATCGGCGTCGAGATTAAGGGCGACGGGCGCCAACTGATGCGGGTCATAGACGACGGCTCGGGGATGAGCGAAGAGGACGCCGTTCTCGCCTTCGAGCGCTACGCCACGAGCAAGGTGGCAACAACCGACGACCTGGACAACATCAACACCATGGGGTTTCGCGGGGAGGCCCTCCCGGCCATCGCGGGCGTCTCGGAGATCGACCTCGTCACCCGCAGGGCCGAGGACGATTTCGCGACGCGCGTCGTCGTAAGGGGCGGCAAGATCGACGAGGTAACCAAGGCCTCGCGCGAGCCCGGGACGACCATAAGCGTAGCGAACCTCTTTTTCAACGCACCGGCGCGGGCCAAGTTCTTAAAGACACGCGCCACCGAGGTCCGTCACATAACGCGCACCTTCGCCACGCATGCCATGAGCCATCACTGGATATCCATGAAGCTCATCCGCGACCGCAAGGTGGTGCTGAGCCTGCCCGCCGCGGACAGTGTCGAGCAGCGCATGGGGGGCATACTGGGCAAGAACTTCGGCGAAGACTCGATACCCGTGGACTTCGCCGACGAGTACATACAACTCTGCGGCTTCCTGTCGCGCCCGGAAGAGGCGCGGGCGACGCGCGGCCAGACGTCCATATTCATAAACCGCCGCCCCGTGGAAAGCCCCCTGCTCTTCAGCGCCGTGCGCGATGCCTACGGCACGCTCCTTAAAAGGAGCCGGTATCCCACGGGCATCGTCCTCATAGAGATAAGCCCGCGCGAGGTGGACTTCAACGTGCATCCTTCGAAGAAGGAGGTCAAGTTCCGCAGGGGGCGGGAGGTGAGGCAGTTCGTCTATCGCGCCGTCGAGAGCGCTCTCACCACGAGGCGCATGATACCGCCCATAATTACGCGGCCGCCTTCAGAGAGGAAGGGGGCGGCGCGGAGGCCGGCGCCGCGGGAGCCCATCAACTTAAAGAGCAATGAGGGCATACTCGTCTCCGAGGCCAGGCCGGCCTACAGGCCCAGGGTGGAGGAGGAGCCCACGGCGGACGTCAGCGCCATTGTGCAGCTTAAGAACTCCTACGTGCTGGCGCAGTCGGCTGACGAGTTCTATCTCATCGACCAGCACGCGGCCCACGAGCGCGTGCTCTACGAGGAAGTCAAGGCGCGGCTCGAGGGCAAGGACCCCACGGCTCAGAAACTGCTCTTCCCCGAGACCATTGAGGTATCGCCGGAAGAGGAAGAGGTGATCGACGAGCACATAGAGGACATCAAGCGGGTGGGATTCGACATACGCAAGTTCGGAGACCGGACGTACGTGGTGGAGTCGGTTCCTGCCATGTTCAGGGAGGGGGCCAGGGAGGCCATACTGGCCGAGATCGTGGACGAGATCATCGACCTCCGGTCGGAGTCGGAGGACATGAAGCATGTCATCGCCGCAT
>CAZSBE010000175.1:0-4424 GCA_964604955.1 uncultured bacterium
AGAGGCTCTCGATATGCAGGCCCGATCCGAATACGACGTCATAGTCACCGACCTTATGATGCCGGGCCTCAGCGGGATGGACCTTCTGAAGACCCTCAGCGAGCAGGGTTCGGCGACGAAGGTGGTCATGATAACCGGGTATCCGTCGGTGAAGACGGCCGTCATGTCCATAAAGCTGGGAGCATTCGACTACATACCGAAACCATTCACGCCGAGTGAAATCAGGAACCCCATCAAGCGCGCACTTGCAGCCAGGCAGACGGGCGATGGCAACGGGGCCGGCAAACCCGGCCACCTGGCGGCCCGGGGGGACATTTACAGCATTTCAGACAACTCGTGGGCCAGGGTGGAAGACGACGGAGCGGTTCGGGTCGGAGTTCACGACGCCTTCCTGAAGGCGATCAGGGACCCCGTCTCTGTCGAGATGCCCGGGGTCGGCGATATGAGATATCAGGGCGAGGTCTGCGTCAGGCTCATGGACTCAGCAGCGGGTACCCACAGGGTATGGACTCCCGTAAGCGGCAGGGTGAAAGCAGTGAACAGACGGGTACGCGAGAGCATCTCGTATCTCATGGATGACCCTTACGGTGAGGGATGGGTCGTCATGCTCTCGCCCACCCATCTGGAAGAGGACCTCAAGAGACTCACGCACTAGGCAGGCGCAAGATGAGCCGGCGAAAAGCCGGGGGCGCGCCCTCACTGGATGCGCTCCAGACCATGGTCGGGAAGGCACTCAGGGATTTCAATCCTGACGGTCTGGTATACCTCGACCCTGGCGGCTTCTGGCGCGCCCCTCTCCGCTCGATGTGGCAGCGTGCCTCGAACGAGCTATGGTACAGGCTCTGGGAGACCCGGGATCCATCCGTCCTCAAGGCCCGGTGCATCCACCTGTTCGCTCCCTTCAACAGCGACGCCTCCGTCTGGGACCAGACGGTTTCCGCCTTCTCGGACGGTCCGGATCGCGGGCAGGCTGACGCCGGCCTGGTTGCCGCGGCGTCGGCCCTGTCCTCGCTTATCGAACTGAAGGCCAGCGATATCAACGCGACCGCTCACGTTGCCGACTGGGACTACCGGGGCAGGGCGTTGCGTGACCGGTTCAGACAGCACAGCGAGAGCCTGACCGGCAGCCTCGGGTCAAGGCTGGGCGCGGAGGCCGGGGAGTACCTCAGTGGAGTCATGGCCCGCCTGAGTTCGGATGACAGGGGCCTGTTCACTTTGATCTCCAGGATCATCGCCCGCGAGGAATGGTTGGGCGATACCCTCTCCGTCCTGATCGAAAGGATGAGCGAGCCGGATAAACGCGCGGCTGCGGCAGATCTGGTGAGAGAACATATCAACGCAGCCGCGGCGATGAGAAGCGGCATCCCCGAGGCTCTCATCCGGCCCTCGATCGAGCTCATCTCCAACCCCGGCATAGACCTTGCCAGCGGCGTCCCATACGAAGCAGTATCACTTCTCGGGAGGATGAAGGACAGGCGCGCCTCGAGTGCGCTCGTCGAGGCCCTCGGCAGAGTACCCCTTGAATACGGGCTTCTCCGCGCGAATATAGTCTTCGCGCTTGGCCGGCTGGGCGGCCCGGATGTGCTGGCCGCGATCAGGAGCGTACTCAAAGGGCCGCGCGCCGTCCGGGTGAGCCCGGGTGGGACGCGGCGCGCCTTTGACCAGTCCCTGGACCCGGAGAAGCGTGAGGCGGTTTGGGCTCTCGGCAGCCGGCCGGACGCCCCCAACGGGCTGCTGGCGGACCTGGCCCGGGCCACGCAACTGCGGGATAAGTGGGTCCTGGCCTACACCGCCTTCGCAGCGGGAAGCATAGGCAGGATGCAATGGGAGCGGGAGGGCCGCGTCGGCCCCGCTGTTCTCAGAATGCTGAGCGGCCTGCTCGGAAGCGAACACATCGAGGTGTTCGAGGAGGCAGCGGGGGCGCTGACTGAGTTTGGATACCGGGATGCGCTGGACATGATGTACGGCAGGGACTTCGAAACGTCGCCGATTCTCTCCCTGAAGCCCAGCAGTACCGGGCTCTATGAACTGTCCGAGACCCTTCTGCACCTGGTCTCCGTCAAGAAGCCCGTTGTCATGGCCGTAACCGGCGACTCGGGTACCGGCAAAACCTACTTCTGTGAGACCATCGCCGGGGGCTTCTGCGGCGTCACATCCGGCGAGATTCTATATCTGATGCGGGACAGGCGAGAGAACAGGACATTCGACCGCATGCTGGGCATCAAGTGGCTGAGGGATCACGTGGACCCCGAGTACTATGACAGCCATGACGTCGTCGAGTCCGGGGGCGATCCTGAAACATTCTTCAACCGCTTCATGGCGAAGCACGCCGGGAAGAAGCTCATCATTCTCGATGGGTGGCGCGATCGCGCCTACTTCCATCAGGTGATAAAGACGTTTTACGACCACGGCTATCTCGACCTGATCGTGAGATTCAGGGCCGGCGCGTCCACCAGGCGGCGGAATCTCGAAGACCGTGAGGGCACTCTTCAGGGCGTCGAGTCGCATATGCCGCTGGTCGAGGAGCCGTCAATCGAGAGTACGGGGTTCTACCGCGAGGGGACAGTCGTCGTCTATGACCTGGACAATTCAATACCCTCAAGGCTGAATCGAACCGAAACGCTGGAGGTTTTCAGCAGGAAGAGGATCCCGAACTGGGCGGACCAGGTTCACCTGGGCCGGTTCTCGGGTCCATCCGCGGACCTGTCGGTGACAAGAGACCGCCTTCGTTCAATTCAGACTGCCCTTGACTTCGACGCGATTCAATATCCCCCACAGCAGCACGCGGAAGTTAAGGTATCCGAGGTCAGTCTCACGAGGGAACTCAATGCCGATCTCAGGCGGGATCCCAACCTGCTGGAGGTGGTGCGGTCCGGGACGATCGATGTCGCCGGTGTCGAGTTCTACACGCAGGGGCGGCTGGCTTTCCGGGGGCGGGAAGGGGAGGTGGGCGTAATGGTGGGATTCGACGACCGTGTCTACTTCGCGAAGGCGCACGACGGCCCCGCTCTGGGCCTTGCCGTGGTCGGAAGCGACCTCGCGTCTTTTGATGAGGAAGGCAAGGTCGTTGTCACATCGCTCAAACAGAAGTCCGTGGTTACTCTGGCCGCGGCGGACTCTCCGGTGACGGCCATAGCCTCCGGCGGCAACCGGCGGCTGGTCACGGGCCACAGGGATGGGACCGTACGGCTCTGGGATGCGGCCCTGGGAGAGGTCCTGGTCGCGCCGGCGCACTCGAGCAGTGTCTCGCTGCTCGCAAGGGACCGCTACGGACGCATCTCGTCCGCCGGGGACGACGGGTCCATTTGCGCGGTGGATTTCTCCCGGCGTGCCTGCGTCGCGGTGGAGGGTCAGGAATGTCCGGTGTCCGGTCTCGCGTCCTACCCCGACGGCCGCATAGTGACCGCCCTGAATGCGGGTCTGTCAAGTTGCGCTGCTGGAGCGCGGGGAATAGAGATAAGACTACTGGAGGCCGAGAGCGGTGAATGCGAGGTGTTTCGGCTTCCGGTCGATTGCCGGATAAGCTCACTGCGTGCCTATTTCGACGGGCGCATAATCCTCGGGCTCTCGAGGGAGAAAGCGAACGGGGGCGGCACGCTGGTCATAGCAGACCCCGGCGCGGCTTCACCCCGGTACTGGCTCCTCCCCGGGCATCGGTTGCGAACCGAATCGTGCGTGACAATGGGCCCGAGAATAGTGACCAGCGGGACGGACGGCCGGGACCGCTTCATCCGGATCTGGGGTACGGAGCCCTACGTTCACGCCGAACACTCCAAGCTCGCCCTGCTTGAAGGGGCCAGGACCAAACCTCCGTACTACAGGTCGCTGTTCTAGGGCAAGGGCCCGCCTCATCTTAAGAACAAATACAGGCGGAATTTCTTCGGCGATATGGGTATATTCATCCACAGGGATGTGTTCGGGGAGGCGGGCGGTTACAGGGAGATTCAGATCCTCGAGGAGGCCGAGCTGAACGAGAGGCCGGCCTATTCCTTCGGATTCCCGCCCGGGTTCCTGAAGCGCTTCTGCTGAAAGGACTATATCCATGAGACAATCGACGTACCGGACGTTTCACGTCTTGACCCTCTGCCTCGCCGTCCTGTCGGTAGCCGCGGCAGCTGCGACGGGCGCGGGAGAGGTCGACCACTCCCCCTACGATGCTCTTCTCAAGAAATACACGAGCGGCGGACTCGTCGATTACAGCGCAATCCGGAAGGACAGGTCCGCGCTGGACGCCTATCTCAAGACGCTCTCTGACAGCAGCGCGGTTCATTATGAGACGTGGAGCAGGGAGACCAGAATGGCGTTCTGGATCAACGCCTATAACGCCTTGACCATATACGCCGTCGTCATCAACTATCCCATAGAGGGCGGCGGGGTCATCGCCGGCAAGGAGTCTCCCGAGAGCAGCATCAGGCAAATCAAAG
>CAZSBE010000176.1:0-4423 GCA_964604955.1 uncultured bacterium
CGCAGCCCAGCTTGTAGGCCAGCACTCCGCCCAGGAGAAACCCCCTGGCCTCCATGCTCACCACCTTGTCGATCTTCGCGTCCTTGTACCTCTCGTAAATCGCGTCGACCGCCTTCCTCCAGCCCTTGCCGTCCTTGAGAAGCGTGGTGATATCTCTAAACAGAATCCCCTCCACGGGGAAGTCCGGTATGTTGCGAATCAGGTCCTTCAAATCCCCCGCCAATATACACCTCCTTGAATGGGGTCAGGTCTCAAATTGCACAATGGGGTCAGGTCTTGAAATGCACAATCCCCCCGGCGCAATCACCGCCCGCGCTCCCGTCAGAACGCGTAGGTGAACCCTGACAGATCCCCCTTGGCCTCGGACCACTCGGCATCGATCCGGCTCACCGACCCGAAGCGAGGCCCTATTCTAACCTCATCGAGGAATGCCTTCAAGACCTGAGTGTCGCCTTCGGCAATGATCTCAACCGTGCCGTCCGGGACATTCCTCACATATCCTTCTATTCCATATGATTCCGCCAGTTGCCTCGTAAAGTGCCTGAAGCCGACTCCCTGCACGACCCCTTGCACCCTCGCGTGGACTCTGGCTCTTTCACCCATGGTCCGTTTACTCGCAGGTGGCTTCCCTCACCGCCTCGGCCGGGTCCGAGACCACCACTATGCTGGGGTCGAAGTCCCACGACTTGAGACTCACTATCCTCTTGCCCAGCTTGAGACCGAAAGAGATCTCGGAGAGCGTGCCGTAGCTCCCGCCCACCGCTATCAGCACATCGGATGTATTGGCGATAATGGCGTTCCGGGCCTGCCCCATGTCGGTCGCGATGGCGACGTCGATGTAGCGGTTGGCGTCGCTGCGCTTGCCCGTCGGGAGAATGCCTATCGTGAAGCCGCCCTCTTCCCTGGCTCCCCTGGCGGCGGCTTCCATGACGCCCGAGAGGCCGCCGCAGATGAGCACGTGCCCATGGCGGGCGATCTCGCGCCCCACCTCTTTGGCCAGACCGTAGATTTCCTCGCCGGCCTGTGTACCGCCGATCACTCCGATGAACATGCCTTCAGGCTTTCCCACCGGGCCTCCCGCAGCAGCGGGGTCCGGTCTCACGCAAACCGATTGTGCATTTCAAGACCTGACCCCAGCTTATGAACCCAGCTTAAAAATGGTCGGAGCGAGAGGATTTGAACCTCCGACCCCCTCGTCCCGAACGAGGTGCGCTACCAGGCTGCGCTACGCTCCGACCATATCAGTCTATGACGATGAGGCTCCGGAGCCCGATCACGCCCTTAGAGGCGAGAGTGACGACCACTCCGGCTATCATAATACCGACGAGTATGCAAATCACGGCGTATCTTCGCCGTACCCCGAATATATGCGCTGCGACCGCTCCTGTCCATGCCCCAGTGACGGGCAGCGGTATCGCTACAAAGAGCGTCAGGCCGATCGCCTCATACCTTTCGACGAGTTTGCCCCGCCGCCGGGTCCTGGCGAAAAGCCATGTGAAGAATCTATCAAATACGCGGTTTCTTCTCAAGACATTAGATACGGGTTCCAGAAGATAAAGCAGCGGGGGCACAACGATGAAATTCCCGGCCACGGCTATGAGATATGTCTCCACCACCCCCATGTGGTAGTGGATGAGCCCCAGGGGTATGGCTCCCCTGAGCTCGAGTATGGGAAGCATCGCCGTTATGAAGACGGCCGCCCCCTTCGGGAACGCGGCGAGCCGCTCGGCCGCGCCCGCAAGCGATACTAGAACGATAGATTCCACTTCTTCACCACGTCGAGCTGCGTGTAGTCGGTAAGGTCCAGGTGAAGGGGCGTCACCGAGATGGCGTTGTGCTCCACGGCCTCGAAGTCCGTGCCGCCTTCGGGCTCCCACACGGGGTCGCCCCCTCCTATCCAGTAGTAGTCCCTCCCCCTCGGGTCCTTCTTCTTGACGATGACGTCGCGGTAGACGCGCTTGCCGAGCTTGGTCACCCTGACTTCCGACACCCCGCTCCGCGCGCATGAGGGCACGTTCACGTTGAGGAGCGTGTTGGGCGAGAGCCCCTCCCTGAGCACCCTCGCGATTATCACTTTCGCAAACTCCCGCGCCGCGTCGAACTGGCAGTCATGCCATGACGATACCGAGAAGGCTATCGACGGTATGCCGAGAAGCGTCCCCTCGAAGGCCGCCGCCACGGTACCCGAGTAGGTGACGTCGTCGCCCAGGTTGGGCCCGTGATTGATCCCGGAGACCAACAGGTCGGGCTTGCGCTCCAGAAGCCCCCGCATGGCGACGAGCACGCAGTCGGTGGGCGTGCCGTCGACGGCGATCGTGGAGTCGTCGATCCAGTTGATTCTCAAGGGGTCCGAAAGCGTGAGCGCGTGGCTCGACGCGCTCTGCTGCTGCTCGGGCGCCACCACTATGACCTTCCCCATCTCCTCTGCCGCCGCGCGGAGGTTCCGTATGCCTTCGGCCCTTACGCCGTCGTCATTGGTCACGAGTATGTAGATCTCATCCCTGTTCTTTCTTGCCACCGCGTTCCAACCTCCACGCAATCATCTTGCCTATTGTGCCCAGGAACCGAGCGGGCACCTTGAGCGGGTGTATGTGACTTGTCTCTTCTCCATATATAGTAGATATGGGCGCTGACGCAACCTTATATCCCATGCGCACGGCCTTGACGAGTATCTCGCTTTCGGCCTCGTACCCACCCGTCTTGACCTCCACGTTCTCGATCACGCGCCGGGAGTGCAGCCTGTAGCCCGACTGCGAGTCCTTGATGGTCGCGCCGGCAACGAGCGACACCAGCCCCGAACTTATCGAGTTCGTGAGTATTCTTATGAAGGGCATGTTGCCCACTTCCCGGCGCCTGGAGCCGACGACGATGTCGGCGTCTTCGGCGAGCCACACCTCTACCAGATTGGGTATCTCGGCGGGCGCGTGCTGCCCGTCGGCATCCAGCGTGACGACCGCCCTGCAGCCGGTCTTCAGAAACTCCGCGAACCCCGTCTCGAGCGCCGCCCATTTCCCCCTGTTAACCTCATGCGTGATGACCGCGGCGCCGGCCTGCCGGGCCCTCTCGGCGGTATCGTCGTCCGAACCGTCGTCGACCACCACGACGCGCATGCGCTCGCTCACCTTGTGTATGTCCCTCACGACGTCGCCGATATGAAGCGCCGCCCTGTAGGCTGGCACGACGACGAAGACCGACTCATAGACCTGGTCGGTAAAGGCAGGCACTCGATCACTCATCTTTCGTTGGTTCACCGCCGATCTTCTCGAAAAGGTACCACTGTTCCGGGTGCTTCTCTACATATTTCTCTATCCTGCCGACGCACTCCCTCGCCATCCTCCGCGCGCCGTCGGCGTCCTCTGCATCGCCCGTCAGGGGCTCCTCGACCTTGAGATGGTACTTGCCGTCGGCCTCCTTGACGCACGCGCCGAAGACCACCGGCATACCGCGCGCCAGGGCGAGGCCGGCGTAAGCAAAGGGCATCCTCGCGGGCCGGCCGAAGAACTCCGCCTCCATGCCCCGGCCGCTGAAGTCGCGATCGGCCACCACGCCGAGCGAACCCTCCCTCACCGCCGTGAGAAGCTCCCGGGAGGTCGCCTTGACGGGTATGACGCTTATCCCCCTCGCCTCCCTCCTCTCCCTGAATAGCCGGGCGATGCGCGGGTCGGGGTCGTCGTACACGATTACGGTGAGTTTGATGCCCATCGCCGCCAGGACGAGCGCGGCGAACTCCCAGCTCCCGAGATGCGCCGTCGCGAACACCGCACCCGGCGGCCCGGCGTAACGCCGCACGGCCTCGAAGCTCTCAAGGTCCACCAGGTCTCCGATATTGCCCGCAGTCACCCGGGGCGAATACAGAAACTCGGCCACCACGCGCCCGAAGTTCCGCGAGATGCGCCTCGCGAGCGCCCTCGTGCCGCCAGTGCCGCCGCCGCCCGCCTTCCCCGCCTCCGTGAGCGAGAGGTTATGCGCCAGCGTGGCCCGGAGGCGCGGGCTCGCCAGATACCATATCTCGCCCGCCAGGTCCGCGAAGACATACGAGACCCGGAGCGGCATCACGCGCGCTATCGCTCTCGCTATTAGGAAGCCGAAGTACTTCAGAGCGGGTCACCTCCCGGGGGCCCCGCGCCCCACGCCCTAATCTAACCCTTGAGCGCCCCGCGCGTCACGTCCTGAATCACGAACTTCTGGAAGTAGAGCGACATCGCGACAAGCGGCAGCGTCGCTATGGCCGATGCCGCCATGATGTAGCCCCAGGGCACCTCGCCGTGAAGCCCCTCGAATAGCGCTATCCCGACGGGTATGGTGCGCGCTGCGTGGTCGGACGTGAGCATGAGGGCGAAGAGGAACTCGTTGAAGGCGGCGATGAATATGAGCAGCATGGCCGATATGATGCCGGCGACGGCGACCGGCACTATGATCTTGC
>CAZSBE010000177.1:0-4353 GCA_964604955.1 uncultured bacterium
GACCCCGCCGATCACTATGCGCATGTTCTTGAGGGCATCGTCATAAGTATAGCCGTCGCAGTAGCCGTCCCATTCTACGTCGCCCTGAACGTGGCCTGTGTAGTCGGCGAATCTGATGTCGTTTTCGCGCCAGATTATCCCGCCCGTGTTCGCATCCACCCAGGTGGCCCAGATTCCGTAAGGATTGTCCACCCTGAGGTCGAAGCGGTACGCGAGCCGGTAACCGATGCCGCCCTCTCCCGACTCCACCGGGAGAATCATGAGTTCAGCAAAGTCCACGCGGTCGAACCCCTCCACGAAGCCTATATCGCCCTTGGCGATTTCGAGCGCCTGGCTTTCAGTAAGGGCCGGAACCGTTGAAATGTCTATACCCGGATGTGCGTCCGAGCCGAATGCGAAGAGGCGTCCCTCCTCGGTAAAGACGAGGTGCGCGCGCCCGCCCCACACCCTGAGGCCGTTATGTGTCTGCTGGAAGATCACGGAACGCTTGCCCAGTCCAGAGGCATTGCTCAATACCGCGAGGTCGTCATTGCCGACCCCGAAGAGCTCCCGGTGACTTCCGACGAATTCCCTGGCAAGTCCCTCCGCCGCCTGCTCTGAGTCGGCGCGCCCCGCCAGGTCGATCCCGCTGCCGTAAACCTGATGGAATGTGCCCGTGGAGTTGTTGACCTGGTAGTACCAGTCGCCGCCGTAGCGGTCGGCGAACACGGCCAGGGCGACTGGAGCCGACGGCGCGCCAAGCACCTGGACGCCCGGGAGCGCGACCCGGGTCGCCTCCCAAACGCGCTGAGACGGGGCTCCGAGCCTGGGAATCTCCCACATGGCCGCTTCCTCAACCGGGTTGAAGGCAAACGCGGAGGACAGCGTCAAGACAACACCAACAAACATCAAAAGCGACAAGCTCAGAATTGGGCGCATCCTTCCCTCCATTCAAGGCACTCTGATCCACCATACTTGCATTCATTATAACAGAAAGAAGTGCCGGATTCCATCATATCCGGCGGTGGGGTCCGATTTGCGGGGTGCGAGAGTGGAGATCGCCGGCCCGCCTGACGGCCATGAAATCCAGGGACGTTAATCCCGTTGAGGAGAGATGCCCGCAGGGTGGCGGGCTCTTGATATGCGATTGCGGGAATACTCCGCGGAGCAAGATGCGCCTACTCCTGCGACCCTTCTTCCCGGGCCGCGCGGGCAAGGTCCACCGTGCACCACAGATCCACGGCCTCCGGCATCAGGCCTCCGCGCATCCCCCCCGGCCTCCCGCCGGGCATGCCGCCACCCGGACCTCCACCACGCATGCCGCCGCCGCGGACTCCGTCGGGCGGACCGTCGTCCATGGAAGCCCGCATGGCCTCCATATCGACCTCGGGAGTAACGAAGCCGATACTCACTTTCTTCTCCCAGTCGACTCCGAGAGCATAGGGCCGCTCTTCCGTCTTATCGAGCGGCAGTTTGATCTCGTACACGATGCGCCCGTCGGTATAACCGAGTGCGATCTGAAGTCCCTGAACGTCGGCGGTCGCGAACCTGCCGTACACCTTATCATCGGCCCCGAGGACCTCGACTTCGCCGGCGGCCGCCCCTACCATATCAAGGATGCGGTCCTCCATATCCTCGCGTTCCATCTTCTCGCCCGCCGGACGGGGCATCCCCTCGGCGCCAATCGGGCAACGGAACCCCAGCTTCCTGCCGCCCCCGGGGTCGAACCATACCGTCAGCCCGCGCATCAGAATCTGTCCGGCCACCTCGCGCGTGGGCGTGTGCAGGCACAGGTAGAGATCCTCTCCGTCATTGGCGACGCCGACCGCGATATTGCCCTTCTCCACGTAAGTGGTCAGGCCCCTCCAGTCCCTGGCGTCCCCGTCTATGGTTATATCCCGGTCCCGCCACGAGCTCTTGAGTTCAAGGTCGTTGCATCCGGCCGCGGACAGTGCCACTACAAGGCATCCGGCTATCGCCGCATATCGTTCCAGCCACTTCATCTGTCTTCGCGCCCTGTCTTTCCAAACCTCAACTCCACCAGCGGGAGCCGGCGGAGTTCTCGGCGCATCGGGGATGGGGCCCCATGTCCCGATGCGATGCCGCACCCGGCAGAGGGGCTACTTGAATGAGCCCTTGATCTCTCCCCAGGTAGCGGATTCTACGTTGCCGCCTTCCAGCACGTCGAGCACCGCTGTGCCCTCCGCGCCTTCCGGCAAATCCACTCCGAAGCCTTCGAGCATCACGCGAACAGCAGCGCGGATCTCCTCGCGGGCAGCACCCGCTTCCCGCATCTCCCCGACTCTGTCGTGGATTGCCGCTCTCTGCTCCTCGCCGAGCTGCTTGAAGATCTCGCCCTTGCGACCCCGATGCTCGCCACGTCCCTCGGGAATCTCAACACCCCAACCCGTGAGCATCTCGTGCACGGCTGCGCGGATCTCCTCGCGCGAGGCACCTGCCTCCCGCATCTCACCTACCCTGGCATGGAGAGCATCAGCCTGCTCCTTGCTCAGCTGGTCCAGGAACGGCGGGTGATGCCTGCGCTCGCCGGCACCTTCACGACCTTCCCTGCCGGGGCGCTCGGCCGGTTCGATGCCCCAGCTTCCCATCATCTCCCTGACTGCGGCATGGATCTCCTCACGCGAGGCTCCAGCCTCCCGCATCTCCGCCATTCTCTCGTGGATGGCCTCTTTCTGCTCCTCTGTGAGCTGGCTCAAGGGGCCCGCGTGGCCGCGCCCGTGTCCATTACCCTGTCCTCCACCACAGCCCTCACCCGGACCGGCATAACCCATGGCGACGGCAATCACCGCAACTGCCAGCAGGGTCACAAGAATCACACCAAATCTTGACTTCACTGTACCTCACCTCCTCTCGGTCTCTCGATTCACTATTCTGTTTTCGTAAGGTTAGACAGATGACAGGCCCTGCCTATTCCCGAAATCGTCACCGCTAACCGCCCTCATCGGGAGCCGGCGGCGGACGGCGGCGTTCTCCGGGCTTACCGTGCCGGGACGGCCCGAGCTTCTGGCGCCTCTCCTCGAGCCTTGCTCTCTGCTCTTCGGTCAGAACCGAATCCAGCTCGGTGCGAAGCGAGTCGAAGAGTGCGGATGTCTCTCTGTGGAAGTCATCTGTAATCTCGTTGAACAGCTCGGCATGCCTGGTGAGGATTCCCCTTATCTCATCTTCCTTGTCCGGGGCGGGGTCTATTAGTTTCACCATCCTCTCCACAAACACCTCCCTGTGCCTCATGTCCCGCGGGCGTCCCGCGAACCTGTGTACCACGAACCCGCTGCCCAGGGCTCCGATGACAATCCCGATCACCAGAGTGGCCACGATTATCATGGCGGTCTTCGTTTTGGTCGTCATAGGAGTTCCTCCAGCGTCTCATTGACCGGAGCGTTCAGGACCTGCTCTATGCCTCCCGTATTTTCCGCCCCGAAAGCCGCCGCCACCGATACGCTGCCGCCCTGGTTGATGTTGTAGATAAGCAGGAATGCAGCTATGGCCGCAGCCGCGAGCGCCACCCTCCGGAACGCGTATAGCAGCGAATCGAAGAACCGCGCGCCGGCCGCCTCTTTCTCGCGCGCCGAACGGATAGTACTCATCACGCGTTCGGCGAAAAAGGGCCCGAAGGACCGGACGGCGCCGTCCGTGACCACACCGCGCATGGCTATGAGGTCCTCCCTCTCCCGCCTGAGCCCGGGCGACCCGGCCAGGGCGGCGTCGAGGTCTTTCCTCTCGTCCGGGGAGAGCTCCCCGTCAAGCGACCTGTAAAGCAATTCAAGCATCCGCTTTTCCATCATAGTTCCCCCGCTACGGGCTTCAACATGTCCCTCAGCTTCTTCTGGGCCCGCGACAATCTCGAAAGCACTGTTCCCACAGGTATATTCAGTATCTCCGCCGTTTCGGCGGTGGAGTATCCATCAATCAGCCTTAAGACGATCACCGAGCGGAAGTCGTCTTCCAGCTTCTGAACCGCCCGCTGAATCAGCTCGGCGTCCGGCCCGCCGCTCTCGACAGAGCGCTGGTCCGGCACGTCGCCGATCTCATCAACCGGCGTACTCGAGAACACCCTTCCCCTGCGCGTCTTCTGCCTTATCTCATTTATGGCCTGATTTATGGCTATACGCGTTATGTATGTCTTGACGCTGGAATCTCCGCGGAAGTTCTTGAGGCTCTTATAGAAACGTATGAACGTCTCCTGGCCCGCGTCTTCAGCTTCCGGCGAGTTACCCAGCATACCGATCACTGTAGCGGCAACTACCGGCTCGTAGCGCATGACAAGCTCCTTGAAAGCACCGTCATCACCATCTCTGGCAGATTGAACAAGTTCTTGGTCGGTCAAAACCAGGCTTCTTCCCCACTGTGATGTCC
>CAZSBE010000178.1:0-4353 GCA_964604955.1 uncultured bacterium
GACCCGTGGAATAGACGAGGGAGCCGAAAGTGAGTGAGAACAAGCCCAAGAGAAAAGGCTCGGAGCCCCGCGAAGAGATGCCGCGGCAGGATCCGAAACTCAGGCGCAAGAACTTCGACGAGGTGGCACTGGGCTACTCAGCCGACCAGGCCGTGGCCGAAGCGCAACGGTGCCTGAACTGCAAGAAGCCCTTCTGCGTGGGCGGCTGCCCGGTGGGGATCAACATCCCCGGATTTGTGACCGCCATCGCGGAGGGCGATTTCGACAGAGCCGCCCTCACACTCAAGGGGAAGAACGCGCTGCCGGCGATATGCGGCCGCGTCTGCCCGCAGGAAGACCAGTGCGAGAAGTACTGCGTCCTGGGGAAGAAGTGGGAACCTCTCGCCATCGGCAGGCTCGAGCGCTTCGCGGCCGATTGGGAGGCGAAGCAGGGCAAGATGAGCCTTCCCGGGATCGCCCCGGCTACGGGCAGGAAGGTCGGGATTGTCGGTTCGGGACCCGCCGGCCTCACTGTCGCCGCAGATCTCGCTATGCTGGGCCATCAAGTCACCATTTTCGAGGCCCTGCACGCGCCGGGCGGCGTTCTGGTCTACGGCATTCCGGAGTTCAGGCTCCCCAAGAGCATCGTCGCAAGAGAGGTGGAGTTCATAGAGAAGCTGGGTGTAACGGTCGAGGTGAACTTCGTGGTCGGAGCCACGCGGACGATCGACGAGCTGATGAAAGAGGAGGGCTACGACGCTATTTTCATCGCCACGGGCGCCGGGCTCCCGTACTTCATGAACATTCCCGGCGAAAACCTCAACGGAGTATATTCGGCAAACGAATTCCTCACGCGCTCGAACCTTATGAAGGCCTACCGCTTTCCCGCATACGACACGCCCATCAAGGTCGGCAAGAAGGTGGCCGTAGTCGGGGGCGGGAACGTTGCCATGGACTCGGCGAGGACCGCCATGAGACTCGGAGCCGACGACGTCTACTGCGTCTACAGAAGGTCCAGAGCCGAGATGCCGGCGAGGGAAGAAGAGATCGAGAACGCGCTCGAGGAGGAGATGATACTGAAGGAACTGCACAATCCCATCCGCATCATCGGGGACGAGAAGGGGTGGGTGAAGCAGATAGAGTGCATAAGGATGGAGCTCGGGGAACCGGATGCCAGCGGCCGCAGGCGGCCCGTGCCCATCGAGGGTTCTGAGTTCATGATAGATGTCGACGTGGTCGTGATCGCCATAGGCCAGGGCCCCAACCCGCTGGTACCGTCGACGACTCCCGGACTCGAGACCAATAAGTGGGGTAACATCCTGGCCGATGAGGAGACGGGGCTCACGAGTATCGAAGGGGTTTACGCGGGCGGCGATATCGTCACCGGCGCGGCCACGGTCATTCTGGCGATGGGAGCGGGCAGGAAAGCCGCGAACGCCATTCATGAGTACCTCAGGACAAGGTGACGGGCTTGACACCGCGAGAGCCGTAAATTAACATATCGGGGTGGCAGATGATCAGGATCGAGCTCGATTCCATTCCGGACGGGCCGTCGCATATTGACCTGGTCGAGGACGCGTGCGAGCTTGAGGTCGCCGAAGAAAGCGGGATAGCGTCATTCGAGTCCCCGGTCCGCCTGGCCCTCGACATCGTCAGATCGAGCGGCGAGGTCCTGGTCAGGGGAAGGGTCGCAGTGGACGTGGCCCTGGAATGCGCGCGGTGCCTGAAGCGGTATGAGACCGCGCTCGAGGCCCCCCTTAATATAATGTGTGTCTTCGGGAAGTTGGCCCCGGACGGCGTCGACGGCTGTCGCGACGGCGTCATCGAGGTCCCGGCGAGAGCCAGATACATAGACATATCGGGAGAGGTGAGAGGTGAGCTGGTGGTGCGCCTGCCCCTCAAACCGCTCTGCGACGCCGCCTGCAAGGGGCTCTGCCCCAGATGCGGCGCCGACCTGAACGAGACGAGTTGCTCGTGCCGGCCGGATGAACACGACAGCCGATGGGAGGCTCTGAACAAGCTTAAGTAAGTGTTGTAATGTATTGATAATCAAGGAGATAGATTGATGGCAGTACCAAAGCGGAAGACCTCGAAGACGAGAAAGAAGAAGCGGCGCACGCACTATAAGCTTGAGCAGCCCGGACTCTCCAAATGCCCGCACTGCGACGAGCCGATGGTGCCTCACCGTGCGTGTCCACACTGCGGTTACTACAAGGGACGCAAGGTTCTGGATACAGAGTAGACCCTGTCCTTGTGATCCTGTCCGTCCATGGAAGGGGTGGGCAGCTTGAGGATTGCAGTAGACAGCATGGGAGGCGACAAAGCACCGTCCGTGGTCGTTGACGGTGCCCTTTCTGCACTCAGGGATAGCGGCGAGGACCTCGAGGTGGTGCTGGTCGGCAGGGAGGCCGACGTGCGTGCAGCGCTGGGACCTGCCGGAGCGTGCTCTTCCCGCCTGCAGATAGTGGACGCCCCCGACGTGGTCGCGATGGACGAGCAGCCCGCCGCCACTCTCAGAAAGAAGAAGCAGTCTTCAATCGCCGTGGGCCTCCGGATGCAGAAGGAGGGCACGGCGGACGGCTTCATAAGCGCCGGCAACACCGGTGCCGTCGCCGCCAACGCCATCTTCGGGCTCGGGCGCATCAAGGGGGTGTCCAGACCGGCGATCGCCACTTTCGCGCCCACCAGGGGCGGTCCCTGCATCATCCTGGACGTGGGCGCCAACGTTGAAAACAAGCCCCGGCACCTTCTCCAGTTCGGGGTGATGGGGTCCTGCTATGCCCGGGTGGCCCTGCGCAAAGAAGAGCCGAGGGTCGGGCTTCTCAACGTCGGGGAGGAGAAGACCAAAGGCGGGGACATTCTCACCCAGGCCTACAGCCTGCTCGAGGGCGCGGGCCTCAATTTCATCGGCAACGTGGAGGGCAGGGATATCTTCAGGGGAGACGTCGATGTCGTGGTCTGCGACGGCTTCGTCGGCAACGTCATCCTCAAGTTCACCGAGAGCGTCGTTGACATGTTCTACGCGGTCATGAAAGAGGAGCTCACCAAGAACGTCCGCGCCAGGTTGGGCGCGGGCCTCCTCAGGCCCGCCTTCAGGAAGCTCCGGGCGACCTTCGATTACGCCGAATACGGCGGCGCCCCCCTGCTCGGGGTTGACGGCGCCTGCATGATATGTCATGGTAGCTCTTCTGCAGTGGCCATAAAGAACGCTATTCTTGCCACCAGCAGGTTCATCAAGTATGATGTCAATTCCGCCATTTCAGAAAGGCTGAAGGAACATGAGCGAGAAGCATAGGAAGGAACCCAGCGGAATCGGGATGGTCGGGCTGGGTTCTTATGCTCCGGAGAAAGTTCTGACCAACTTCGACCTGGAAAAGATCGTCGATACCAGCGATAAGTGGATCCGCGAGCGTACCGGAATGGTAAGGCGGCACGTCGCGGATGACGACAAGGCGACCTCCGACACCGCGTCGGAAGCCGGCCGCCGCGCCATGGAGGACGCGGGAGTCGGCCCTGACGACATAGACATCGTCATAGTCGGAACGGCCACGCCCGACATGTTCTTTCCCTCAACCGCATGCATGGTCCAGAAGAACCTGGGAACCAGTAAAGCTGCGGCCTTCGACATCTCCGCGGCCTGCAGCGGATTTCTCTACGGGCTCACGGTCGCCAAGGGCTTCATCGAGTCCGGCGCCTACGAGAGGTGTCTCGTCATAGGCGCCGAGACGCTGACGAGAATACTGGACTGGGAGGACCGGGCGACATGCGTCCTTTTCGGCGACGGCGCGGGCGCCGCGGTCGTCGGAAGGGTGGGGGACGGGAAGGGCATAATCAATACATATATAGGCAGCGACGGAGGCCTGGGCGATCTTCTCAAGCAGCCGGCGGGCGGTACCCGCATGCCGGCGACTGAAGAGACCATTCGAAACAAGATGCATCATGTTCATATGCAGGGTAACACGCTTTTCAAGTATGCCGTGAAGGCCATGGGCGACGCCGCGATGAGGACGCTCGAGGGGGCGGGCTATGACGGCGAAGACCTCGACCTCCTCATTCCCCATCAGGCGAACTTGAGAATCATAGACGCGACGGCGAGGAGGATTCACGTTCCCATGGAAAAGGTGTTCGTCAACCTGGAGGAATACGCCAATACTTCGGCGGCCTCCATTCCCCTGGCGCTGGACGACGCGAGGCGCCAGGGAGTTCTCAAGGACGGCATGCTCGTAAACCTCGTCGCGTTCGGTGCGGGGCTTACCTGGGGCAGCGTTCTCATGAGATGGTAGGTCGGGTGGTGACTCAGTATGGATAAACGCGCAGCGATATTCCCGGGACAGGGTTCCCAGCAGGTGGGGATGGGAAAGGACCTCTATGAGG
>CAZSBE010000179.1:0-4305 GCA_964604955.1 uncultured bacterium
CGGCGGCCTGCACGGCCGCGTAGTTGGCGACCGGGACCCGCGCGCCCTCGGCCGGAGCCAGCACGCCGGTGACCATCTTGAGCATCTGGGCCGCCGTTGCACCCCGGCCCGAGACGGCGCTCCTGGCCGACCTGGAAGTATCCAGTCTCCTGGCGATCTCGGCCACGTTCTGGAAGGACCTGACGACATGATTACTGTCCATCCGGTGCTCTGAGGTCTTGGATGCTATCTCGTGGGCGACGCTCCTTGCGGACTCGAAGGAGTCGGATATCTTGTCGATAACCTTGCCGGCGTTGCCGACCAGGACCTCTCCGCGCTCGACCCTCTCGACGCTCTCCTTCATCTCCTCGGTGACGTTGGACACGCTGGTCTGCACGGTGGTGATGAGGTCGCTGATTTCCTTGGTCGACGAACTCGTCCTCTCCGCCAGGCCGCGGATCTCCTCGGCGACCACGCCGAAGGCCTTGCCGTGCTCGCCGGATTGCGAGGCGATGATGGCGACATTGAGCGCGAGCAGATTGGTTTCGTCGGCGATGTCCTTGATGACCTGTATGATCTTGCCGATTTCCTGGGACCACATGCCGAGCGTGGTGACCGACTTGGCGGCCTTCTTGACGCTCGCGATGGTGGCCCGGTTTTCTTTCTCCATCTCCTCGATGACCCTGATTCCCTCAAGGGCCACGCGGTTGGCTGTCTCGGTGGAGGATTCGAGTTCCTTGCCGCTCCTGACCATATCCTGGAGGAACGAGTCGAGCCGGGACACCGAGTAGGAGGTCTCGCCCGCGGAACTGAGAAGTTCCTTGGCGTCATGGCGAATGTCTCTCAGGGTGGACGTCATGTCTTCAAGCGAGGTTGAGATGTCGTTGATGAGCTCGGAGACCTTGCCGCTCTGCCCGGAACCGGGGGCGCCGCGGTCTTCCGCACCTGTCGCGCCCGCCTGCGGCCCGATCTGCCTTAAGGTGACAAGCGCGCCCCTCAAGCCCGTGACGCTCTCTTCGAGCTCGCCCATCTTCCTGACGACTTCCCGCCTTATCCTGACCGACACCGATTCGGCATCGTTGATCGCAGCAACAAGCGAATAGCAGGTCCGGAGCATCGCCCTCAGCGCCTGCCTGGAGGACTCGACCCCGCAGGCTATCTCTTCATATTCGGGCGGGAGATCGACCGGTGGCCTCGAGCCGGCACGGTCGCCGTCAAGCCTCTCGCGCAGCCTCAACACCGGGAGGACGACGCTCGCGGTGTACCTCATCCACCAGGCCAGCGCAACGGCGGTGGCCGCGATGGCGACGTAGGAGGCCGGATGGAAGGGCGCGGTCAGTGCGAGGACAATGGACGCGGCAGCGCTTACGGTGACCGCCCCCGTCGTGAGGTAAAGGTATTTCGGTATCTTCGATGAAGTCACACTATCCCCCCAAAGGTCTGATACTCCCTAACCTGTATCGTCAACTCCGGGGCCGGGCATTAGCGCTTCCGGCCCCCGAAACGCTATGCATCCGACGGTTCGTCGCAGGCGCGGTTCACGTCGAGCACGTCGACGTTCTCGCCGTCGAAATCGAAGCGGGCCGCCAGCCGCACGGGCGCGCATGAGTCACCCTCGGGCACGGTCTTCAGCCTCTCCACCGGGACGTCGATTTCGCCTATCACGGCGCTGACACCCACCCCGCACCTCTCGGGGAACCTGAGGATGGCGATCTTGTTGAATCCGTGCCCGGCGTCACCGTTACCCCGGCCACCGCTGTTCCCACCGCCGCTGTTTCCATTCCCTACGACTCTGAGGAGGCCGTGGCAGAGCCCGCGCTCGAAGAATATGCCCGCCCAGGAATCCCCGAATGCGGGCACGTCAACAAGCGGCCTCATGGGAACGACCTGGCTCAGCAGGCTTATGGGAACCGCCGTCAGGCCCCCGGGGGCCTCGAACAGGCCCAGTTTGCAGAACGCACCTTCGGTCTCACTTGCCGCGAGCCCGACGTCCATGGGGTAGTTTTCCCTGAGCACCCTCCTGGACCCGGGCCCCAGCCCCACGGCCCGGAACAGGGGTTCGGGCTGAACGATCACGGCCGGGCGACGGTCATGCAGCTCGGTGGCGCCCGCTATCACGGGCGAGGTGTGCATACTCTCGGGAAGCGGCCGCGTGGCAATGTCAGTCTCTCCCCATACGCGACCGACCGCCATGGCGTGGCGCTCCTCGCCGAAACCGATGATGACGAGCGACTTCGGCTCCCCGTGTCTGTGCGTACCCAGGAGGTCCACCAGGTCGAAAGCCTTGACCTCGCCGTGCCTTATGGTACGGGTGGCGCCTCTCTCCTCGATCTCGCGCCTGAGCCTGCCCCTCAGCGGGATGATCTCCTCGACATATGAGAGCGGCAACACCGCCGTGATATCGCCTTCTTCAAAGACGACCCCCCTGGAAACCGTCAGGGTGAGCGGCACGATAAGCGAAAAGCAGGTTCCCCTGCCCGGCCGGCTCTGGACGTTCACAATCCCTCTCAAAGACTCGATGTGAACCTTGACCTCATCGAGGCCCACGCCCCTTCCCGATATTTCGGTTACCTCACTGCTCGTGCTCACACCGGGCTCGAACAGCAGGCTCACAAGGTCGTCCTCGGAAAACTCCTCAATGCCCTTGGAACGGGCGATCTTCTCGATCTTCTCGAAGTCGAAGCCGGCGCCGTCGTCCTCTATGTCGATCCTTACATGATTCGATTCCTGCCGGGCTCTCAACGTTATGCGCCCCTGCCCGGGCTTCCCCTGCCTCTCACGCTCCGCCGCCCCCTCGATGCCGTGGTCTACGGCGTTACGGATGAGGTGGAGCACGGGGTCGTAGATCTCTTCGAGAAGCGCGCGGTCTATCTGCGTACCCTCACCCTCGAAAAACAGTTCTATCTTCTTCCCCTGCTTGCGCGCCAGTCTCCTGATCTCGCCCATGTATCGATTGAACAGCATGGACACCGGCACGAGCCGGGCCTCCATGATTGCCGTCTCGATCTCGCTGATGCGGCGGGTCAGGAGTAGCCCGAGTTTAAGAAGTTCATCCCTCTCCTTCCTGCCGGTCATTCCCACGGCGAGCCCCCTTGCCACCTCTGCCAGCTTGAAGCGCACCGAATAGAGTTCGGATATGGAGTTCATGACCGCATCGAGATGCGAGAGATCGACCTTGACGGACATGACCGTCCGGCGCTCTCCCTCAGGGGCCGTCGCCGGGGCGGTCTCGTCGGCAGCGGTACCCTGTCCCGCGCCGTCCGCCTCGCGGGCACTCCCCACGCGGGCGGCGTCGATGACCACCCCGCCCTTCCCGCTTATGTACCGGTCGAAGGCGTCTCCTTCGGACAGGACGACGAAAAGCAGGGCGAAGGCGGCGTGCCCGCCCTCTTCGGCCGGAGGAGGCGGAACGCCGAGCACCTTGCCGTACTTGTCGAGCTCCGGGAGTACCTCCGTCGCCACCTCGGTGAACGACTTTTCGCCGAGACCGATGCTCAGGTGGACGATGCGCTTTCCGGCCCTGTCGCATTCGATGAGCTCGTCCTGCTCCCAGGGCATGAGCTGGTCAAGGCTGACCGACGGCAGCCGGCGCTTGAGGTCAGCGAGAAGGCCACCGCCCGAATCCTCCTCGCCGGCGCCGAGGAAACTCTCTATATGCGCGATGATGCCGCCGGCGCCGGCTTCGACCTGCTCGCCCCGCGCCTCGCGCAACAGCAGAACGATCTCATCCAGGGCCTCGAGAACGATCTCGATTACGTCCGGGCTCAACGCGAGGTCACCTGATCGGACTTCCTCGAGCACGTTCTCGATCGCTCCCGCTATCCTGCCGACGTCCGTCAGCTCGAACATGCCGGCGGTGCCCTTGATGGAATGGGCTTTCCGGAAGAGGGCATTCACCAGGCCCTCCGTATCGGCCCGGGAGGGGTCGACCGTGGCGAGGCTGTGCGCGAGTTTCTGCAGAGTCTCGAAACTCTCGGCAATGAAGTCGTTCTTCATCTGCTCGAGTGGTTCTTCAGACATGATGCCTTTCCCCGGATGAAGGGCGTACCGGCCCGTCAGAGTACTTTCTTCCGGAGTGATAATCGGCACTTCGGGGCGCAGTCTTTAAGTGAGCCGAGGGTACTTGAGATGATTGGCCGCTAGCCGGCCAGGGACTTCTGGGCCAGGTACTGCTCGATCACGAGCCGGTCGTAATCGTCGATTTCAGTGAAGAAGCAGCCGATTTCATAAAGCTGCTTGCCCCTGGCAGCCTTCGCGGGCGAGATCCGGACGACCATCCCCTCGCAGGTTACAGGGTGCTTTTCGACCTTGCCGTGGCTGTCGGTG
>CAZSBE010000180.1:0-4283 GCA_964604955.1 uncultured bacterium
AAGAAGCCACTGGGAGGCTGCCGAGGTCCAATTGTGCATTTCAAGACCTGACCCCGTCATTTAAAGACCTGACCCCTAGTTTTTTTCGGCGCGGAGGAGGAGGATCAGGCCGGCTATGGCGAAGAAGATGTTGCCGATCCACGCGGCGACGATGGGAGAGAGCGTGCCGTGGTCACCCATGGCCTGCCCGACGCGTATGAAGCCGTAATAGAGGAAACAGAGCCCCAGTCCCAGGCCGACCCCGACGGCGATGCCGCCGCGCCTCAGCTTGGCCGAGAGCGGCGCTCCAAGCAGGATCACGATGACATTGGTGAACGGGAACGCCAGCTTCATGTGAAGGCCCACGCGGTACCGCGTCGCATCGGCGCCGCTGCCCTCGATTCGCGCGATGAGCGACCTGAGTTCCCAGTAACTCATCTCCTCGGGGTCCTTCTGTTCCTTGCTGATATCCCGGGGATAGTCCCTTATGCCGCCGAACGTATCTTCGGCTATGTATGTCTCGCTGTCGACGTCCCCGTTATCTGAAAACCACCTGACCCACGCTTCCGAGAGCACCCAAACGGAGTCCCTCCAGGCAGCCGACTTGGCGTTCACCCTGAAGACCAGATTATCGTCCCACTTCTCTATGACGACTTCCTTCATGACCTGCCGCCGCGTGTCGTACTCAGGCGCGAAGTAGAAGAGCCCGTTCTTCCCCCGGTAGGAGATGTTCCTCTGAATGCGGGGGCTGCTCCCCGAAGACTTCTTGATCTCGCCAGTCTTGATGCGCATCACCTCGGTGTCGGTTCTGGGCATTACCACCTCGCCCACGACGAGCGATACCAGGCTCGCCACCACCCCGACGACGATGAGGGGAAGCACGGCCCGGGAGAGCCTTATGCCGGAGGCCTTCATCGCGGTGAGCTCATTGTGCCTGGCCATCTGGCCGACGGTGAGCAGGGCGGAGATCAGTATGGCGACGGGAACCGACAGTATGAAGATGTGCGGTATCTGGAAGGCGTAGAATTTCACGACGGTGAACGCGGCGACATCGTTGTCGATGAAGTCGTCAACGTACTCGACGACGTCCAGAGTTATGAAAATCGTTATGAAGGCGAAGAGGGCGATGAACGTCGTCCGCGTGAACTCCCGCATGCTGTAACTGTCGAGTATCCTCACCGGTGTTTCCCCCTGCGCGTGCGCCAGAACTTGAGGGGGATGAAGGGCATCTCTCTGTTCGCCCTCGCGAAGAGCCATATCCCCACCGCGCCGAGCACCAGGTTTGCGGCCCACATCGAGAGCAGCGGCGGCATCAGGCCGCGGTCCGCCAGATTCTCGCCGACCTTCAGAAACGCGTAGTAAACCGCGAAGAAGAGTATGCTTATCATCATGCCCGCGCCGGCGCTCGCCTCTCTCGCCCTGACGCCGAGGGGAACGCCTATGATGACGAACACCAGGCAGGCAAACGAAAGTGCGACCTTCTTATGGATCTCGACGGAGAGCGACCTGAGGCGCCGCTCATTGGACGCAATCTGGTTCTTGACGCTGCGCAGCTTGTCCTCGGTGGCGGAGATCACGGAGGTGGGCGCCCGCGTGGTGTTTCTCTCCCGGTTCTCGCCCGGGGTCGTCTGATCCCGGTAGTAGTCCTCCAGTTCGGCGGAGCTCTCCTTTATGATCTTCTGAACCTGCGCGCCCTGTGCGCCTATCTTGTCCTCAACGCGCGCCATCTCCCCGCGAAGATCGGTGATGCTCATCTCCCTCTCGCCGCGGTTCTCCCTCTCGAGGCGTATGAGCTGCGTCCCCGCATCGGGAATGTAAATGGTGTGCTCCGTGAAACTGAGCCTCAGGTACCTCTTGGGGTCATTCTCGTCGACGTCGTGAATCTCGCCGTTATAGAGCTTCATGACGAGGGTGTTCTGGTCGTCCGAAAAAAAGATCTCGCCATGCTCGGCCCTGATGGTCTGGGCGGGCCGGCCTTCCTCCAGCCGGGAGATGGTCACGCCCTCTATTTCGCGCCCTCTGGACTTGTTCACGAGTATGCTGTAGCCCTTTATGTCGTTCATGAACACGCCGTCCCGGAGCTGCAGGGCCGGCTTCTTTCTGTGTATTGAAACCAGGAGGTTCGCAAGCCTGTGGTTCGTCTCGGGGACCACGTAGTTGTGCACCGGAATCATGATGAAAGACAGGACGATGCCCGCCGCCAGCACGGGCCTCGCTATGGCTACGAGGCTCATACCCCCCGTCTTCATTGCGACTATTTCATTGTCGGAAGACATGCGCATGAACGATATCAGCGTGGCTATGAGCACCGCCATGGGTATGGCCATAACCATCATCCAGCCCATGCTCAGAAGCAGGAGCTCGGTCGAGGCCAGCACGGGCACGCCTTTTCCTATGAGGACCTCCAGGTTCTTATAGAGGAAGTCCAGTATCAGGATGAACATTATTATGAAAATGCCGAAGAGGAACGGCGCGATTTGCTGCCCGAGGATGTATCTGCTTAGTGTTCTCATTTTGTACAGAAGCGTCCCCCAGAGGGACAGGATCCGGCCCCATGCCAAGCTACACCAGATGGCCGCCGAGGGCAAGCCCATTATCTACAGGGGGTTACGCAGGGCCGGCGCGTCGATGGGCTCTGGCATGGAACTTGCGGTTGGGAATGCCGGGAGTGTATACACTGGGGAAGTTTGCAAGCATGAAAACCCTGATGAGCATAGGCATAATCCTGGTCCTTTTGGGCGCGGGATTGGCTGTCCGGTCCGAGGAGGAGCCTGGAGGGGAGCCGGGGGACAGTACCGCAGTTGCACCCGGCGAGGCGGTGGGCGGGGGTGAAGCGGCATGGCCGGACGATATGGTGGGCCCTCCGCTGGTGGGGGCCGAGATTGGGCGGGAAGCCGGGGGGGCCGAGGCGGCGGATTCCGGGAGAGCGCCGGGCGCGAAACGCGAGGAAGAGCGCGCCGTCGACGCCGATGCGACGCCTCCCGGCGGTGAGGACGCGCCTCGCGGCGCGATGGAGGAATTGGAAGAGCCGGCCTCCCCCGGCACGCCTTATCCCGGCGAGCCCGGCCCCGCGGAGGCGACGGGTCCAGGGGCCGGGGAGCCTATACCCGTCGGGCCGCCCGCTCCGGCAGCCGGCGCTGCCGCGGCCGCGCCGCCGGGGGGCGAGGTGGTCGGGCCCCCGAGGTCGGCTGGCGAAGAGCGACGTCCCCGTTACGGGGGAACGCTCACCCTGCGTTCCTACCGCGAACCGCGCTACAAACGCTTCAGTCCGCCTGAGTTCAGGAGGACGCCCAAGTTCAAGTATGATTTCGACGCCGTGATCGACGAAATGTGGGTGGACTATTCCTCATCGAGGACCTACGAGGCGCAGGAGAAGAGCCTCTCGGATTACAGCGAGATCGACATCCCCATCAAGTTCCCGGACACCATAGGCCGCGTGATAGGCCAGGGAGCCAATCTCAGCGTCTCCGGAAGCGAGCAGATCACCTTCGGCGGGCAGTCGAGCTATATCGTCAACGAGGCGATCACCGAGCGGGGCGCCAAGTCCAAGTTCCCGCAGCTCGACATGAAGCAGCACCTCAAGATAGACCTCAACGGAACCGTGGGAGAGAAGATCCACGTCACGGTCCACCATGACAGCGAGGTACAGACTCCTCTCGAGAACCGCATCAAGCTGCGCTACGAGGGCGACGACGACGAGATCGTCCAGAGCATAGAAATGGGAAACACCAATCTCGCAATACCCGGCTCGCAATTCGTCTCCTACAGCGGCCAGCACCAGGGCCTCTTCGGGGCCAAGATGCTCGGCAAGTTCGGGCCCATGGACTTCACCGCCATCGCCAGCAAGCAGGAGGGCCAGACCGCCTCATCCCGTTTCGAGGGCGCCGCCAGGAAGGACTCGGTGAGGCTGGACGACACGGGATACCTGAGGGACCGCTTCTTCTTCCTCATGAACCCTTCCACGCTCGACGGGGTATCGAGGGTCGAGAGCGTCTGGGTATATCTGGACGACGGCATCGGAACCAATAACGAGGGAGAGGGCGTGGTTGACGCCTATCCCTTCATCGGCGCCGAATACCGCGATTCGTCCGAGTGGGCGGGCATGGGCTACAAGTACCCCGGAAAGTTCAACCTGCTCGAGCGCAACCGCGACTATGCCCTCAATGAGATAACAGGCGGCATCGACCTGGTTCGGGCTCTCGATGAGGGGCACACGCTGGCGGTCAGGTACTATTACAGGGGCGAGGAGACCGGCGGCAATGACGATAAGGGGAGGCTCATTCTCAAGATGATAAGGCTCCCCT
>CAZSBE010000181.1:0-4163 GCA_964604955.1 uncultured bacterium
ATGGTCGCCCCGGCCGCAGGCACTGGCGCCGCGGCCCCATCCGCCGATATCCGCTACGAAGAAAGAGTCGTAGCCGGCGGTCCCGAGCAATTCATGATGGTACGGCACGTTGTGCTTGAGGGCTCCAACTATGCCATCGGAAGGAGGCTGGGAGAGATCCTCCTGGAGCACGGGGAGTCAGGTCCTGTACCTTCGGAGGACAGGGAGAGGAACAGGTTACAGCGCGAGTACATGGCCATGTACTACCCCGTCCTCTCCGAGCGCATGCGGGGCCTCGCCGCGGCGTTCGGCCTGGGAGTCGATGATGACGCCTACGACTTCTCCAGCCTGCCGCAGTTTCACATCTTCGGCCCGGGCTGCTCCGCAGTCTTTTATCCCGGGGCCTACACCCGGAACGGTCACAGCATAATGAGCCGCAACTTCGACTTCACCACGGGTACCATCATGGGGCAGCGCCCGGAGGCCGGCGGCCTGCCCGCCGTTTCGCGGCCTTACATCTTCGAGATCTATCCCGACCAGGGCTACGCGTCCATCGCCATCTGCGCCTTCGATCTCCTGGGCGGCGTGCTCGACGGCATCAACTCGGAAGGCCTCACCGTGGCCATCTTCGCCGACGACGAGACGGTAAGCGAGTATGGCATGCACCCATCCCAGGGTGTCGGCCTGCATGAACTCATGTCCATGCGCTACCTCCTGGACAACTGCCCCAGCGTGGAGGAAGCCAAGCGGGCCATGCTTTCCCAAGAGCACTACTATATGTTCGTTCCTTGCCAGTATCTGGTCGGCGACCGCGCGGGCAACTCCTTTGTCTTCGAGTTCTCTCCGGAGCGCGACGCCACGGCGATTACCGAGGGCGAGGGGCCCCAATGCGCCACCAATCACCCCGTGTCGAGGTATGCCTCCGTAGACGACCTGCCCGCTGACTCCCAGCTCAGCACTTACGACAGGTACAGGAGCCTGAGCGCCGCCACGAAGGGCAAGGCCAAGTTCAGCCTGGACGAGATCACGGCGATCAACGCGAACGTGGCAATTCCGGCGGAGGATTCGGGGAATGAGACCTACGCGCCGGGGAGGACCCTATGGCACTCGCTCTACGACGCCGACGCACGAACGCTGCGGGTCAAGTTCTACCTCGGTGATAAGCCCGACCCCGCTGATGCCTCCAGGGCAGTGCTCGAGTACAGCCCGTATTTAGAGTTCACGCTGAGGGAGTAGACTCGCTGAGACTGTGAGGTGCTCCCCGGCGACCTTCCGGGACATACAGCGGTGGCACATCACTGTCCGCCAGGAGTCACTCACGCCAGTCGGCCTTTATCCTTCCCCAGGTTGAAGGTTCAGCCCCGCTCGACCCCTCCACGAAGACGTGAACGTACTGGCTTGCATATATGACTGCATCACCATCCGCACAGATATCAAACGAGTGGGGCCCGCAGTCCGCGCCCTCAGGGATCTGGATAGTCACCTGAAACTCGAGGTCGTGTGCAGTACCCAACCAGAGGTCTGTATAGCTGGATGGGTCTACGTTCACAAGCCAGTCTTCGTAGCCTGGTGTGCAGACCCTGAGTGTCATCTCGTGGATAGAACAGAAGATCTGGCCAAGCGCATTCGAGATGTATTCGGCGATGCTGAGCCCTCCCGGTACTGTACCATCAGGATTTATGAGAAACGCCTCGCCACCAGTAATCCCCGCCCAGCAGTCCCAGGAGTGGTAGTGGTTCTCGATGTCACCGCTATAGAGTGGAACAAGAAGAATGTTGTTGCTCACCAGGCCAGAGATGACGTCTAGTATGAAGAGGTCATCTGCATCATCCAGAAGTCCGTTCCTTCCTGGGTCGCGGCCGGTGGATGCCGTTTCCCCAATACACGCAAAAACCTCGCAGTCATGTGGGAGGTTGTCGCCGAATAGCACAATGAACTTCTTGCTACTGCCGCGCCAACCCACGGCACCGTCAGAGTAGCACTCGTACAGCGCTCTGGCATAGGACTCGGGCGCATCACCGCCTGCACCCATTGCGAGACTGTTGATTGCGTTTTGGACAGCCGTCATGTCAGAGGTGATCGGCTGGTCGAGGCTATAGGGATAGTCCCCATCGACACCATACTCATTATTGTACTGGCAGAAGTCGTAGTACCCGACATAGTCCATGTGAGAGATCACGCCGAACTGGGTGTCCGGGACCAGGTCGCGAAGCTCTGCCATGATATCGATGGCGTTCAGCTTTATGTTCAGGAGCTCCTCCTCCATGCTTCCAGTAAGGTCAAGGACAAACAGGATGTCGGCTATGGGAGGGGGGACACACGGTGGAATATGGAGCAATTTGTCCTCAACTACAGCCCCCCCGGCATTGAGAGTGACGAACAGGGTGTCGGGAGTCAGGCTGGGCTCGTCCTGGAGTGGTCCGGGATTGAAAGGCCGGTACTCTGGGGAATCTCGCATGGGAACCTCTGGTCTGTATCCAACCTCAGTCGCCGGGTTCCCTGCGCTCACATCAGATAGGGACGTTACTGCGGAAGCGGTTATCGCTAGAATTACCGCGATAGTAACAGCCGCGGCGGTTGAAACGCTTCTACTGCAGGCACATAAGCTCATCTCGTTACCTCCCTACAGGCCCGCTGAGAATTGTGCCGGCGCGCCTGTAAGCACCTGAGTTTCTAAGTCAGCTTATTGGTCACAAAATAGTCGAATCGCCGCTCGCTCTGTAATGGAAATGGGATTATAGCACGCATCATGGGCCGAGTCAATGACTGTAGGGGCCCGCAGGTGGGCTCCTACCTCCAGTCCCCGGTTGCCATGAATGCGTCCCAGGAATACGGATGGTCGGACTGGCCGCTGGCCCGGAGAGCGCGGATCCTGTCGATCTGGATTGCACGAAGCGATTCTGCGACGGGGCGTCCCTCGTCGGAGTAGAGCTCGCCCATCATCTCCGAAGTCATCCGGTCGGGTATGTCCCAGAGGGAACTTACAACAGTTCTTGCTCCGGCCATCAGGAAAGCGCGACGAAGTCCGAAGGTGCCTTCACCCTCCTCCACCTTGCCAACGGCGGTTTCGCAGGCCGACAGGACCACCAGGTCGGTTCCGCTGAGGTCCAGGGCCGACACTTCATACGCAGTGAGAACACCATCTTCGCCATCCAGCTTCTCGCGGCCTGCCAGGGTCAGGTTGGCGCCGGCCATGAAGAGCCCCGACAGGACCAAAGGGTTGACGCCGGCGAAGTAGCGGCCTTCACCGCCGAACCCGGGCCCGCTCGCGAATCCGCACTCCTCCCCCAGGAAGTACCCGTGAGTTGCCAGATGAATCACCCGGCTCCCCGGAGACTCGGCCTTGACGCGTGCCTCGGTCGCGTCGTCGCCGAAATAGACTGATGCAGGCTCTCGGGTTTCCTTAAGCCAGTATGCTTCCACGGAGTCAATCTCCCGCCTCGTTCCGGGAAGGCGCCCGACCCGCTGGTTCCTGAACTCGTCGCAGTCCGGGAGCGCGCTCCTCTGAGGGTCATAGGCCGCGAGGAGAATCTCCTCCTCCGGCTCTAGCGGGACAACGTCGCCTTCGGGCGTTCCGTAGTCGGGATCTCCCATGGCGAGCAGCCCCCGCCCGGACTCCACCTCGGTACTCAGCCGCACGAGGTCGCGACCGTCTGTGAGGTAGTGGAAACGCTCCGACTCAACCAGGTAACTGCCTTGTGCGCTCTTGAGCCCGCCGAAGGAGAGCAAGTTCAGCGCGCCGTCGGGAGCGACGAACACCCAGTCCGCACCGGCAAGTTCGCTCTCAACGGGCTCCCACACTTTCGTGTAGATGTTGTTGCTTATCTCGGCGTACCGGGCATCGTCCGATGCCGACGGCGGGCCGTGGGGCGGAGCCAGACCGGCCATGTGCTCCGAGTACTCTTTGACATAGGCGTCAATTGCCGCGGCCTCGCCTAGGTCAATAAACCTCGGGTTCCCTCCCGCGGGCAGAATGACAGCGGCATACCTCGGCATGAGTTCTTCGGTGTCGGCGTCGATATAGTCAAACCTCAGGTACTCGACGAGCACGGAACCCGCTGGCATAAGCGACGCCAGTACCCCCGCGGTTGGTTCACTCCGTTCGCGGCTCCCGCGGAAGCTGGAGCTGACCCTGGCCAGTTGAGTTTCAAGATCGGACGCGAGGTTCCGCAGCGAATCCACCT
>CAZSBE010000182.1:0-4150 GCA_964604955.1 uncultured bacterium
GAGGCCTTGAGATCGGGCCCCGGACCATGGGGTCAGGCCCTGGGAAGGAACCACTCCGGCATGCCCACGGGGTCAGACCCCAACCGCGGTGTCAGGCCCTGGGAAGGAACCAGTGCGGCATGTCCGCGGTATCAGGCTCTGGGAAGGAACCAGTCCACCGTCGTTCGCAGGCCCTCTTCGAAGGTAACGACGGGCTCGTAGCCCAGGATCTCTCTGGCGCGGCTTATATCTCCCAGCGAGTGCTTCACGTCGCCCGGCCGCACGGCTTCGTATGTGGCCTCGATGCTGCTTTTCAGGAGGCCCTGGAGCCGCTCGAGGAGGTCGTTAAGGGTGAAGCGCTCGCCGCATGCTACGTTGAATACCATACCCGGCGCGCCTTCGGCCCTCGCGGCCAGCAGATTCGCCTGGACGGCGTTGTCGATATAGGTGAAGTCGCGCGACTGCTCGCCGTCGCCGTAGATAATGGGAGACTCGCCGCGCGCCAGGCGGTTTATGAAGATCGGAATGACGGCCGCGTACTGGCTCGTCGGGTCCTGGTAGGGGCCGAATATGTTGAAGTAACGCAGCGTCACGGCCGGGAGCCCGTAGACATCGTTGAAGACCTTCACGTACATCTCGCCCGCCAGCTTCGATACAGCGTATGGCGAAAGCGGCTCGGCCTTCATGTCCTCGCGCTTGGGCAGCGTCGGGTTGTCCCCGTACGCCGATGACGAGCCCGCGAAGACGAACCTCTTGACGGCGGCATCGCGGGCGGCGATGAGGAGATTCAGGGTACCGCTGACATTCACCTCGGAGGTGCGCTGGGGGTCCTCCACCGAACGGACCACCGAGACCACGGCGGCCTGGTGGTGGACATAGTCGACGCCCTTCATGGCCTTCTTCACCGTGTCCATGTCGCAGATGTCGCCCTTTACCACGGTGATGTCGTTCTTGATGTCCTCGAGATTGGTTTCGTAGCCCGTGGAGAAGTCGTCGAGGACCACGACCTCATCTCCCTGGCTTACTACTTTCCTTGCGATGTTGGATCCGATGAAGCCGGCTCCGCCGGTTATAAGGTATTTAGCCATCCTTGCCTCTAAATCTTGAATACGTTCGGGGTCCTGAAGTTCTTAAGAGCGTTCCTCGTGTCGACGACGGCCTTCGCATTCTTGACGATCTGCCCGTAATTGAACGCCGAGTGGTCGGTCACGATCACGGCGCAGTCGTAAGCCTTGAGCGCCGGTCCGGTTATCTTAACACTTTTCATCTGCTTGCCGTCAAACGAAATCGCCGCGACCAGGGGATCGGCATAGGAAACCCTGGCTCCCTTCTCTTTGAGCAGGCCGATAATGTCGAGCGCCGGCGACTCCCGTATGTCGTCCACGTCGTTCTTGTAAGCGACACCGAGGATGAGTATCCTGGCTCCGTTGATGCTCTTCTTCCTGAGGTTCAGGACCTCGTTCACCTTGCTGACCACGTAGCCCGGCATGGACGAGTTGATCTGGCCGGCGAGTTCGATGAAGCGCGTCTCGAACCCGGCCATCCTCGCCTTCCACGAGAGATAGAAGGGGTCAATGGGGATACAGTGGCCGCCGAGTCCGGGGCCCGGGAAGAAGGGCATGAAGCCGAAGGGCTTGGTGGCGGCCGCGTCAATGACTTCCCAGACGTCGATGTTCATGCGCGCGCACATCAGGCAGATCTCGTTCACCAGGCCGATATTGACGCTCCTGAACGTGTTCTCCAGGAGCTTCACCGTCTCGGCCACGGTGGTGGAGGACACCGGCACGGTGCTCTTGACGCAGCAGTTGTAAAGGTCGCATGCCACGGCCGTGCACTTGTCGGTGATGCCGCCCACGACCTTGGGTATCTTCGCCGTATCGAACTTCTTGTTGCCCGGGTCCACCCTCTCGGGCGAGAACGCCAGGAAGAAGTCGCGGCCGACCTTGAGACCATCCTTGGAGAGCCTGGGCAGGACAACCTCTTCGGTCGTTCCGGGATAGGTCGTGCTCTCGAGTATCACGAGCTGGCCGCGCCTCACGTATTTCTCTATCTCATCGAGCGCCGCCATTATGAATCTCATGTCCGGGTCTCTGGTTTTGCGCAGCGGCGTCGGCACGCAGATATCGACTGCGTCGGCTTCAGATATGACCGAGTAGTCGGTGGTGGCTATGAGTTTGCCCGATCTCACCACCTTCTTGAGATCGCTGGACTTGACATCCTGTACGTAGGAAACGCCGCGCTTTATCGACCGGACCTTCTCGTCGTTGATGTCTATGCCGTAGACCTTCTGACCCGCCTTAGCCATCTCGACGGCGAGCGGCAGGCCGACATAGCCGAGCCCGATGACAGCGATGGTCGCGCGCCGTCTCTTTATCCTGTTCCTCAGCTGCGTGAATAGGGTTTCTTGCTTCCGCTTAGCCATACCTTGTTCCTTCCATGCCGCTTGGCGCTGTACAGGGCCTGGTCGGCCCTTGATATCAACTCCTGCACCGTGATGCCGTCTTCCGGATACGTTGCGATTCCCAGGCTGGATGTGATCTCTCCGGTCACGTCCTCGCCCGGGAAGCAATGTCTCTCGATCGCCTTCCTCAGCCGCTCGGCAGCGATAGCCGCCCCCTTCTTCGCGGTGCGCGGGAGTACTATCACGAACTCATCACCGCCGTATTTACATAACATATCCACCGACCTTAGGCAACTGGCTGCGATCCTCGATACCCGCTTTATTACGTCGCTGCCCCCCAGGTGCCCGTGCACGTCGTTGTATTCCTTGAGCCCGTCCACGTCGAGCATCAGTATGGAGAAGATCTCGCTGAAGCGCTGGGCCCGGCTTATCTCCTTGGCGATGGCCTCTATCAGGAACCTGTAATTGTAGGCGCCCGTCAGGCCGTCAGTAATGGAGAGCATGTGCGTGCGCTCGAATTCCTCCGCGTTCTTTATGGCCGTGCCCGCCTGGCGCGCCAGGATTCCGAAGAGGGCGAGGTCATCTTCCGCCGGCTTATAACCCTTGCCCGTTATGACTCCAAGCACTCCCGCCTTGCCGCCATGGTATTCGAGCCCGCCTATCACTACGCCCCTGCCCCGCACTCTCTTTATGTCGGCGTGCAGGATCTCGAGCTTCTTCTGAGCGAGGGCGTCGGCATGGAAGGCGACCTTGCGCGTCCTGTAGACCTTCTGCGTGGCGAGGTCCATCGATATGGTCTCGGTGGAAGTCGACGCCTGGCGCTTGCCGCGCCCGGGGTGGTGGAAGAGCAGCGTGAGCGTCCCCTTGTAATCGATGATGGCGAAGGCGCCCTTGCCGCCCAGCACCTTCGAGGTGCAGGAGAGTATCGGCGTCGCAATCCTGGATATGGATGCGCCGGTCGTGATGAGGCCGGTCACCTCGATGAATGTGGAGAAGACCAGATCCAGCCTTCCCGACATCTGCTTTCTGGCTTTCTTGGAAGAGGTCATATTGCGACTGTCCGCTAGTCGTTATCCCTCAGTGCCGACACCACGGCCCTTAGGCCCCTGTATGTCAGCCAACATATTGCTCCTATCAGAGCTATCGGAAAAAAGATGACGTCCTTGATTGCAATTCCGCGGGCGGCCAGGAAGGTGTATACCCTGTAGAGGAGCACAGCCATGAGGATGGCGATTGCGAGGAGAACCAGACCCCTGAGGAGGTCTCCGATCTTGTTGGATTCCAACGGGTTACCTCAATCAGGTGGTGCCCCCGGCAAGATTCGAACTTGCGGCACGTGGTTTAGGAAACCACTGCTCTATCCTAACTGAGCTACGGGGGCACATCCCACTGACATACTAATAGTTTATGACAGAAAAGACCTCATAATTGTCCAGTAATTTCTCGCCTTCAAGGTCGGTAAGCCCGATCAGGAAAGCGATGGCTACAACTTTCCCGCCCGCCTTCTCGACGAGGTTGGCGGCCGCCCTGGCCGTGCCGCCGGTCGCGAGGAGATCGTCGACGATGAGCACGCGGTCGCCCTTTTCGATGGCGTCCTTGTGCATCTCGATTGTGGCCGAGCCGTACTCGAGTTCATAGGACTCGCTCATCTTCTTCCACGGGAGCTTGCCCGGCTTGCGCAGCGGCACCGTGCCGCAGCCCAGCTTGTAGGCCAGCACTCCGCCCAGGAGAAACCCCCTGGCCTCCACGCTCACCACCTTGTCGATCTTC
>CAZSBE010000183.1:0-4148 GCA_964604955.1 uncultured bacterium
AGTTTTCTATACAAGGACAACCCGTTCTTCAGATTCGCCGAGAGCCTCTTCGCAGGCATGTCTCTCGGTTACTACATCGGTCTTGCCAATCAGCAGACGCTGATGCCGAACCTCTTCCGGCCGCTTTTCGGCGATTTCGCCGGCAACGCCGTACTTCTCATCCCCGCGGCGCTGGGCATACTGCTCTACTTCCGGTACATCCCGAAGGTTGCATGGATGGCGCGCATAGCGCTGGCCGTCTATATCGGCTACTACATCGGCGTCATGTTTCTTCAGAAGCTCCACGGCGAGGTTCTGCCGCAGTCGAGCGACACCATACTCCAGCTGCGCGGGATCGGCGGCCGGGAGATTATCTGGAACGTCATCTTCATCGTGGGCGTGATCTCGGTGCTTCTCTATTTCTACTTCTCCGCGGAGCACAAAGGCGCGCTTGGTAAGATAAGCCGGGTCGGAGTCTGGTTCCTGATGGTCTCCTTCGGCGCGAGCTTCGGCTATACCATCATGGCCCGTATCTCGCTCCTGATGGGCAGGTTCTCTTTCCTGGTGAACGACTGGATCAGGCCGCTTATCGGGTCCAGCTAGAGAGCGGGCTCGCCCTGAAGCAGGGATGGAGATGAAGAGTCCGGTACGAGGGAATCCGGGCGTGGGATGCGGCCCTCAAGGAGGCCCGGGCTTGGGCCCGGAGACCGCGCGGCGCTTGAACGAAGCGAGGGGGAGTGAGGTTGCCCGGACTCTACCATAAGTCATGCGAGAAGATGGCCGAGATCGCGGACGGCTCGATAGCCCTTACGGTTACGAGCCCCCCTTACTGGGACGCCATCGACTACAACTCCCACGCGGACTGCCCCGAAGCGGACTACAGGGCGCGAGGCGGCTCGCCCTACGAGGACTACCTGGAGTGGCTCATGGGCTGCTTCGGCGAAGTCCTGCGGGTCACCAAACCTTCGGGCTTCGCCTGCATCGTGATCGGCACCGTGCTTCAGAAGGGGGACCACTACCCGCTGCCCTTCAGGTTCGTCATGGAGATGGGCAGGCTCGGGTGGTGCTTTCACCAGGACATCGTCTGGTACAAGGTCACCGGCGGCGTCAAGCGTGCCGGCGTCAATATCATGCGGCCCTACCCGGGCTACTACTATCCCAATATCATGACCGAGTACATCCTCATCTTCAGAAAACCGGGCCCGGAGCCAATATACCGAGGCAGGACCGACGAGGAGAAGGAGGCCAGCGCGCACGCCATCAATGACCTGTTCAAGAAGGAGATTGCAAACAACATCTGGCACATAGCCCCGGTGCCGCCCAAGCAGTACGACCATCCGTGCGCGTTCCCGGAGGAGATACCATACAGGCTGATCAGGCTCTACTCGTTTGAAGGGGACAGCGTGCTCGACCCCTTCTTCGGCATAGGCACTACACTCAAGGTGGCGAAACATCTCGGCAGGGACTATTATGGTTACGAGGTCGTCGGGAAGTATTACGACGCCGCGCTCGAGCGGCTGGAAACGCCGCTGATGCTCCGGGACCAGCTTATATCGAGGTTTGAGAAAACCCGCGAGAAGGAGTTCTGATGGCGCGCACGCTGGGTCTTCAGAAGGGCATAATCTACGGGCCTGTGAACTCGCGCCGGCTGGGCCGCTCGCTAGGGCTCAACATCATGCCCACGGGCAGCAAACTCTGCCCCTTTAACTGCATCTACTGCCACTACGGCTGGACCAGGTATGTCGAGCCGGACGCCAGCGGGCATCTCGGGGACCTGCCTTCGGCCGGGGATGTAAGGGACGCGCTCGAGAGGGTGCTTCCGGGTATCGACCCGCCACCCGCGTACATCACCTTCTCGGGTAACGGCGAGTCCACCGTGCACCCCGAGTTCGAGAGTATAGTGGAAGGGGTGGTGGATGTGAGGGACAGGAGCGGCATCGACGCAAGGGTCGCGATACTCTCCAACTCCTGCGCCGTGACGCGCGATGGGGTGAGGAGGGCGCTCGCCAGGCTCGACGACAGGATAATGAAACTCGACGCCGGCACGCAGCAGGTTTTCGAGCTTGTGAACCGGCCCGCGCCGGGGATCACTCTGGACGGGATCGTCGAAGGTCTCAAGACGCTGGAGGACGTGACGCTCCAGTCCATGTTCGTCCAGGGCGAGGTCACCAACGCCACAGAAGCCGACATCGACGCCTGGTTCGAGAGAGTGGCAGAGATCAAGCCCGTCTTCGTCCAGGTCTACAGCATCGAGAACGCTCCGGCCATGTCGACGCTGGAGGGAGTGCCCCGCGAGAAGCTCGAAGCGATCGTCGAGAGGCTCGAGACCTCACTCGGCATCAACGCCGCAGCGTACTGACCCGGCTGTCCGGCCTGCGCCCGCACCTGCCGGCCGGGCCATCCCGCCGGTGGCCACAGCCTCCTGATGGCTGGGATGCCAAGCTAGCTAACAAATCGGAGCTTCCGACAATCCCGGGGCGGTTCACCTTGGGTTCCAATTATCCAGATGAGAGATGAAGGTGCGTGAAGTCAATTCCGCTGGTTCGACCGACAGTGTCGGAAGGAACGCTCCAGCTCTCTTGAATCCGCTTGACATTCCAGCACGGCGGCAGGCACAATAAGAGCAACCACAGTGCGATTGATGGAAGCAGGAGTGTATCTAGAGTTGCGAGCAAAGAAAGGGGGATTAGTATGCGTCCCTCTCTACCTGTAGTGCATTCCGGTCTTGTTATTGCAGTCGTTATCTCACTCGCCGGTGTGGCGGCAGGCAATGGATCCGGTGAAGAAATCGAGTTCCCTTATCTGCTCAAGATCGCGCCGGGCAATGTGCTAATTGTACATGGCCATGACTTCCGCGATGAAGTCTGGATCACCTGGGAACCGGGCGACAGTCTGCGAGTAGAAGGTCTGCCCATACTTCCGCTCCCGCCGGTTCCCCGAAAGGTGCTGTCTGAGAGAGGATTGGCTGAGGTCTATGGAACCGTGGAGCACGTGCGTGACTTGGTAGACAGTGGCTACACGTGGCGTCAGGCTACTCAAGCATATCTAAGAGAGAGGAGTGATGTGAGAAGGTCCATGGTGCACCTATACGAAGCCGTGCTTGATTCTACAGGTTCCACCGACAAGGCTGCTGGAGCCGTAGCAGAATTCTCCGACCGCTCGCTGCTCGAACCAGGCACTAAGCCAGTTGTGACACGGACGTCCATAATAGTGTCATGGCAGGGCTCGGTCACGGAACATATTATGCTCAAGCCAGCGAGCGGTCAGGAACGGACTGAGTTTCCAGAGGTATCCGAAGAGGACCAGGCCAAGATCAAGACTCGTGATCTCGCCGCCTGGTTGGATGGGCGACGCACAGGCACTTACGTTGTCCTGAAGAGTCACCGGGGCACGAACGTGTTTGCTGGAGACGCTGCTCGCAGCGCAATTGACCAGATTGAAAAGGCAAAGGAGGGAAATATAGGTGAGGGCCCGGTAGACAAGAGAGAGCTGGAGAGAGTGATTGAAATGCAGGGAGGTGGGCCGCGATGAGAAAGGTGATCCTTTTCAAGTCATGTTTTCTTGGCTCAATCATTCTGATCCTGGTCCTTAGCTGGGTTCTCATGGCTCGGGCCCGATGCGATTCGGACAACAACTCGACTCTCATCAATCTGTACCTGAGATGGCTGCCGCCTGGTCTATGGCCTCCGGAGGCGGACGGCGTGATAGAGACCGCGCTCAGCCGGTTCGACATCGATGGCGAGGGCGAAGAGCTCATATGGCGGGCGGAAGAGTTATTGAGCGATGAACCAGTTATCACCATTCTCGGCTTGGAGCAAGACCTGCCGGGTAAACGAATTGAACCGCCCCGGGATTGCCGGAGACTTGGTTACGTGCCTCCGGCATGGTTTGCCTCAGGATACCCCGGTCATCAGCTCAAACTCCGCGGTAGCTGTATTGCGTCCACAACCTCCTAGTGTTAGGGACGCGGATTTTCCTGTTGACAAACTTGCGAAGATGTGAAATCCTCCTTGACGTTTGGGACGTTTGGTGTGCGCGAAGAGGCAAGACACTCGAGGCTAGCAGAGTAAGGACTGATATGCCGGTGGGAGCAGAAGGCAACCGGGGAGCGCTGTCAGGCTTCGCTTGGCTTTTTGTTATCACCTTCATCCTCTGGCTGGCCCTCACTT
>CAZSBE010000184.1:0-4064 GCA_964604955.1 uncultured bacterium
CTTATGGGGGCCAGGAGGATCTTCCGGCCGCGGGTGAAGTCCTCTATCGGCATCACTCGGGCTTTGCGAGACCGGCCAGGTCCAAGGAGGCTATGTGCCGGGCGACCTCATCCAGACGGTCGAACCGGGTGTAGGCGACGCCGCTGTCTTCACAATAGGCCGCGAGGTCGCGCTTGGCGAAGACGACGTCGGACCCGGAGGCGGCGCATTTGTCCGAGAGACCGTCGCCGGCGTAGATAACCAGCCTGCCGCGGCCCTTGGCCGCCTTCACATGGCTCGACTTGCAGTTGGCACAGCGGCCGCAACCCTCGTTGAAATGAGGAAAGGAGAGCTCGCGCCGGTCCCCGGCCGCCACAAGGCAATTGGTGTAGAGCGTCTCGTCGACTCCGTGCCTCGCGAGAAAAGGCCTTATGTAGTAGTCGAGCCCGTCGCTCACAATGGAGATATCGATTCGGCGTTCGTCGCAGACCTCTTTAACGCGGAAGAAGCCCTCGTCTATCTCCTGGCTCTCAGCGAACTCAGCGAGGGCGACGATATCGCCGCGGTAGGCGTCCACCTCGCGCCTCAGGCACTCGGTGGAGCTTATGAGCCCGCGCTTCCAGTCCTCAACCGCCTGCGCGGCATCCGGCCCGGCGAAACGCGTGAAGAACCTGTTGGAGATATCGACCGGGGAAATGGTCCCGTCGAAGTCTATGAACAGAGACGCGTCAATCATTTTTCTGGGATTCAGCCTCTGTCGCAGCAGCCACGAACAGGTCGCTCAGCGAATTGGACCCGCGGATTATGTCAACCGTCCTCTGCAGCTGGCTGTCTCTCTCCAGCGAAATGCGATATGCGGCCTCATCCCCGAATACCTTGCGGGCGATTTCCGACCTCAGCATGATACGCATGAAGTCCTCACCCTCCGCGAATTCGATCTCCTCGAACTCGAACTCCTTCTCTCTGAGGTAGTTCTCGAACCCGTCCATCAGGCCGAGATTGTCTCCGAAGTTCTGAGGGATATTCTCGTTCTCGGCAACGTATCGGACCGCATACTCGAAGATGAGCCCCGCTCTCGCGACTCTGCTCACAATGGGCGGAATGCTGTCCGGTTCAACGTGTATGTCCGGCCGGATACCACCGCCGCCGAACACGGCGCGGCCGCCTTCGGTGCGATAGACCGTTCCCGAATCGGGAAGTGCGTTCTCGTCCCTCAAGATGGCGCTCTCCTCCGTGAGTTCCTGGTCCATGTTTATGCATCTGCCGCTCGGGGTGTAGTACTTGGCGGTCGTGATCTTGAGGGCATTGCCCCCGGGAAGCCGGAGCACGCTCTGGACGGTGCCCTTACCGAAACTCGTCGTACCCACGACGATGCCGCGGTCGAGGTCCTGGATGCAGCCGGCGACGATCTCCGACGCGCTCGCACTGGCATGATCGACGAGCACGATGAGCGGGTATTCGGTCCCCTTGGCCCTGGAGCCGGCGCTGTACTCCCGGTTCTGCTGCTTCGTGCGGCCCCTCGTTGAAACGATCCTGTCGCTGGGAGCGAGGAATTGCTCGGATACCTCGATGGCCTGCGTAAGCAGCCCGCCCGTGTTCCGCCTGAGGTCGATTATGAGTTTATCCATGCCCTGGCTCTCGAGGTCGCGGAGCGCATCGCGGAGCTCCTTGCCGGTCTTCTCCGAGAACTGTGCTACCCTGACGTAGCCGATCTCATCGTCCAACATGCCCGCGAACGGCACGCTCTTTATCTCTATGATGTCGCGCTCGATAGTGTAGTCGACAGGCTCGCTCTCGCCCGCCCGGCGAAGCGTAATGGTGACCTGGGAGCCCTTCTCGCCCCGGAGCTTGCTCACGGCCTCGGTCAGCGTGATGCCCCGTGTGGACACGCCCTCGATGCCTATGATCTGGTCGCCGCCCCTTATGCCCATCCTGTAGGCCGGCGTGCCCTCGATGGGGGCTATGACCGTGAGCCATTCGTTCCTGACATCGATCTCGATTCCGAGTCCGCCGAATGAGCCGTGCGTGCTGATCATCAGGTCATCGTATTGTTTCTTGCTGAGGTAGGTCGTGTGCGGGTCGAGAGTATCCAGCATGCCCCTTATGGAGCCCTCTATCAACTTCTCGAAATCCACCCTCTCGACGTAGTCCTCGCGCACGAGCGTCAGCACTTCGTTGAAAAGTATGAGACTGTCGCGCACGTTCTGCGTCGCCGCGAATACAATGGTGGCGATGGAAATGACCGCAATGCTCACGGTGACAAGTGCCGCCCTTGATTTCCTGACTCTCAGCATGGTGTCAACCTCACCTTCTACGGGGAAGGAATTCGTCTACTATTCTCTTGATCTGGGCGGCCGTGGCCTCGATGCCGCCCGAAGAGTCCACTATCCGGACTCTCTCCGGATCGCTATGCGCCATTTCAATATAACCATTTCTAACCTTCTCGTGAAAGTCAACTGCTTCACTTTCTATTCGGTCCAGATCCTGGCCGAGCCGCCTCAGTCCTTCTGATGCGTCAAGGTCGAGAACGACTGTAAGATCCGGCTTCAAACCGCCTGTAGCTATGAGATTCAGCCTCTCCACCATATCGGCACCCAGGCCCCTGGCATGACCCTGGTATGCCGTGGAAGCGTCGTAGAAACGGTCGCTTATTACGGTCCGGCCCTCGGCCAGCGCGGGCTCTATGACATCTGCCACGTGCTGCGCGCGGCTCGCCTCATAGAGCAGGAGCTCGGTCAGAGCCGTCATCCCGCTGTTCTCAGGGTCTAATAGTATGTCTCGTATCTTTTCACCGATCAGGCAGCCCCCGGGTTCCCGGGTGAGGACAACTTTATGCCCCAGCGCTGTGAGGTGCTGCCTTAGGAGTTCGACCTGGGTGCTCTTGCCGCAGCCCTCGATCCCCTCGAAAGTTATGAAGATTCCTCTCGCCATGAGCCAATCCTCTGAATTAGCGTGCGCTCAGGGGACTGCGCCGGCCGGCGCACGCGGCTCTCGGATTCCGCCGGGACCCTACCGGGCCCTGGCCTTCTTCTTCGCTCCGGCGCTCTTCGCGGGCCTTCCCTTCGCTGCGGGCTTCGCGGTCCTACCCTTCCGGGTGGAAGTGGCCTCGATGAACTCTTCCACCAGGCGCCTGGCGACGTCGTCCGTGAACTGCCGCGGGGGCGACTTCATGAAGTAAGAGCTCGGAGCCTCCAGCGCGCCCGACATGCCGCAATCCAGCGCCAGCTTGCAGCACCTGACGGCGTCTATCATGACTCCAGCCGAGTTGGGCGAGTCCCAGACCTCGAGCTTGAGTTCCACGTTGAGGGGCACGTCGCCGAACGTCGTGCCCTCCAGGCGTATATACGCCCACTTGCGGTCCGAGAGCCAGGGGACGTAATCGCTGGGACCGATATGGACATTGTCCGCACCGATATCGTAGTCGAGCTGTGAGGTCACCGAGTTAGTCTTGGATATCTTCTTCGACTGGAGCCTGGCCCGCTCGAGCATGTTGAGGAAGTCGGTGTTGCCGCCGACGTTGAGCTGACTCGTCCTGTCGAGGATGACGCCGCGGTCCCGGAAGAGCCTGGTGAGAACCCTGTGGACGATGGTGGCGCCGACCTGGCTCTTGACATCGTCCCCGATCACGGGAAGCCCCTTGGCCTTGAACCTGCCCTGCCAGTAGTTCTCGCGGGCGATGAATACGGGTATGCCGTTTACGAAACCGCAGCCGGCGTCGAGAATCTGCTCGACGTACCACTTGGTCGCCTCTTCACTTCCGACGGGCAGGAAGTTGACGACGACGTCGGTGCCCGTATCCTTGAGGACCCTGACTATGTCGGCCGTCTGGCCCGGCGCCTTCTCGATGATCTTGGAAAGGTAGATGCCCAGCCCGTCATGGGTCATGCCGCGCACGACCTTGGTACCGGTCTTGGGCACGTCGCAGAATCTATAGGTGTTGTTCGGCTTGGTGTAGATGGCCTCAGCGAGGTCCTTACCCACCTTGTTCTTGTCGATATCGATAGCGGCGCTGAATTCAACGTCGCCTACATGATAGCCGCCCAGGTTGGTGTGCATGAGGCCCGGAATGATGTCCTTTTCCTTGG
>CAZSBE010000185.1:0-4046 GCA_964604955.1 uncultured bacterium
GAGGTCCCAACCTAATTACCAATCCCTTGGATACCCGTTGCTCACCTCCTTCTGAGCGAACCTACGCTCGCTGAAGCTAGACCTAAAACTAAACTCCCTTCGACAGAACCAAGTATAACATAGGCCGCTCAACGGTGTCAAGCAATTTTGGTGATATCCCGGAATTGTACTGAGTCGCCCTGGAACTGCCATTCCAGCAACTACATCAATGCTATCGGCCCCGGAGCGGCGCCGCTTTAGCCCTGATCGCCCCTTCTTGACAAACGGGCATTCCGCAGCCATAATTGTAGGTCACGAGCGGGAGAACGGGGTCAGGTTTGAAAAAAAGAGCAAAAAACAGGCAAACCGCCCTCGCCGGGCTGGCGATTCTGGCGGTGGCCCTTCTCATACGCTTCCTATACCTTCCCCACATAATGGCCCTTCCCACCTTCGGCCATCCCGTCATGGACGCCGCCTACCACGACAACTGGGCGAAAGAGATCGCGTCCGGGTCGCTCAGTGGGAACCAGCCCTTCTTCCGGGCCCCTCTGTATGCCTATGCCCTGGGCATGACTCACCGCATGACGGGCGGGTCCTACGTCGTGCCGAGGGTTCTCCAGTTCGTCCTTGGCGCCCTGACGGCGCTGCTGACTTACGCCGTCGCCTTGAGACTCCTGGGCCGGCTCGCCGCCGTCATCTCGGGGCTCATGGCGGCGCTGTATCCCGTGCTCATCTACTTCGAGGGCGAGCTCCTGACCGAGACCCTGTTCGTATTCCTCGTCATGCTCTCGCTGTATCTCTTCACTCTCGCCTCCGAAAGGCAGCGGGGCTGGATGTGGCTTCTTGCGGGGCTATGCCTTGGAGGCGCGCTCATCACGCGCCCGACGGCCGCCATATTCGTCCCCTTCGCCTTACTGGGGGCGATTCTCCTGGCCAGGCGAAGAGTGGCTCACACGCTGCTGGTGACACTCGGCGTGGTAGCCATGCTCGCGCCCGTAACCGCCCACAACGTTGCGGTTTCCGGTGAGTTCATCCCGCTCGTATGGCAGGGCGGCCTCAACTTCTACCTGGGTAACAACCCGGCGGCTGACGGCTGGAGCGCCACATCGCCCGAACTCAGGAAGGACTGGTGGGGAGGTTACAACGACCAGATTACCATACCCGAAGAGGAGAGCGGCCGCGACCTCGGCTACGCCGAGATTTCGGATTACTGGACCCGGAGAGGGCTCGCCTACATAGCCTCCGATCCGCGCGGATGGATCAGACTCATGTTCAAGAAGACAGCACTTTTCTGGGGCTCATACGAGTTTCCCAATAACCTCGACTTCAACTTCATGAAGCTGCATTCGTGGGTCTTGAGAGACCCGCTCATCACCTTCGCGACCGTCGCGCCGCTCGCCGTCCTGGGCCTCATCGTGCTGGCCGCGCGCGCGCGGCGGCTGTATTTCCTGTATGCCTTCTTCGCGTCGTTCTTCGTGGGCACGGTTGCCTTCTTCGTCTGCTCCAGGTACAGGGTCCCGGTGCTCCCCGTGATGATGATCTTCGCCGGAGGGGCGGTAGCCTATGTCGTGGATGCGGTCAGGGCCCGGAAGGCGGCCCGCGTAGCGCTTTCGGCCCTGGTGCTCGCGGTGGCCGGAGCCCTGGTGAGCCTCAATCTTGCGGGCGAGGACCTCCCCGGCCCGGCCCAGTCATACACCGTTCTTGCCAATGTCTACCGCGAGAAGGGCGATCTGGATGAGGCCGCCGCCTATTACGAGAAATCGGTGGAGGAGAACCCGCTCTGGGGAGAGGGCCATGAGGGGCTTGGCATCATCGCGATGGAGCGGGGTGATATCGGGGCCGCGGAGGAACATCTCAAGAGAGCTGTCGAGGCCGAACCGTCGAGGGCGACGGCCTACCGGTCGCTGGCCATGCTCTACCTGTCGAAAGGCGACCTGCCGGAGGCGAGAGCGGCGATCGACGCGGCCATCGCTCATGCGCCTTACCTGGAGGACAACAACAACATCCTGGGGACGATTGAAAGACAGGAAGGCAATATCGCGCGCGCTATCGACCTGTTCAAAAGGGAGGTCCAGATCAATCCCGGCAACTGGAGGGCTTACGCCAACCTGGCGAGCGCCCTCGACGAGACCGGCGACCTCGATGCCGCAATAGCCGCCTACGAGCGGGCGGTCGAGCTCAATCCGCGAGAGGGGGACCTCGTGTTTGCGCTTGCGACGGCCTATACGAGAGCGGGCCGCGACGAAATGGCGCAGGCGCTGCTCAGCCGCATGGACGGTGCAGGCCCGGCCAATCCGGCGCTGAGGTACAACCAGGCCGTGTTGCTTCAAAACGACGGGAAGGTCGAAGAGGCCGCTGTCATATACCGACAGATCCTGGATGCCGACCCGTCACACGAGGGGGCGCTCGTCAACCTCGGCGTAATCTATGCCCGGGAGGGCAGAGACGAGGAAGCCCTCAGTCTCTGGGGAAGGGCTCTCGAGGTGAACCCCGGCAACACCAATGCCCGCAGAAACATCGACCTGCTCAGACGGAGAGAGCCCGAATAAGGCTAGTCCTCCGCCGACACGGCCATGCTCGCCCTCCACTCCGGCTCCGGGAGCCATACTCTCGCGAGCACGTCCTCGTTTACCGTGAAGCCCAGCTCTCGCTTGCGCCGCTCCACAAGGTCGGTGAGCATGTCATTGGCGGTCTGGTTCCTTATGTACATCTCTATAAGAGGTATGGATTCCTCGAAGGAGAGCTGCCGCCCTCCGGATATCTCCTCCAGCTTGAGGATCTCAATGCCCGAATTCGAGCGGAACGGCTGGCTGATCTCACCGGGCTGGAGACCGGCTATCACCGAATCGTAAACGGCCACTATGCCGCGGTTCAGCGGGCCCATGTCGCCTCCCTTGGGAGACGAATAGCCGTCATGCGAGTACTTCTCGGCCAGCGCCGCGAAGTCACGACCCGCCCTGATCTCCGCTGAAACCTGGGCGACCTCGTCATCGTTCTCGAGCAGTATTCTCCTCGCCCTGTAGGTCACCGGGGTCACCAGGTCTTCCCGCCTGTCCTCGTAGTACTGCTCTATCTGGGCGTCCGTGACGTCGATGCCGCTCCGGAAGTAGTCTTCCATCTGCGGGATGAGATAGTCCCGCCTCGCATTGATGACCGCCCACTTGACGTCGCGGAGCTCGGCGAATCTCAGGTCGTATCCCGCCTTAACGTAAAGGTCCGGCAGCGCGAGGTCCCACGCAGCCCTGACGATGGAGTAGCCGTCGCCGATATAGAACCGGGAGTCAGGCGGCGAATTGAAGAAGTAAGTGAAGAGATCGGCCGCCAGGACCTGACCGCCGGTGTAAGTGGCAACGGGTCTTGCGAGAAGCTCCTCCGGTGGCCTCTCGTTGGAGAAAGCCATGCCGAAGGCCTGAAGGGCCGCGCGGACTCCCGACGTGTCGGGCCTGAACTTGTACCGGCCGGCCAGCTCCCGCTCGATGCTGCGCGTGACCCTCTCCTCTTTGATCATCCTGTCAAACTTCTTGGCGCGGAGGAACAGCACCTGCATCTTGATTCCGAGTTTCTCGTCGTCTGCGACCTGGAAGAGATGATAGCCGTCCGGCAGGCCGACTATCCCGCTGAACTGGCCCACGTCAAGCGGAAACACGTGCTTGGCGAGGCTGCGATCGATGTCGGCCCAGACTTTCCAGCCTATGTCGTTGAAGGTGACGGTTTCGTCTCCCGCATACATCCGCTGGAGGTCCTCATATGACGCCCCGCCCAGCACATCAAGCACCGCGGCCTCCGCCATCGGCCTCATTCTGAAGGTAATGTCCTTTATGAACAGGCGCCTGTCGAGCTTCTCCCTCCACCTCAGCGAGCTTATCCTGGGAACCCTGACGCTCTTCTCGATTCGCCAGGCGGCATAGGCCTCGCCTATCGCCTTGCTCTCCGCCTCCTTCTCCGCCGCCTCGGCTTCTTCGCCGAAGCCCATGGCGACGGCTTCCTCGGCGAGGATATACCTCGCCGTCAGGTTTTCCACGACCTTCAGGCGGGCATCGTAGGAGTCGTCGAATTTGTATGAAGGC
>CAZSBE010000186.1:0-4025 GCA_964604955.1 uncultured bacterium
GGCTTTACCCCTTCGGCCGCCATCCCCACGTAGAAGTCCACGGCCCCATAGACAGTGCCCGCGTCCAGCATCGCGCCCGCCCCGAAGCCTAAGCGCGCGATATGCCCGCCCAGCTCGGTCGCGGGAATGGTCCCGGTAAGGAGCGAGTATCTACTTCGTAAGCGAAGGGGTACGTAGGATGTAGCCATACGAATCACGCTCCAGGCGGTTTAAGAGGTTGATGGATGCGCCTGCGATCACCGATGAGTGGCCGTACCTCGACCTGATGTCATCGAGCGTGGCATAGAGCCTCTCCAGGCTCTCCTCGCGTGACTCGTAGAGATGCTGCTCCGCCGCCTCACACCGCACAAGATTGGCGAGCGTCACCCCTACAAGATGCAGGCGACACCGCTTCCATATACGCAAGAAAGTGGCGTGGGCGATCTCAAATAAGTGGGAATCAAGGACGGTCGAACCGGTAAATGGCGCCTGTGCCGACTCGTGCGAACCATCCCCGTAACGGACCCTCACCCTTACTGTTCCCGGCACGAGACGGAGCGCGCGTGCGGTACGACACGCCCTCTCCACCAGGTACTGCAGCACACTTCGGATCTCCTCAGTGTCTGTAGTGTCCTTGGGGAAGCTGGTCTCCCTGGAGATGGAGCGAGGAAGTTTGGGTGGGAGTTGCGGTTCCCGCCCCATCAGGCGGTGGTAGACCAGAGCACCATTACCGCCGAAGATCTTCTCGAGAAACGAGAAGGGGAAACTTTTGAGATCGCCCACTGCAGTCACATTTATGCCTTCAAGGAGGCGCCCCATTTTCCGCCCGATCCCCGGCACGTCACCGATGGGGCGCCCCTCCATAAATTGTTCTTCCTCCCCGTGGGGTACGACATTGACCCCGTCGGGTTTTACATCCTTGGCCGCGAGCTTCGCGATCATCTTATTGGACCCAAACCCCACGGTCACCGTGAGGCCGAGCCCCTGGCGTATGCGCTCCCTTATCTCGCGCGCCACATGATAGGGATCCCGCGCCGCGGCCGGCGTCCCGGTGAGGTCTAAGAAGGCCTCATCCATGTACTCCTCGACGGCCGGGGTGAGATCGCGGCAGTAGTCGAATATCTCCCGGGCGAAGGCATCATAGGTCGCCCGGTGGCCCTTTAAGACCACCGTCTCGGGCTCGGTCTCGAGGGCGCGCTGAATGGATTGCCCCGTATAGACGCCCCGGCGACGGGCTTCATAGGAAGAGCTCGCAACCACCCCTGAGCCCACTACGACGGGCTTACCCTTTAGGCGCGGAAACTTGGCCTCCTCCACCGAGGGGAAGAAAGCGTCTATATCGAGATACATGATGGTCTTCATGCTCATTTTGTTGACTCCAGAAAAGCGACACAGATCTTTCCGGCCATGGAGGTGGAATACGCAATCCTCGTTCCATCAGGTGACCAGCGGGGGAGCATCTCGACCACGTCTGGTGTATCGGTCAGTTGCAGCAAGTTTCCGGTATTGGTATTAGCAACGAACAACTCGGCGGCAGTTAAGGCACCCTCTTTCTCGACTTTCGCACCCGCAAAGACAATCCACCGGCCATCCGGAGACCAATCCCAGACTGCAGAGCCTGCACCCAAGCTGATCTTCCCTGAGCCATCGAGGTGGCTAACATACAGATTGCTGTCACGCCCATAGAACGCTATTCGATCACGAGTAGGCGACATGCTCGCGAGCCCCGCGCGATACGGGAAATCCATTACCTTCGTGCCGTCCCCCTCCACGATGACCCATGCTTTCGAGTCGCTCTTGCTCCTCTCGAATCGCAGGTCGCGAGAAGCCGGCCTGTCATCGGAGTAGTATTCATCTTTGTCCTCAAGGCTCGCGGTTGAGTCGTCCAGAATCCTGGTCTCCCCGTCCACGTCAATCACTATGTCGCCGTATACGTTCATCTCGGGGTGTCTGGGGTGCAGAGCCCGCTCCCGGGCTTTCACCTCGCCCGTCTCGATATCGATATAGCTTATGCTCTGCCCTACCACTCCAGTTCGTGTTCGGATCACTATGCCCTTTGAGTCCGAGGTCCACACCGGCTTAAAGCCGGAGTAGTCGGCCGAGGTGAGCTCCTTAATCGGGCCCGAACCGTCAGCATTCCTGATATAGACGCCGCCGAATCCTGGGAGCGTCGAGAAGGCGAGTTTCGTGCCGTCAGGTGACCAGACGGGCTGGGTGTATATCCTGCTGCCATCGGTCACCTCGATAACCCGGGCAATCCTCAAGGTCGGAGCCCCGCCATCCGGACTCCCCCCGGCCCGCACCCCCGAAATCAGTAACGGCCCAATCACGAAAAGGATTATGAGGCATCGCAGCAAGACCCCACCTCCTGTCGAATGAAACTGCACAAGCACCCTATTTGTATGACGTTCAGCACCCACAAGAACCCTCATGCCTCCACCATCACCATGTCCAGCGTCCAGGTCATGTCGCCCGCGTTGAAATGAATCTGGTAGACATCTCCCGAGTCCGATGTCACCGAGAAGTAGTAGATCTTGGCTTCCCCCTCCCGGTCCACCCAGCGCGAGTTGACGTCGGTTACCCTGTGTATCTGCCCCTTCCTGGTAAATACGATGGGCCTCACGCTGCCCCCCTTAAAGTCCGCTCGCACCTTGATCCGCTCATCAATCCTCTCAACCAGCATGCCCACCTCATCTCATCTTTCTCACTAGCCCCACGACCTTGCCCGCGATCCTCAAGCGCCCTGAGCTCGGGCCGAACCTCATGGGCCGGTAGGCCTCATTCCGGGGCTCGAGCTCCACGGCGCTCCCCCTCTTCTTTAAGACCTTGACCGTGGCCTCCATCTCATCGCCCACATAGGCAACCACGATATCCCCGCTCCGCGCCTCCTCACCCTGGCTCACAACCACATAGTCGCCCTCCAGGATGCCCGCATCCACCATGCTGTCGCCTGTGACCCTCACCGCGAAGTGGTCGCCCTCGTCCCCGAAGAGGCTCGCCACGTCCACGTAGCCCTCCCTGTTCTCTATGGCCGTAATGGGCGTGCCCGCGGCCACGCGGCCCACCACGGGCACCCCGCGCGCGGGGCTTAAGTCAGCCGAGAGCATGAGGCGCCGGCCCGCCTTATTAAGAAACCCCTTCCTCAGAAGAGCCTCAAGGTGCTGGCTTACGGTAGCCGATGAGGAGAGCCGGAAGCGCGCTCCTATCTCGCGATACGATGGAAACCGCTCCTCGGCGCGCACCCTTGAGATGATGTACTCCAGGATCTGTCTCTGCCTTCTTGTTAGGTCTCTCATATGCTATTTTCACCTCCGAGGACAGGATACCAAACAAATGTTCGGTAGTCAAGCTAAATCTCTTTAGAGGAAAGATTGAGGGGGTGAGAAAAAAACAGGATCGCCGGGGGCCTATTGATGAAGCGCAGTACCGGTCCCATGACGGACCATTTATAACGGCCCCGCTACAGCGGGTCTCGTTGATCGATCATGATGGGTGACTGGCTGGTACCCTACGGCCTATAGTACCCCCTGATTCCACCCTCCGTGCCGCTCCCCTCGCGATCTCCGTCGCCACCGGCACAAGGATCATCCCCCGTGGCCCCGCAAACACCGGCTCTGTACGCGACAGCAGCGGTGTCGGCCTCGAAATCACAATCCACTATGTCGATGTTGGCACCGGGGAACGGAACGATCGTTATATGGCCTGAGGTCTCAATGTCCCCTAACCATCCGAATCCCGTGATGCAGACAGAAGACGAATCGCAATCCGTCCAGGCCTGGGCTATACTGTCGCCGGGAGAGACGATTCCTCCGATCACGAAGTCGCTGCAGCTCGTGAAACTGCACGTGCTCCAATCCCCCGGCCAGCTGACCGAATAGTCAAAGCTCGTGTAGCCCCCAAGATCATAGAACACCACGAAGAAGTCGACATCGCCGCATCCGGCGTACGTTGTTACGATATCCTCGCAGTCCGATATCATCGGCATATTGCTGCTGCAGGTGCGGCGAGCCTCGTGCGACATGACATGGACTGCGACCTTGGCGTCG
>CAZSBE010000187.1:0-4007 GCA_964604955.1 uncultured bacterium
CTCCCGAGAGCAGCATCAGGCAAATCAAAGACGTTTGGGACACCGAGTATATCGAACTCGCGGGGGCACCGGTCACGCTGAACGAGATCGAGCATGACATCCTGCGAAAGGAGTTCGGAGACCCGCGGATTCACTTCGCGCTCGTATGCGCCTCCAGAGGCGGCCCGCTGCTTTCCCAGGACGCCTATGTCGCGGATGCCCTGGGTGACATGCTCGAGCGGGACGCGTTCCGTTTCGTGAACGACGGCGACAAGGTGCGCGTCAATATTACGAGGGGCCGCCTCTACGCGTCGGAGATATTCGACTGGTACGCCGGGGACTTCACGCTTGATGGCGGGGAGACTCCGGAATGGCTCAAGGACTATAAGGCGAAGACCCGCGGATTCCTGGGTTTCATCGCTCCCCGGGTGGACGGCCGGACGCGCGAGGCCATCGAGACGCGCGGCCTCAAGATATCCTATCTCGACTATGACTGGTCTCTGAATGAACTGGTGGAAGGGGATTGAGAAACCTCCTGATCATCTCTGTCAGGAGCGCTGACGGCCGGGGCCGCCTCTCGCTTCCCGCTACTTCCCGGCTTCTGAATCATCGAGCCGGAACTCGATGGGGACGATTACTGCCATATCCACCGGCACGCCTTCGCTCGTGGCCGGCTTGAATTCCCATTTCATCACGGCGTCCACGGCGGCCCGGTCAAGCTCAGGATGTCCCGGTATGCCTTCCCTTACAACCACACCGGTGGCGCTGCCGTCCGCCTTGACCAGTACCTCCAGAAGTACCCTGCCCTGGACGCCTGCTTTTCGGGCGGCTTCCGGGTACTCCGGAAGCACCACTTCATCGGCCACGAGCCTGGGGGCGGTCTGGACTCCCTCAGGCAACTGAGGCTCAGCCGGCGCCTCCGGGGGTGCCGGTGGGGCCGGCGGTGAGTCAGCCAGCGGGGCCATGGGAACAAAAGACACGATTACCACGAGGAGAACTGCAGCCGATACAGCGAGACGGTGACGCTTCATAGCGATATACCTCCTGTTTCTCTCGAGTCTGTCCAATCTCGCCCGGACGGGCGAGAGGCTCCCGAAACCGAGCACCGAAACCGCAAGGTTCTCTTCGAGCCCCAGTCCCAGCGTCTTGGCGATGGCGGACGTATAAGTTCCGGCAGGTGTGCCTGCATCTATGACGGCCTCGTCACAGGCCATTTCCGCCGATGTATTGATCTCCCTGAGCAACAGCCAGAGAGGGGGATAGAAGAAGAACACCGTGAGCGCCAGCCTCTGAAGCGCCAGGCGCAAAGTCTCATGCCGCCTCCTGTGCGCGTCCTCGTGGAGGAGCACTGCCCGGAGTTCGCCGGGCTCCATCTCCCGCGCGGTTCTTTCGGGAATGACTATTCTGGGGCGGAGAATGCCCGTGACCGCCGGCACACCGGTGCCTTCAGGGACGAGCACGTCCGCCGGGTCTACGGCGGCTTCTCGAGCCACCTGCTCTATCCGCCGGCGGAGGTCCTCCGGGCACCGCCTTAGCGGGCGGGCATCAGGCAGCCGGTCAGCGAGACCTTTCCTGATCCAGCGCGCGGCCATGACGGCGGCGCCGCTCGCCCACACGATTGTGACCAGTATGTAAACAGGACCAGGCGGAGCCCCGCCGCCGGGAGCGGCCCCCATGACCAGAATGCCCGGTTCCATGACGTAGTAAGCACCGCCTGCAAGGGCGGCGAAGATCCTGGGAATCGCCTGCCCGGTCCACGCTGTCACCGCAAGCGCCGAGACAAGCAGCCGGCCCAGTTGCCCGAAGAGTGCCAGGGGCATGAATATCTTCGCGAGGCCTATCCACCAGAGCGAATTCAACAGGCGCGCAGGGGCGTTTCGCATGGTGCGCGCAATAAGGAGGAGGGCGAGAAGAACCAGGGTGGTCTGCCAGAGATGAACGACGACTTCCCGCCAGAAATCGTCAACCGCAAGCCCGGCTATCATTTCTCTTTTCCTTCCCGGCGCGCCTTCCCGCCTTTCCTGCTCTTTCTGCCGGCGCCGACGTGCTTCTCCAACTGCCTGATGTCCTCGAGACTGAGTTCATTCATGTCGGCCAGCTGGGCGACGAGCGGGGCGGCCGCGCCGTCGAAGGCCACTTCCAGGAAGCGCCTGATTTCCTTCCTGAGCATGGCCGGCTTGGAAATGGAGGGGGCATACACCCAGGCCTTGCCCTGCTTGCGTACCCGCGCGACTGCGCCCTTCTGCTCGAGCCGGTCGATGATCTTTCTCACGGTCGAGTAGCTCGGAGGATCGGCCAGGTCGCGGCGTATGTCGCCCACGGTGGCCTCGCCCCGGCTCCAGAGCCTCCGCAGGCACTGGAGTTCAAAACGTGACAGGTGCGGGAGTTTACCCATGTCTTTCCTTTCTGCTACAGTTGTCACATTTAGTATCGGACAAATGTCGCACTTCGTAAAGGGCCTTTCTCGAGGGTCGCCGTAAAAAGAGGGCAGCCGGGCAGTGAACCCCGGCCCATGATTGTTCATCTAAATGACTGAAGTGGTGATGTGACGGGAGGTGAGGCAGATGAAAAAAGCACTCCACATCGCAAAGTTATCCCTCATCGTCGGTCTCTTGATGGCAGCGGGTATGACGGGCCTGAGTCCGGCGGGCGCTGATGAGGCCAGGGAAAAGGGTGAGACCAAGATGGAAAAAGCGACTTTTGCCGCAGGTTGTTTCTGGGGGGTGGAGGCAACCTTCAGAGGGGTCAAGGGCGTGGTCTCCACGCAGGTGGGTTACACCGGCGGAAGAACCAAGGACCCCGACTACCATGCCGTGTGCACCAATCTGACGGGACATGCTGAGGCGGTCGAAGTGACTTTCGACCCGGCCATGGTGTCTTATGATGACCTGCTCAAGGTGTTCTGGGGGCTCCACGACCCGACGCAGGTCAACAAGCAGGGCCCGGACGTAGGCAGCCAGTACAGGTCTGTCATCTTCTTCCACAACCCGGAGCAGGAGGAAAAGGCCCGGGCGTCGAAACAGATGCTGGACAAGTCCGGCCGCTACAAGAAGCCTGTAGCCACGGAGATAGTCGCGGCATCGACGTTCTACCGGGCAGAGGAATACCACCAGCAGTACATTGAAAAGCGCGGCGGTAGTAGCTGCGGCTCCTACTGAGGGCGCGCCCAGAGACACGAGTCTGTCTGCACGAGGGGGCCCAGAGGGCCCTGGGCTAGCTCTGCTGCACCCAGTCGAAGGCGCGCACTCCTATGGCGAAGAACACCAGTCCCACGCCGATCAGGATGCCGCAGGGCAGCAGCATTTCCTGGAATGAGAACTGCCTCCAGATAGCGCCCTCCAGGGCCAGGATGGACCACTTGACGGGGCTTATGTTGCTCAGGGTCTTCATCCAGGGGGGGAGCACGAAGAGCGGGATCATTCCGCCGCCGATCATGGACATCATTATAAGCACGGCCCAACCTATGCCCCCGGCGGCCTGTTCGGTCTTGCCGAGAACCGAGAGCAGCATCATGATGCCTGCGAACGCTATGGCCGAGGAAATAATCGCAAATGCAACCATCTCGACCGACGTCGGCCTCAAGCCGAACAGCAAGCGCCCTATGATGACGAGGACCACGGAGATGGTCACCGTGGATATGAAGCACGCAAGCGCTTTGCCCGCCAGTATGGTGGTGCGGCTTATGGGCGCCGTCTGCAGGCGCACCAGCGTGCCGCGGTTGCGTTCGGTGACCAGCGAGATGCCGAAGCCCGCCGCCACTCCTATGAGCCCCCAGGCGATTCCCTGCGGAAAGGAGACGGCGTATGCGTTAGTGGGCCAGCGGCGCTCGCGGGTGATCTCGGCGTGCTCGACCTTGAGCGGCGTGAAGCCCCCGAGCCCGCCGCCCGCGGCTAAGCCGCTGTCTGCCTCCTGAAGGTGTTGCTGCTCGGCCAGGAAGTCGTCGAGCGCTCCGAAGAACCCCTCCAGGCGGTCCCGCATGGCCGGGTCCATGCCGGCGGAGGTGTGGAGGGCCTCCCTGGCGCCGGCGA
>CAZSBE010000188.1:0-3933 GCA_964604955.1 uncultured bacterium
CCTGCGCCGGCAGACTTAGCCTTTAGGGAATTCACTTGTTGTCGGACAGGTTGAACCCCGTGCGGCAAACGGAATCGGAGGTACTACTCCGTTTTGTCGGCATCACCCCCTTCAATGGAGTTGGAATCTTGGGAAACTCCAACACTTACGCACCACAATTATACCAAAGATCCGGCAATCTTGTCAAGGTGCATACGACAGCGCATTATGCGACCCGCCTGCAGCCGGCCCGGGGGCGGCGCCTGGGCGGCAAGTGCCCGCGCTTGCAGGCTCGAGGGAGGCCGGCCCCCCAGGGGGGCCGCTGCCGGGCAGTCAGGCACTATGGGGAGGCAGGGCCGGCTTGCCCCGGCGGTTTGATACCCACGCAGAGGTGGTGGAGGCTCATCACCCAGCAGGGCCCCGGCAGGTTAAGGGCCCGCACGATATCGAAACCCGCGGCGCCGAGCTCCTCGCGGGTCCTGGCCGGGTTCCATTCGGAGACGTGGCCGTAATCCCGGCGGGCCTCCTTGAATCTCAGGAATAGATAGCGTGCGAACTTGAAGAAACCGTCGTTAGGAAGCAGCACCACCAGCCTGCCGGCCGGTTTCAGCACGCGAAAGGCCTCTCTGAGCGCGGCTCCGGGGTCCTCGACATGCTCCAGCACCGACATCATGACGCATGCATCGAAGGACTCCGGGGGAAGTTTGAGATCTGAAGCGTCGCTCAGGACAACGTCGAGCCCGAGATCTCTGCAGATCCGCACGTTTTCCTCTGACAGGTCGACTCCGGCGATGCGCTTACCGGGAAAGCGCCGGGTCAGGTTCTCCAGCAGTATCCCCTCCCCGCAGCCGACGTCCAGGATGCTGCCGGAGTCCTTGACCTCGCTGCGGACCCTGGCCTCTATGAAGCCCCGGTAGGTGCGGGCAAGGAAATTGCGCGCAAAAACGTCGCGCTGTGAAACCTGCGTGGAGGTATCTTTATAGTCGATCGGCATCGCGCATGAATGGCCTGTGCGGGGTCCGTGAGCCTAGTCGATGAAGCGGTCCAGGTCGCCTATCCAGACCTCATAGTCATTGGTCAGGTCGCCGCCCCTGCACACCGACAGCGAGGCCACCACTTTTCTTTCCGTCTCTCCGCCGTAAACCCACGATACCCGCTCCGGGAAACGGTAGCACTCGATGTCTTCCGACGAGCCGGGAAGCCCGATGGTCCTGGTCTGGATCGCCGCCGTGCCCGCTATGAATGCCTGGATATCGTAGCTCAGAACCAGCTGCCTGGTCGCGCCCTCCCCCACGATATATGCGATATAGCGGCCGTCGGGGCTGATCGCCGGGTTCGAGATAGGTGTCTCGGTCTCCGCGATGAGGTAAAGCGCCTCCGTATCGACGTCGACCACCCACAGTGAGTACGGTTCAGGCTGCTGGCCCAGCACGGGCGCCCGCCTTCCGGAAGTCCGGACGAAACTGCCCTGGGTCGCGCCACCGCCCCCGCATAGCAGCTGGACATATGAGGTATCGCCCGCCGTGATCACGACATCGACCGTGTCGCTGCACGGACCGTAGACGCTTGAGGCGAAGACGAGCACCGTGTCGGCGGGAATGCACGGGTAGACAGCGTATCTGGGATCCTCTTCGGGGTCATCCGGCGGGGTATTGCCGACCTGTTCGACCCAGACGGTATCCGCGAAACCGCCTGTACCGCCCGGAAGGTCGTCCCAGACGATCTCACCGACGGTCACCTTGAGGACTCCCGGTATGCTGGTCACGGCAAGGTTGCCGTGGGTGTGCTGAAAGCCAAGGACGGTGGTATTGACCGTGTCGGGGCGCATGCCCCTGTATATGAGCCTGGCCAGGCTGCAGTAACCCGTGAGCCGGCCCTCTATTATTATCGAATCCTGGACGGGGCGGTACCGGAAGAGCGCCGGAGTCATCTCGCCGGAGTCCTTGCCGTTAATGTACACCAGGGCGTGAACGCCGGCCGTATCGCTCTCCTCCTCGCTCTGCGCGACGACGAGGATATCGCCAACCGGGGTCCTGTCGGGAGATGCGAAGGCGACGTAAGCGGACCCGTTCGAGTCGGCCTGCTTGTCCCTGAAAACGAATCCAAGGACGCCGTTCTGGTCAGCGGCAAAATCCGAGGGGTCAATCGTGACCCAGACGGGTTCTCCCGGCCCAGGGTAGGGCTTCCTCACCACGTCGAGGTCGGCCCCGCCGTTGGTGGAATTCGAGAACGCTATCCACTGTTCGGTGCCGTTGACGGTCACCCAGGCGGCGCTGGTGTTCGACTCCTTGAGCACGGTATTGTCGGTGAACTGCAGCGGCTGCCCGGGGTTCTCGAGGTCGGTCACATCGACGACGTAGATGTCCATGGCGCCGGCCTCGCCGCGTTCGAACGCGATCTTGGTGCCGTCGGGCGACCAGACCGGCTTGAGGTCGAAAGTCGGGTCAGCGGTTATCTGGTGAAACGTGGAGTCGCTCTTTCTCGCCACCCAGATGTGATAGTATATGTCGTCCTCGCCCGCACCTTCCATCACTCCCAGGGTGTCGGGGAGGGGATGGGCTGCGTACGCTATGAGGCCTGGGTCCGTGGGGCATCCGGCGGGATAGCGGCCGGCCCGGCCGAAGGCCTTGGTCCAGTAATCGCAATTCTCGCAGTTGGCATTGGTAACCCCGTCATCGCCGCACGAAAGCGCGAAAAGGCAGCAAGCGACGCCTAGGAGCAATCCCACAGATAATCTGAGATTCCTATCCAAGGTGCAAACCTCCAGACTTGTTACTTAGAGGGAATAATCAAGCCCGATTCCTGGCAATTCCTGATCCACTTTACCGGCAAGACTATAAGTAAGCATATATGGGGTGTCAAGGCATTTTTCCCCTTGCTATTGGCGGAGATAAGCGCATAACATGACACAACCAGTTGCTCCGGAGGGCATGTGGGACGACAGATTGCGATCGCAGCAATCGCCGCCTGGCTCGTTTTGCTGGCGGCGCTTTTTATCTACCACCAGTTCGGCCCATTCGTCATCGAGAACCGGGCCCCCGGCTACTTCCTGGCCGCGGTGGCGGTGCTGGCCGTCCTCCTGGTTTCGGCCTCATTCGGCCTGAAACTCCTGGGAGGCGGGCCCGCCTCGCTCGCCAGGTTCCTCCAGGGACAGGCGGTGGGACTCGCCGTGCTTGCCGTGGCCGGCTTCGCGATCGCTGCGACGGGCCTGCTCAGGCCGGTTGTGGTGTACGCGCTGGTCGCGGTGCTGGCTGTCGTCTCCCGCCGCGAGCTCCTCGCCGCCCTGGGCGCGCTAAGGCGCGCCCGCATGAGGCCGCTTGAGCCGCTCGAGGCCGCGTTCGCCGCAATCATTGCCGCCTCGCTTGCCGTGGGGCTCATCAACTGCCTGTCCCCTGTGACCGCCAATGACGCGCTCGTCTACCATCTGAACCTCCCCTCGATCTACTCCGCCGCGGGCGGCATGGTGCAATTGCCCTTCAATGTCTACGCCAACATGCCCCACTACGGAGAACTGGTATTCACGCTGTTCTACTCGATCGCCGGGGAGACGGGAGTGACGCTCTTCTACTTCGCGCTTCTCGTTCTGGCTTCGCTGGCCGTCTTCGCCCTGGTCGCCCGGGCGGCGCCAAGGGTATTCGCCATACTGGCCGCGAGCGCCTTTCTCGTTCAGCCTCTGGTTCTCGACCACAGAGTGGTCGGGAACATCGACATATTGCTGGCCTTCCTGTACCTCGCAGCCATCGGCATCGTACTCGGCGAAACCGAGGAAGCTGTCGCAGTCGGTGTCGATGCCGTCGCACCCCTCGTCGGCGTCCGGGTGGACGGCCGGGTCGGCGTCGTCGCAGTCCACGTCGAGGTAGTAGGTGTCGAGGTCGTCGTCGGGGTAGATCGCGCAGCCGGTGCAGCCATCGCCGCCGATCGCGTTGCCGTCGTCGCACTCTTCGGCGCTTTCCA
>CAZSBE010000189.1:0-3926 GCA_964604955.1 uncultured bacterium
ATGCCAGTACATCTAGGCAGCCCAAAGGGTGAGGAGATGGTCATCAGGGCTGGAACGGCCCGCGCAGTAGTGGCGTACATGAAGAAAGGCGCACCGGTCGAGAGCGCCTGCCGGGAGGCCTTCGAGGACCTCCGTCATCTCGAAGGGGGCTGCAGGGGTGCCGTCATCATCCACGCGATGGATCCGGGCGGCGGCACGTTCGTCCTGAGCACGGGAGGAGACGGCGGCGTCAATTACTGGTTGTGGACGGAGGGTCTGGTGGGGGCCGAATCGCGCATGCCGGAGATTGAACCTTTGTGAGAGCCGTCAGGAGGTAATACCGATGTCCTGTTATTTCCGTCATATGAAGGACATCTTCGCCCAGATCGGAGTCGAGATCACGAAGGAGAACAGGAAAGACATCGACCGGGCCATCCACATGGTCGCGGGAATCGAGTACAAGGACTGCCCCACAACCTGGAGAACGCTCAAGGCGGGTTTCCTCGGAGACGACCGGAAGCGCGCGGCGTTTGTCAAGAAGCTCAGGAAGGCGCTGGGCTAGGGCCACCCGAGGGGATTGTGCATTTCAAGACCTGACCCCAATAGGTTACCAGGGGTAGCCGCAGAGGTCGATGGGGCCGGCCGGCCAGCGCGCCCTTCCATATTCGAGCACCATCGTGAGGCCGCTCAATGTCTCGCTGCCTCCCGGCTGAGCGTATGTCGTGGGCCCCGGGACAACCTTCCATCCCAGGCGCTCGTAAAGCTGCCTGCGCCTCGTGTTACATATGAGCAGTCCGAAGTCCGTCGGCAGCTCTTCTCTCATGAATTCCTGCGCGTTTCTCATCAGCGCAGACGCGTAGCCGCGCCGCCTGTATTCGGGCAGCGTGGCGACACCGCTTATGCCGCCGACCACCACGACTTCGTCTCCGGCCGAAACCACGCGCTTCAATATGCCCACGCGGCTGACGACCTCGCCGGCCAGCAGACCCATGACGAACCAGTCGGAGTCCGAGTACACCGTCGGCTCCTTTCCGAATATACCGTCGAACAGGGCGTCGAGCTGGGAAAGGGCGGTCGACGGGATGCCCTTGAGCGAAGAGATGCGGATGTCAATGTCTGTCATAGCCCAATCTGTCGCGGGGTGCGTGCGGACCTGATGATGCTCCCTGCCCACATACGAATGTCGTCGAGCAGCACGTAGATCGTCGGCAGGACCAGCAGGGTGACGATTGTGGAGAACGTGAGGCCGCCCACGATCGCCCGGGCCATAGGGAAGTAAGGCGGGCCGCCCCCGCCAATCTGGGTGGTGACCACACAGAGGGGGACTAGGCTTAAGACAGTAGTGCCTGCTGTCATAAGAATAGGACGGAGACGAGCTCCGCCTGCTTCCACTAGCGCCTGGTGCCGGTTCATGCCCCTGGCACGAAGCTGGTTAACGTAGTCAATCATGACGATGCCGTTATTGACCACGACACCGATGAGAATCAATATGCCGATCATGCCCATCATGGTCATCGTGGTACCGGTGATGAGATAAAACCAGTAGACGCCGACTATGGCAAAGAGGATCTGGGTCCATATGGCCGCGGGGAAAAGGAGCGACTCGAAGAGCGCAGCCATCACGAAGTAGATGAGGGCCAGCGCCAGGAGGAGGTTTATGAGCATGGTGCTGAACGCCTCCTGCTCGAAGTCGAAGCGCTCGCCGTAATTCCAGGTGTAACCCGGGGGAAAGTTGAAGTTGGCCAGTACCTGCCCGATCCTGGTTTTGGCTTCGTTCATGGTGAGCCCATCGAGATTCGCCGTAACGCCCAGCGACGTTGTCCGGTTCTCCCTCTGAATGTTGCGGGGGCCCCGACTCATCTGGAAATCGGCAACCGATGCAAGAGACACGGGCTCGTGCTCTCCGGTGAAGAGCGGCAGGTTCCTGAGGTTCTCCACCGTCTGGCGGTCGTCTTCCTGGAACTCTATGCGCACCGGTATCTCGCTGAAATCGCCCTGGAAAGGCCTCAGGTTCATGCCGCGCATGGCCGCCGAAACGACGTTGGCGATCTCCCGGGTCGAGAAGCCCAACTGCCTGGCCCTGTCCCGGTCCACCACGACATGCACTTCCTCCTCCCCCGTCTCGGCTTCGGACCGCACGTCCGTCAGCCCCTCGACCCTCGAGAGAGTCCAGGCCACTTCCCTGGAGAGGCTCGTGAGCTGCTCGCTCGACTTGCCGATAAGCTGGACCCTGATCGATTTGTCCCCCCCGCCGGTGCTCTGCCACTCGAACGAAGGCTCGGCTATGGCCAGCCTGGGCAGCCCCTCCCTGATCTCGTCCCGGATCTCTTCCATGCTCTTCCTGGCCCCATCGCCCTCCTTGAGCGTGATGGTCGACATGGCATAGTCGCCCTGGTAGTAGGTGTAGACCGACTCGATCTCGAAATCGTCCTGGTTCTCGAACAGGTAGTCTTCATATATGTCCACCGCGGCCTCTACCTTCTCAACGGTGTAGCTCCCGTTGATGTGGTAGTGCAGCCTGATTCTCCGTTCGTCGGGCTCATCGAACATGTCCTGTTTAACCAGGCTCATCGGAACGGCAACGCTGAAGAGAAGCAACAGGATTAGACCGACGGAGGCCCTGCGATGGTGAAGCGACCAGTCGAGCAGGCGGCTGTAGCGCCCCGATATTCTCGCGATGAGTTTGCTCTCCCGCCTCTCGTCCGGCGGCTTCACGCGTGAGACGAGCAGAGGAACCACAGTCTGGGCGAGGACCAGCGACGCCCCCAGGGCTATGCAGAGCGCGATGGCGATGTGCTTGAGGTATATGGAAATGTTATTATTGGGGCTTACGATATTGGGCAGGAATACAATGGCCGTCGTGAGAGTGCCCGCGGTGATGGCCAGCGCGACTTCGTTGACGCCCACCCTTATCGACTTCTTCTTTTCGGCGCCGGGGTCTAAGAGCTGATGGCGATGAATGCTCTCGGTAACGACGACGGCATTGTCAACCAGCATCCCGACTGCGAGCATGAGACCCATCATCGAGAGGATATTGAGCGAGAGTCCCAGGAAGTAAAGGAAGGCGACGGCTATTAGTATCGAGAACGGCACCGCGATCAGCACGATGAGCGTAGTCTCGATGCGCCTCAAGAAGAAGAACAGCAGAACCATGGCGAGGAGACCGCCGAAGATCCCCGATTTCAAGAGCTCGTTCAGGGAGCTCACGATCCCCTCGGCAAGGTTATCGAAGTAGAAAATGCGCACGCCTTCCATTTCCGGAAGGCGTCCGACGGCATCGATCTCCCGGATCACGCGTTCGCTGACGTCCACCGTATTCGCACCGCCCTCCTTGAAGACGTCGAGACCGATGGCATACTTGCGGTCCAGGTGGCGGCCGTAGTCCAGCTCGGGGTTGTCATAGGTGACTTCGGCGATATCGCTCAGGCGAAGGCCGCGGTCGTTTATCACCAGGTCCCTGATCTGCTCCACGTTCTTGAGCTCTCCCACCGGGCGCAGGACGAAACGCGTTCCGCCGTCGGTGACCTTGCCGGCCGTGACCATGAAGTTGCTCCTCTGGAGGTCCTGGACCAGGCGGCCGATGTCGATGCGATGGGATATGATGCGGTCGGCGGAAAGCTGCACCCTTATTTCCTTGCGCTCAACGCCGTAGAGATCGACCTTGGATACGCCTTCTATGCGCTCAATGCGCCGTTTGAAGTTCCGGTTGAGCATGTCATACGAATTCGAGAGATCGCGCGTGCTCGAGATTCTCAGCTGGAGCATCTCCATGTCCGACGTCGACCACTTCCTCACGTAGAAGCGCTCGAGGTCGGGGGGCAGCAGGTGGCGGATGCCGTCCATTTTTTCCTTGTCCACGAGGGACTAGACGTCGGTGACCACCCCCCAATCGAACTCCAGCTGTATCCGGGTGCCGCCCTCCCAGGGATTCGAGCTCATGCGCTTGA
>CAZSBE010000190.1:0-3350 GCA_964604955.1 uncultured bacterium
TGGCTGTCGGTTCAGTGAGGATAGAGGATTTCTTCAGTAGACATGGCATTGAAAGGACCAGAATAAAATCTGCCCGAATTGCACTTCCCATCGCCTATGTTATGTTAAGCGTGCCATTGCTGCCTATGATTGTTCCGATCCTTCCTGTCGAGAAGTTTGTGAAATACGCCGCGGTGTTAGGTGTTCATGCAGGGGTTCGCCATGAAAACACGGAGCTAGGTCAACTCCCGCAACATATGGCCGATCGGTTTGGCTGGGCGGAGATGGTTGATCGAATCGCTGCTGTCTATGGCAGCGCCGCATCCGAATTAGATGGGGAAGTGGGTATCCTGACAGGCGACTATGGCCAGGCAGGCGCAGTTCATTTATTGGGACAGAAACATGCTCTGCCCGAACCCGTAAGTGCGGATGGCTGGTTCTACTTCGAAGCGCTCAGGACGCACGAGTTCAAAGACAACTATGTCTCGATCGGACTGCCTCGGAATATGCTACTGGAGGTATTTGAAGTAGTAATTCTGCGTGGTACTTTTGCACACCCTTATTGCATGCCTTATGAAAACAACAATCCCATTTATCTGTGCAGACAGCCCAAATACGACCTGAAGAGCTACTGGCTCGCGCTGAGGAATATTGATCCCGGGTTTCTCGAAATACTGCGGGAAGACGGCACGCGGGCGGCGATTGACTACTACAATAGATCCAGGGAAACCAATCCATCCATACTTGTATTCACGGAAAGCCGGATGAACGCGCTGGGGTATGAATATCTGAATAGGGGCGAGGTCAAAGAGGCCATCGCTTTGTTCGGGCTTAACGTAGAAGCGTACCCCGAAGCATATAACACTTATGACAGTCTCGGTGAAGCGTATATGGAGAATGGGCAGTACAAGATCGCGATTGCGAACTATGAAAAATCACTGGAGCTCAATCCCGATAATGCGAACGCAAGAGAGAAACTCGAGGAACTGGCGAAACTCACCAGTGATCCTACTATTCCGGAGCAGCATTGAACTTCAGTAATCGCAATGGTGCCTGACACCTGATTGCGCAGCGACGGCGGGGAGCCGGTCGCCGGGCACTCGATATAAGATTGCGGCCGGGTCCACACGGACCCGGCCGCGCATGTCCCTTCTCCAACCCCGGAAGAACCATCCCCTACCTGTAATCTTCCTTGCTCTTGTCGGGGAACGGCGGGAGATCGGGCTCTTGCCTGGGGTTCTGCCTGAGTTTCTCGAGCACCACCTCAATCGCCTTCTCGAGCTGTGCATCGTGTCCTCGAAGTACGTCGCCGGGCACGTTCTCAACCTCGATATCGGGCTCGACGCCGCGATTCTCCAGGGTCCAACCCCCATCTGCTTCCCACCAGGCGAACTCCGGTATGGTCATCATGCCGCCGTCCACGAAAGGCTTGTCCATCCTGATGCCGACCACGCCGCCCCAGGTGCGCATGCCTATGACCGGCCCCAGCTTGCTCAGCTTGAAAGCACGCGGGAAGATATCTCCGTCGGAGCCCGCGTGCTGGTTGCACAGGGCCACCATGTGGGCATAGACCGCGTCATCAGGATAGCGATAGGGTCTTCCCTTGCGCGCCTTCCCGTATGCCAGGAGCTCGGTCGATAGCCGCCTGATGATGAGTTCGGAGACAAATCCGCCCCCGTTGTAGCGGGCATCAACGATGATTCCCGGCTTTGCGATCTGGGGATAGAAGGTCCGCTGGAACTCGACGAGCCCTCTGGTGGACATATCCGGAATGTGAATGTAGCCGATCCGGCCGTCAGAAGCCCTGTCGACGAACTCCCTGTTGGAGCGCACCCAGTCGAGGTAGCGGAGGTCATCCTCACTGTGCAGGGTCTTCACAATCACGTCCCTGGCCCCCTGGAATGAGGGCTTGTCGTTTACAGTCAGCAGGACCTCGTCATCTGCAAGGTTGAGGAACATCGAATAGAAATTGGTGGGCAGCTTCACGGTCTGCCCGTTGACGGCAAGGACGTACTCCCCGACCTTCACACCGGCATACGAGAGCATGAGAGGCGATACGGCATCGGGGCTCGACGCCTCCTGGGAGTAGAGTTTTTCGATTCTGTAATACCCCGAAGGCCCTTCTGGAGCTACGTCAGCGCCGAGCAGCCCCACACGAATGCGATCCGGAGTCCGCCTGTCACCGCCCCAGATATAGGTGTGGGACGTGGAGAGTTCCGCAATCATCTCGCCTATGAGGTCACCGAGGTCATCTCTCGTAGCGATCCTCGGAAGCAATCTCCCATACTTCGCTTTCACTGCAACCCAGTCTATGCCCGCCATGTCCGGCGCCCAGTAGAAGTCGCGCTGGAGCCGCCAGGCCTCGTTGAACATCTGTTCCCACTCGGCCCTGGGCTCAAGCCTTATGCTCCAGCTCGATAGATCGACGCGCGACTTCTTGCCGCCTTCCCCCGCGCCGGCCTGCTTGCCTGCGTCAACGACGTGGAATTCACTCATCTTCTGATAGATTATCTTCTTGCCGTCCGGCGAGAGGCGATATGAGTTGACTTCAGGCAGAATGACCTCATCTTCCTTCTCTTTCATATCGAACATATGAATGCTGTGCACGGGCTTGCTCTCCTGGCCCCCGTGCTCTTCCTCGGCCATCCCCATGGAAGGCCTCGAGAGGTAGAAGACCTTGCCCTCGGCCGCGGTGAGCCGGGAGTAATGCCCGGCGTCAACGGGGAGCTCGACGACACGGTCCATGATGCCGTCCAGATCAACTTTGATATCCTTGATCTCCTCCTTGTCTCCCTTCTTCTGTCCCTTGGCGTCGCCGCCCTTTTCCTCGTCCTTGCCTTCGCTGTTTTCCTCAGCGTCGAGTTCCTCGGGCTCCCTGGGGAAGAAGGGGGACTTCTTACCCTTCTCGAGTATGATCAAGTACGGTTTGGTGGTCTTGTCGATGATGGACTCGAAGACTATGCTGCCCAGCAGGGGGTTGATGGTGCGGTCGGAAAGGAAGTACAGGTATTTGCCTTCGGGATCCCAGACCGGCTCGCTGTCATCGGTGAAGCGGTCGGTAATCCGGGTGACCTCGGCCGTCCTGGTATCGAAGATGAACACCGACCGGAACCTGTGATCCTCATACTTGGAGTAGGCAAGCCAGCGGCTGTCGGGCGACCAGGAGTAATCAGTGGTCTCCCAGTATTCACTGCTGTCTGCCCGCGTGACCCTGCCCGTCAAACGATCGACCACGTATATGGTCTGTGAGCCATCGGAATAGGCCAGCTTCTTGCCGTCAGGCGACCAGGCGGGCTGATACTTCCAGTTCCCGGTTTTCCTGGTTATCTGCTCGGGCTTCCCGTCGGGCACATCCACTACGTAGATCTCCT
>CAZSBE010000190.1:3360-3925 GCA_964604955.1 uncultured bacterium
CGGCCGGGCACCGTCGTTCGCTGAAGGTGGCGTCACCGGTGGCTTCGGAGACATACGCCAGCATCTTGCCATCTTGCGACCAGCGGGGGAACTTCTCCCGTATGCCGGAGGTGTTGGTGAGAACTATGGTCCTCCCTTCCTCAGCCGGCACCAATGCCAGATCGCCCCTGGAGCAGAAAGCAATCCGCCTGCCCCTGGGTGAGACCTCGAAATCGGTGACGTACTCGGCCGGTTCGACGAAGCGCTCCCTTTCCTCAATCCTGTCGGACGGCACTTCTACAGGCACCATGCGGTAGTCTCCGGATGCAGTGTCCAGAAGCCAGATGTCTCCGCCGTTCTGGTAGACGATTCGGTCCCCTCCGGCCGACGGCCAGCGCACGTCATACTCATCGTGGAAGGTATGCTGGCGTACGTCTCCGCCCTCGGGTGTCATGCTGTAGATATTCATGGTGGCGTCGCGATCGGATACGAAGTAGATCCGGTCGCCCACCCACATGGGAAACGCGTCAGTCCCCTCGTAGTCGGTTATCTGCCTGAAATCAAGCGTCTCCGGGTCGCCGACCCA
>CAZSBE010000191.1:0-3923 GCA_964604955.1 uncultured bacterium
AATAGATATAGAAAAGAGCGTCGTGTTCCTGCAGTCCGACGTCAAGGAGCATGCCGAGCTTCACCTCTTGCTCTCGATGCTCATAAGCGTTCCGCGGCTCCAGCGCAACCCGACGTTGAAAGACCAGGTCAGAGACCTCGATCTCGGCGAGAACATCACGTACGGGCACCTGGGCTATCCCGTGCTGCAGGCGGCCGACATTCTGATTTACAAGGGGAACGCCGTGCCTGTGGGCGAGGACCAGCTCCCGCATCTGGAGATAACGCGCGAGCTGGCGCGGAGATTCAACACGCTCTACAACGTCGACGTGTTTCCCGTGCCCGAGCCCATACTCACGAAGTTCGCGCGCCTGCCGGGCCTTGACGGCAAGCGCATGAGCAAGTCGGTCGGCAACGTGATTCTGCTAGCCGACCCGCCGGAGGAGATAGAAAAGAAAGTCAAGACGGCGATTACCGACCCTGAGAAGATACGCATGGGCGACCCGGGCCATCCCGAGATCTGCAACGTCTTCGCCTACCACCAGACTTTCTCGTCCGGCAATATCGAGGATATCGAGAAGACATGCAGGGACGGCTCGCGCGGATGCGTGGCCTGCAAGAAAGAGGCGGCCGAAGCCATCTCCGTCTTCCTCGCCCCCATCAGAAAGAGACGGACCGAGTTTGAAAAGGACAGGGGCCGGATCCTCGACATTCTCAGGGAGGGGGCGGAGAGGGCGCGCGAAGTCGCCTGGGGGACGATGGGGGAAGTCAGGAAGGCCATGAACCTTGAACTCGGATAGAAGATGAACGGCAGGGAATACAAGGTAAAGCTCGAGCAATTCGAAGGACCGCTCGACCTCTTGCTCTATCTCATAAAGAAGCAGGAAATCGACATTTACGACATTCCCGTGTCGGTAATCACCGAGCAGTACCTGGCCTATATCGGCGTGCTCGAGTTTCTGAACCTGGAGCTCGCGGGCGAGTTCCTGGTGATGGCCGCGACGCTCATGCGCATCAAGGCGCGCATGCTGCTTCCGAGGGAAACGGCGGATGAAGAGGAGATGGAGGACCCGCGCAGGGACCTGGTGCAGCAGCTGCTCGAGTACCAGAAGTTCAAGCAGGCCGCCTCTGAATTCGAGGCGATGGAATTCCAGCGCAACATGGTCTTCCCGAGGCCCGAGCTCGAATGGGAGGGCGCCGAGCTGCCGGATGAGATGGACTACAATCTATTCGACCTCATCACGGCCCTCAAGCATGTCCTTGACCGCGCTGAAGAGCGGCCCATGGAGATCGACGTCGACGAGGTTTCCATCGAGGAGAAGATGGACTATCTCTGCGAGCGCATAGCGCCGGGCCAGCGGGTCCCCTTCGCCGACCTTTTCGAAGAGGGCGCCGACGCGCTGGAGATCATCGTCACGTTCCTGGCGCTTCTCGAGCTCTTGAGGCTGGGGACAATGAAGTTCAGGCAGACCAGGTCCTTCGGGACCATACACATATACAGGAAAAAAGAGAGATCACCGAAACCCAGGAAGACTGCGGAACCTCAGGAGAAGGAAGATGGAGGAACTGAGGAGGATAATTGAGGCCCTGCTGTTCGCGGCGCCCGAGCCCCTGACGATGTCAAGGATCAAGGCCATAGTGCCGGGCACGGAAGCCGACGACATCGCGGAGTCCATGGACGAACTCAGGAAGGAGTACGAGGAGAGCGGGAGGGCGTTCCAGATCGCGGAGGTCGCCAACGGCTGGCAGCTCACATCGAGGCCCGACTACGCCATCTGGGTGGACAAGCTCTTTGAATCCCGCGGCAAGGCCAGGCTCTCGAGGCCGGCCCTCGAGACCCTCGCCGTCGTGGCTTACAAACAGCCTGTCGTGAGGTCCAGCATAGAGTCCATCAGGGGCGTCAATGTCGACGGCGTGCTGAGGACGCTGATGGAACGCGACCTCGTCCGCATCGTGGGCAGGGCCGACGGTCCCGGGCGGCCGCTTCTATTCGGCACCACCAAGGAGTTCCTGCTCCGCTTTGGCATAAGCCGCATCAGCGATCTTCCCAAGCTCGAGGAAGTCGAACGGCTCACCGGGGGGAAGGCGGCGATCGTGGAGGGCCTTGCCCTTGAAGAGGGCGGCGACGGCGTGATGAGCCAGGTCGAGGCCGAGCGCGCGGAGTACGCCGAAGCCGCGGACTCGGTGGAGGACATGCTGCGGAAAGCAGGAGATGAGATGGCCGGCGAAGCGGATGGAGAACCGCAGCGCGAACCGGGTGGAGGTCAGGAAGAGGAACCGGAGGAGGATGCGAGAGACAATGTCGCCGAGGGTGAGGCTTAACAAATACCTGAGAGACTGCGCGCTTGGCTCCAGGAGGAAGTGCGAAGACCTCATCACGGGCGGGCTCGTGAAGATAAACGGCGAGGTCGTGACCGAGCTTGCGACGCTCATCGATACCGGAAGCGACTCGGTGGAAGTGGACGGCGATGCCATCGAGGTAAGGGACAAGATGTACGTAGCCGCCTACAAGCCGGTTGGCAGCCTGGTAACGGCCGCGGACCCGCACGGCAGGAAGACCGTCTTCGAGGCGGTACCGGGAATGCCGGACGGGCTCTTCCCGGTGGGCAGGCTCGACATGGACAGCGAGGGGCTCGTTCTCATGACCAATGACGGCGACCTGGGCCACAGGCTGGCGCATCCCAGGTACCAGGTCGAGCGGGTCTACACCGTCGCGGTCGACGGCGTGGCCGGAGACGACGTCGTCTCCAGGCTCAAGGAGGGCGTCGAGCTCGAAGACGGGCTCGCGAGGGCCCGCGAGGTCACGGTCAGCGCCGGCCGGTCAGGCGGGTCGGTCCTCGAGATAGTGCTTACCGAGGGCAAGAAACGGGAGATCAGGCGCATGCTCGCGGCGTGCGGGCTCGAAGTCGTTTCGCTCACGCGGCTCGCCTTCGGCGGTGTGGGCCTGGGAGGGCTCGACCAGGGCGAGTGGCGTTACCTCAGCCGGGACGAAGTGCGGGCGCTTAGGCGCAGCGCAGAGGGCGCGGATTGAAGAAACTGGTTGTCACAATAGACGGGCCGGCCGCCTCGGGCAAGAGCACGACGGCGCGCACGGTCGCGAGGCGCCTCGGTTACAAGTACCTGGATACGGGCGCGATGTACCGGGCAATCGGGCTGAAGGCGCTCAGGACGGGAGTGGACGTTGAAGATGCAACGGCGATGGGCGCGCTTGCGCGCGATACCGACGTTGACGTCAAGACGCTCTCGAGCGGCACCCGTGTCCTTCTCGACGGCGTCGACGTAACCGACGATCTCAGAAGCCCCGATGTGTCGGCGGCGGCATCGGCCGTGGCCGCGCTGGGGCCGGTGAGAGAGCGAATGGTCGAGATCCAGAGGATGGTCGGAGCCGAGGGCGCCATCGTTGCGGAGGGCCGCGACATCGGCTCGGTGGTCTTCCCGGACGCTGAGGTCAAGATCTACCTCGACGCCGACCTCACGACAAGGGCGAAGAGAAGGAAGCGCGAACTCAACGGCAGGGGCACCGATGTGGAGCTGGGAAAGGTGGAACGCGACATCAGGTCGAGAGACAGGTCGGATTCCAACCGCAGCCACAGCCCTCTCGTGGTTCCCGAGGGCGCAGTCATAGTGGATACGACGCATCTAACGATAGAGGAACAGATCGAAGAAGTCTTGAGAGAGGTGCGCTTGCGAATGCAGAGGAATTGAAGGTGAGGCTTCACTACCGGATTTCCTGGGTGTTCCTCAGACTCATTGAACGGTTGCTCTTTGGAATGAGAATACACGGAGACGAGCGGGTCCCGCGCGAGGGAGGCGTGATAATCGCCTCGAACCATATCTCGTATAACGACCCGCCCATGGTGGGAAGCGCGGTGCCGAGAGAGCTTCACTTCCTGGCGAAGGAGGAGCTCTTCCGGAACCCTGTGTTCGGCGCGCTCATTCGCTCCT
>CAZSBE010000192.1:0-3893 GCA_964604955.1 uncultured bacterium
AACCTGGGACTGCCCAATACCCCTCCCGAGACCTTTATCTCCGTGGCCGACAGTGTCAGGAACCCGACTGTCTACATACAGGAACTGCACTGGTGGGGCGACGACATCGACGGCGAGGTCGTCGGCTACGAATACCGCTGGTTCCAGGACGAGAACGAGCCCGGGTGCCCCATGGACACGGATTGGGTGTTTACCCCGGAGACATGGCATGAATTCCACATACCCGTGACCAACGGCGTCGTCCGGACGCACCGGGTGGAAGTGCGCGCCGTCGACAACCGCCAGGCCGTCGACCCGACACCGAGCACGCTCAGCCTGCCCGTCACCAATACGGCCCCCGTGGTGAAGCTCCGGGACGCCAAGGTTCTGCCCGACACGACATATCCGGCGGTCCTCTTCAAATGGGACGCCGTGGACCCGGAGGGCCGGGAGACGGTCAGCACCTTCAAGGTCTGGCTGGACGGCAACGAGGAAAACGCCAAGATCGTGAGCGGCGAAGACTCAAGTGCGGCCTTCGGCTACGACGACTTCCAGGGGAGATATGGAGAACGCACGGTTTACCTTTTCGCGGTGGACAGCGGCTGCGATTCGAGCAACCTCGTGAGTCACACGTGGTATGTGAAGGAGCCTGCAGGCCACGTGCTGATCGTCGACGACCTGTGGAGTTCGGCCGGGGCGGTGAATTTCACCACCAACCTCACATACATGGGTCTTATGAATTCGTGTGTGGGCACGTTCTCCAAGCTCGACCTCGAGGGATTCGGAGGAGTGACGTACGCCCACAACTATGAGGATCTTTTCGAGATTTTCGACCTGGTTATCTGGTATGACGAGCCCATCAGGGCGCTCTCGACCACGCTCCCCTACGCGCGTGATGCTGTGAGCGATTACGCCGGCGGCGGAGGCAACTTCCTGCTCGTCAGCCTCACCGCGCTGGGCCCGCAGGGGGCGTTTTCCGACGAAACCATGTTCGAAGTTTTCGGCATAGACTCGCTGTACTGGCGCCTGGATGCCACCGGGCAGATGAACCCCAACTTCGACTGCAAGAAAACGTGGAATATGGCCGGCAACGCCGACTTCGGCCTGGACAGCCTCAAGGTCACAGCTAGCACTCTGGGGGCCAAGTGCATGGCCAAGTCCGATTCGTCGGTATCGATTTACCACATAATTCCCGGGACGGTTGACACAATCCAGAAGGTCGACTATTACCTGGCGGTCATGAACCCGTGGGGCCTGGGCAGGGTGGCCATTTTCACAATACCCTTGAGCAAGTGCAACGGCTACCTCACGCTGGAGGATGAGTTCTGCAAGCTCGTCGAACTTATGTTGGACTGACGTGCCAGGAGGGGCAATGATGACGAGAAGAGCCGGGATCATCGCAGTCGTTGCGACTGGGGTAATCTGGGGTCTCACGGAAGTATTCGTGGGAGACGTGTTCTACAGGTTCCACGTTCCCCTGAGAGCCGCTTCTCTTACGGCCCTGGGGCTTGCGATTCTCATGATTGCGAGACTGGTTTACGACAGGCCCGGCGCGTCCCTGGCCGCGGCCGTTCTGGCCGGAGCCGTCAGATGCCTGGTTCCGAAGCTCTTCATCTGTCACATGGTGGCCATCGCCCTCGAGGGCGCGGCCTTTGACCTCACCTGGTCGGCGCTGCGGGCCGGCGAGAGGCATTCGCTGAAGCGCGCCTGGCTGGCAGGCGCCATCGGCGCATTCGCGGGATTCTTCGCGTTCGGACTCATGGGCGCTTACGCTTTCGCTTTCCGCAGGTGGATTGAGGCCGGCATACCGGGCATAACGGCCTGGAGCCTGCGTTCGGGAGCGGTCTCGTCACTCCTGCTGCTTGCGCTCGTTCCCCTGGGCGCCCTCGCCGCCCGGAAGATCCGCTCTGCGGCCCCTGCCCACGGGTTGGAAGAGAAGCGATCGCGTTAGGAGGGCGCCTACTCGATTACCAGGACGCTCCTCCTCCTCTTGATGTGACTTATCTCCTCGGGCTTGGCGTGCCATGCCGCGAGCAGCTCCATTCCCCACAGCACTATGATTACGGAGACGTGTATCCACAGCATCAGGATTATGATGCCTCCGATGCTCCCGTAGACGCTCGTCAGCTGCGTCATGCTGATATAGGTGAGAAACGCGTTCTTGGCTATTTCCCAGGTCAGCGACACGATGGCCGTAACGAACAGCACATGTTTTCTGGGAACCCGCGAGGGCGAAGTGAAGAAGTATATGATGTAGAAAGTCAGGAATGAGAATAGATAGGGAACCAGGATGAGGCCCGTGGCCAGAAGCCGGCCGGCGGTCGCCCCGGCCGTGACGTAAAACCCCTCCACCACACCGGGCAGGAGGAGCGAGACCAGAAGCAAAACGGCGGCACACGCCGCCAGCACCAGCGCCACTACCTGCCGGAGCACAACGTCCTTCCACCCCTGCCTCCCCCAAATCACGGACGCGCTCCAGGCCAGGGTTATGAACACGAGCCTGGCGCCCCAGAAGAAAGCCAGCAAGCCGATTCCCCAGGCTATGGACCGGCTCCGGGCGGCGGACCGCACCCAGCCCATTATTATGTTCGCGCCTACGGGAGTGAGCCCGGAAAGCAGCTCGGACAGCCTCGACATGCCAAGCTCTGAAGTGCCGGCGTAGGTCGCGAAGACGGACAGGGCCAAGAGAAGCAGGGGGAAGAACGAGAACATGGCGAAGAAACTGATGGCGGCGCTCATGGAAAGGCCGTAGTGGGACACGAAATTCCGTATGCTCTCCCCGAGCACTCTGGCGGCGCTCTTCAGACGCGGCATATGACGGCCTCCCTGAGGTTTTAAGCGTTGCATACCTGCCCGGTGGGGTCAAGCTTGTCCTGGCTGTAAATCCTTGAAAAGGCCTTGACCTTATGGTATAATGGACAGCGGTAAGGGAGATTTGTCTTATTGAACGTCCGGGTCATTTTGCGCAATGGAGGTGATGCAAAGCTCATTTTGCGGTAACTGTGTTGTCTTGAAGCCTTACACCATGATCAGGAGGAGGCTATAATGAAGTTTTTCGCTGCAGTCATTATCTGCGCGATCCTGGTGCCGGCAGTGGCCCTTGGCGTTGTGACCAAGACCACTATCTACCAGGTCCAGCAGGGCATGTTCAGTATCGGCGACAGCGTCAGGGTGGACAGCGTTATCGTCACCAACATCGACTCCAAGCCGACGACTTACGGGTTCCACGTTCAGGAGCAGGGAGGCGGCCCCTGGAGCGGCATCCTGGCTTACTGCGCCTCGCATTATCCCAGTGTGGAGATCGGCGACCTCGTCAACGTGATAGGCTACTATGACGAGTACAACAACCACTCCGAGATTCAGATCACCGCTGCCGGGTATGAGATCGTGGAGACCGGTTTCGGCGCTCCCCCGTGCGAGCTTCTGAGCTGTGAGGACCTGGGATTGTGGCCCACCAGGGACACCACCGACAATTACGCTGAGATGTGGGAAGGCGTTTTCGTCTGCATAGACACCGTGATCGTTACAGAGCTTACCAACTACGGTGAGTTCCTTTCCATAGAGGCTCATAGCCACCCCGGCACGCCGCCCGCGCTGGGCGACACGGTGATGACCGACGATAAGTGCCTCCCGGCGCTTCCCACCATGAGCATCGGGGACACCCTGGTCATAGTCAGGGGTACCTATGCCGAGGAGTACGGGAACTACAAGATATGGCCGCGCAATATCGCCGATATCGTGTTCCTGCACGGCTCGCCGCCGCCCACGGTGTTTTCGGCCTACGCCACATCGAATACGTCCATGAATGTCGTGTTCAACACGCCGTTGGACGAACTGAGCGCCGAGGATGAGGACAATTACTCGCTGCAGAGCGGCGTGCCCATCCTGAACGCGACGCTCGATCTCACCGACAG
>CAZSBE010000193.1:0-3884 GCA_964604955.1 uncultured bacterium
TACTGGGACGCGCTCTCCGAGGGGGGCTTCATGTCCATGGAGCATCAGGCGTATATGCCGCGCATCGTCTCCATGGTAAAGGACGGGCTCAGAAGCCGGGGCGTGGAGGACCCGACGCAGCACTTCGCGGTTTACGATCTTCCCAGGATGCGCCGGAAACTGCTACTCCTTTCCCGGCGGCCGCTCACCGACGAGATCCGGTACAATGCATACGGTCCGCTGACCAGGGAGCGCGAGGGCTTCATTCACCTTCTCTACCCGGCGCCCGACTCGCTGGCCGGCAATCTCATCAACCTCATAGTGACGGATGGCTGGGAGGCGGCGGAGGACTCAGCGCAGATCAACATAAGACCGTGCACGGACGACAGGCCGTTCGCCGCGCAGATGGGGAACTGGAAGAACTTCAGCCGGGAAAACCTCCGGAAGATGAACATGTACGCCGAGTTCATGGGGTTCCCGCTCGCGAACACGCTCATACTGGTGATCCTGGCCGTGGTGCTGGTGCTGTTCATTCCCATCAACCTCATCCCTTACCTCAGGGAAGGGCCGAAGCTGGGGGCCGTGCCCTGGCTGTATTTTTTCGCCATCGGCATGGGCTTCATGATGATCGAGGTCGTGCTCATCCAGAAGTACACGCTCTTCATAGGGGCCTCGGTCTACAGCATTGCCACGGTGCTGCTGACATTGCTTGTAGCCAGTGGCATAGGAAGCAGGTGCTCCCGGGCCGTTACGGCCACCGTGGCCTTTCTCGGAATCCTGATCTGGCTCGCGCTGGATATCCTGCTGCTCGGTCACGTAACGAGGTCCCTTGCCGGCCTGACGATGCTGCCAAGGACCGCCGTCACGGCGGCGCTGATATTCCCGTTGGGGTTCTTCATGGGGATGCCGTTTCCCAAGGGCACGCTAAGGGTCGGGGAGCTCGTCGACTGGGGCTTCGCAGTGAACGGCTCGGCGTCCGTTCTGGGAGCAACGCTGGTGCTGCTGGTGGCATTCAGTTTCGGTTTTACGGCGTCGCTCGTCCTGGGCGGTCTTATGTACCTGGGGGCTTACATTCTGATGTCCCTGCGATCGGCCTGGTAGGGACCGGGCGGCACATGATAAAACGACAGGCACCGGATGAAACCGGTGCCTGTCTTTTTCACCTCGCGGGCCGGCGGCTCCGCCGCAGCGGCCTCACCGCCCTGCTAGCGCTCAGCCAGGAACAGAATGGAGGCGCAGTATCCGACTGTGAATACTTCCATTCCTCCGGCGCAGTAAATGCCGTACTGACTCTCATACGACAGGTTCTGCTGAGACAACTCCCGCCAGCCGCCGCCGTCGTAATGAAACACAGTGTTGCTGCCCGTTACGAATATGTTGTCGGCAGCTGTGCCGTGAATGGCTTTGAAATCATAGTAGGTGTCCGTCCACATCCTTGACCAGGAGCTGCCGTTATAGCGCAGCATGACGCCATCGTCGCCCACGGCGTAGACATTGCTGGCCGAAGTGCCCCAGACGCCTTCGAGATCTATGCTCTCCCCGATCCCCGACTCCATCACGGTCCATAGGTTGCTTCCATTGCCGTCGTAGTGCACTATGGTGCCATCATCCCCCACGGCGAAGATATTACTCATTGACGATCCCCAGACCGCCCTCAGGTATTCCGTGGTGCCGCTCGTCATCATGAGCTGGTTGGCGCCGTCGAAATGGATGATAACGCCGCTCGCGCCGACAGCTACGGCCTGGTTACCATCGGCCCACACACCGTAGAGATAGTTCGTGGTCGCTCCCAGGCCGCCGGCGACGACCCATGAACTCCCGTCGTTGCGGAGCAGAGCGCCCCCGCTCCCGGCGATGAACCAGTTGTCCTCTTCGCCGGCAATGCCATAGAAGTAGTAGCTATGGGTGGCCGGCGTCGAGGCGTCCACCCACGACGACCCGTCGCGGCGGAGGATCATGCCATAGTCTCCCACCGCCAGCGCATTGTCTTCCGCCACCGCCCAGACATCCCGGAGCGAGCCGTATGAAACGCCTGTCTCGTCGGACCATGTGGCACCGCTGTATTTAAAAATCTTGCCGCAGTCGCCGCCCGTGAACAACTTGGTAGGTCCGACCCAGATGCTGTAGAGGGACACGTATTCTGTCTCGCTGCCGTCGGACAGCTCACTCCACGAGCTGCCGTTGTAATGAAGCACGCGGTCGCTGGAGCTGCAAACATAGATGTCACTCGCGCTCCGGCCGTCGATGTCGTAGAACCAGTGGTACTGGTCGCCATCGACCACGGGGTCGTCCACCAGCGACCAGCTGGAACCGTTGTAGTGAAGGATTACATTTCCATTGATGCTGTAATCCCGGTCGCCCACGGCATATATATTGGTGCTGCTGGTTCCCCATATGTCGCGGAGATAAGATGTGGTCAGCCCGTGCTCGACGCGGGTCCACGCCGAACCGTTATAATGCACGATGGTCCCGTTGCTGCCGACCGCGTAGATATTGCTGGCAGATGTGCCCCATATTCCGTAGTAGTAGTAATTCTGCTCGGTATCCATCTGCGTCCAGGTGCTTCCGTTGTAGTAGTAAATATACCTGTAGGTTCCGGCGTAGATCGAGGTGGCCGAAAGCCCCCAGACGGAGTAGAAGTCGTTTGCAGTATCGAGGTATATGGGATCCCATCCGCTGCCGTCATAGTGGAGAATCAGGCCGTCGTAACCCACGGCATAGACATTGGTTGCCGACGCTCCCCAGACGGCGTAGACGACGCGCGTGGATCTTATGTTCATGTTCTGCCAGGAAGTGCCGTTGTAATGCGCGATCTGCCCCTTCTCTCCGACCATGAACAAGTTGTTCTCCGAGCTGCCCCATGCGCCGTACCAGTTTCCCGGGCCCAGCGGCGGATACTGCAACACCCATTCCCTGCTCGTGCAGTTGCACGGATCGCATTGATCGCACGGATCACAGGTGGTGTCACTGCCGCAGCCGGCATAAATCGCCATTAACGGAAGCAACACGATAAGCAACACAAAGCGACGATACACAGCTCGCCTCCTTTCCCTGCGGCCGCAATGGCCGCTGCCTGATTCAAGAAACCTCTGGATCTGCCCGGGACAGCCCTTCACAGGAAACCTGCCACAGACAAGGTAGAGGCTCCGAGAGTTTCCCGAGCTGAAGTCTGCCCCACCACCCTTTTACCCCAGCAGGCATGGGCATGTCAAACCAAAAAAGGAACGCGCGGACGGGGCTCCGTGATATAGTGCAGGCAGGCCGATACAGCGGAGGTGAAGATGGGACAGGTCGTTCTGGCAAACTGCGAGGGAGGTGTGGGGCTCGAGAGCGCGGTCCGCTCTCTCGCATCCGGGCGGCCGCCGCTCGATGTCGTGGAGGAGGCTATCAGGGTGGTCGAGCTGGACCCGGGCGTAAGAACCGTAGGCCTGGGGGGAGCGCCCAACATCATAGGGGAGGTGGAATGCGACGCCTGCATCATGTGCGGGACGACGCTCAAGAGCGGCGCGGTGGGGGCCTTGAGACACTACTATCACGCCATCAGCGTGGCCCGCGGGGTCATGGAGAAGACGCCGCACGTGATGCTGGCCGGACGGGGCGCCGAGAGGTTCGCAGCGGAGATCGGTGAGGAGGCTGGCGAAATGCTCACCAGGGACGCAAGCGAACGCTATCGGAGGTGGCTCGGGAAGCACGTTCCCGCCGGGGCACTGGCCGGCTGGCCGGACGCTCCGCTCGCATCCCACGTCAGGCATCCCGACGGCTCCCCTGCCTCGCACGGTACGGTCGCATTCCTCGTAATGAGCCGGGACGGGCACATGGCCGGCGGGGTAAGCTCTTCGGGCTGGGCATACAAGTATCCCGGGAGAATCGGCGATTCACCCCTGATCGGGGCGGGCCTTTATGTG
>CAZSBE010000194.1:0-3792 GCA_964604955.1 uncultured bacterium
CGTCGACGCACGAAACGTAGACCAGCCCGTCCCCCGCTGCGGTGATGGAGGGGCCATATTGAGTCATATAAGGCTCAGTGTTGGGTAGCTCGACGTGAGGCGAGAACGTGAGCCCCCCGTCGAGACTCCTTGAGAAATAAATGCCGGCAGAGCCGTTGCCTCGGCTGTCAAGCCAGACCACATAGACTCTGCCCGAATCGTCAACAGCAACGGCTGCGTTACTCTGACTGCTCGGGTCGTCTCCGGCGTCATCCACCCTCACGTCGGGCCCAAAGGTCGCGCCCCCGTCGGTGCTTTTCGACAAATAGACATTGTACCCGGGTCCCGATCCACCTCGCTTGTCATGCCACACAACATATAGGTCTCCTCCCGCTCCCACTGCGAGGGATGGTCTATAGAGGCTGACCCCGGTCGTGTCGCTTACAAGCCGAGGCGCTTCGAACGAGTCACCGCCGTCAGTGGACTGGCCGAAGTAGATGCCGTCCCCTTCCGGGCCACCTCCATACCAAATGATGAAGACGTTGTTACCACTCACACCGATGCAGTGCTGACCCGCCGATCGTGTCCTGTGCCAATCCGTACCGGCGGGTTCTTCACTCGCCAGCTCCTCATCGCCGAAGATCCTGTCTGCGCGCGCCCTCGCCAAGAGACCATCGGCACAAATGAGCGCCACAAGTAGCCCAAGGACGAGTGCTCCACGCCATCGACTCTGCCAGCGAACTGATTCACGAGTCTTCATGCCTTCCTCACCTCTTCTCGGGGCCGCGACGTGAGTCCCTGCCTCTATAGAGCACCCTTACCTTGAGTTGCCCAAGCCCAGTAAAGAGTGACTGCAGGTTCTCGTCAAAGCCCGCATGGGTCCCATCCACGGGTTTGACAATCAGACCGTAGTCGGCGGCCCCCTTGTGTATGGAACGGACGAATTCTGTCACGTCAATGAAGTGGCCGGGACCGTCAACGCCGGGGTGGATTACCCAGCTGGCAAGACAGGCGTCTGCGAAGTCCCCTCCGTCACTGCTCCAGGATCCGGTCCAGCTCACTGATGCCGCCGACCAGGGTTCGGTGACAGCGCACACTTCGAACGCTACCTCTGGGGAATTCACAACCTTCGGCAAGACAATCGTAGCGAAGTCAATCCTGCACGAGTCCGGGATGTCCAGCGCCCCGAGCTTGAAGAGAAGGCGGAACTCCTTCTGGTCGTTACTGATCACGGCGACCTCAGAGATGCCGACTTCGGTCATATAGCCGTATGCCGCGTTAGCAAGGAATACCACCGCCAATACTGCAAGTAGGCTCCGCATGATCCCCCCTAACTTCAAATGCCCGAAACGAATCCCGTCCCGGGCAGTTCCTGATTCCTCGATGATTTAGCTCGCTCTCGTCGGTGGCATGCCGCAGCCGGGACTTCCCCAGCCCCACTATGGATACCCCTTTACGGTGCCAGTGTACGACAGATGGGTTCGCTTTGTCAATATGTTTCCGCAATTATATGGAAGAAGTGGTCCCTGCCGCACCAGAATCGCCTGAGAGGCTCAAAACAAATGAGTTAAGGTGGGGTTTGGGGAGTGTACTTGCCCCCCACGCATGGAAATAGGATGACTGGTAGCCACGAGCCACATTAGTGTCACCTCAGCCGCAGCAGCGCCATGTCCACCCATCTCCCCCGGGGCACAGCATCGCAGGGCCGCGTCGGCGCAGCCCAGTACCAGTGGTGCACCGGGCCCACATAGCCGGGCTCCCACTTCTGGCGGAGGTGCGGGTATACGTCATCGCCCATCCAGTGGACACCAATGATGAAAGCAGCCGGGAAATGCGGCCGTTTCAACCGCCGACTCAGCTAATCCACCCAACTTCGTATAATGATAAAGGTTGTATCGGCAGTGGCGCGTGGCGCCATTTCGGATACAACTGATTGAGCGAAGCCGCGGGGCGGAAAGTATGGGGATTCACACCGCGTTCTTATCGCGAGGCGCCCCCGCCGTCAAACGGGCCACGCACTTTAAATATTACTTTAAGTGATTCTTCTAACATCATTCGTATAATGCCAGTTATGCGAATAACCACACTAGACCAAAATAGACTTTCCAGAGCGAAATCGGGAAATGGTATAGAAAAGGGGGCTCAGGACTGTGAACGACGGGCCGTTGGAGGTCGGCAGAAAGGCGCAACACCCTGTGGGTCAATGGGTTACAGATGGTCGAGCCGTGAGCAAGAACCACTAGTCCATGGTCTAGTTTCTACTAGTCTTCCGGTCTAATCCGGTCTATTTTCGGGTGCCCAGACTAGACTTTTGGATCGGGTGGTCTAGAGCTTCTCAAGGGCTCGTTTGAGCCTCCGGTCGTCGACCCTGGCGTAGATTTCGGTCGTCGTGATGCGCTTGTGCCCGAGGGCAGTCTGGACAAGTCTGAGGTCGCCGGCCTTGCGATAGAGGTTCATGGCGAAGGTGTGCCGGAGGGAGTGAACTGAGTACTTGGAGTCAATGCCCGCAGCCTCCAGCCAGTGCTTAAAGCGGAGCTGGACCTGGCGGGAAGAGAGGTGCCCGCCGTTACGGGAGGGGTAAAGCGGGTCCTCTGGTCTGAGTCCGGAGGCCCTGATGTAGGCCTTCAGGCGGCGACTGAGGCCCGAGTTGAAGTAGACCTTGCACTCGACTCCGCCCTTGGCCGTGATGCGGATATGGCGTCCTTTCGAGTCCACGTCACCTACACGGAGATTCACAAGTGACCCGAGCCTCATGCCGGTGCCCAGGAGGAGGGAGAACATCACTCGGTCCCTTCGGGCAGTAGGGTTACGGGCCGTCCTGAGTGCGGCAAGGAAACTGCGAACCTCTGCGGGGGTCAGGTGTTCAGGGGGCTTCGGGTGTGCTCGGCGGTTCCTGATGAACTTGGTGGGATTCTCTTTGATGTAGCCAGCTTCCTGGAGGAACCTGAAGAGGGCCCTGACGGCGCACTTGGCCCGGTTCCGGGAGGCCGTGGCTGGCGCTGGAGTCTCCTCGGCGCGTGCAGGTGAGGAGAAGTATAGCGTCAGTATCGTTGCCCGGATCCCCCTCACGTCCGTCCCGGGCCCGACCCATTCGGACAGGCGTTGTAGGTCCTGGAGATATGCCCGACGTGTGTGAATGCTCTTCCCATCAGTTTGGAGCTGACGGGCGAATCTCGCGATGGCTGTATGAACCAGCAAATTACCCCCATTCATCAGCGTGCTACGTAAGTCCATGGACGCTCTGAACAGGGAAGAAGTCAAGTAGAATGGCAAGGCTCAAACCACTTCGTCGAAAGAGGCAAGTATCCTCTGGAGGTCGAGGCAATCCGCTCTCTCCGATCCTAGCTACAAGCCACGTGTTCTGGGGCCCTATGGCTTGTAGTAGCCCCTGATTCCACCCTCCGTGCCGCCGCCCTCTCGGCCGCCTTCGCCAGCACAGGGGTCATCCCCCGTGGCCCCGCAAATCCCAGCTCTGCATGCAACAGTGGTCGTATCCGCCTCGAAGTTGCAGTCGACAACGTCGATATTAGCGCCGGGGAATGGACCGATCGTGATGTGACCAGAACTCTCGATGTCTCCTATCCACCCAAATCCGGCGATGCAGACAGAAGACGAATCGCAATCCGTCCACGCCTGGGCTATGCTGTCCCCGGGGGAGACGATCCCGCCGATTACGAAATCACTGCAACTTGTGAAACTACAGGTGCTCCAATCCCCGGACCAACTGATTGCATAGTTGAACGCCGTGACGGCTCCAAGGTCATAGAACACCACAAAGAAGTCCACGTCGTCGCAGCCGGAATAAGTCGTAAC
>CAZSBE010000195.1:0-3786 GCA_964604955.1 uncultured bacterium
CCTGCGCCGGCAGACTTAGCCTTTAGGGAATTCACTTGTTGTCGGACAGGTTGAATCCCGTGCGGCAAACGGGAATCGGAGGTACTACATCATAGATAAGTCGGCATCACCCCCTTCACTCAAAGCTGAAAAAAGTCCAGCCTAGAATATTATACTAAATATATCAAGTACTGCTAACCCCTTTTTGGGCCCTGGGCAATACCTTCTTTGGGAAAGTTCTCAAAATAAGATATGGAGCATGATTAACAAGACATGAAATCACGCCTTCGAGGCCATCAGGGGGGCAGTCTGCGCTCGCCAGGCGCAAAAGGGGGAAGGGCCCGCGAAGGACCCTTCCCCCTGCCGACAGCTTCGCTACATCGTCCGGACCACGGACAACGCTACCTTACGACCAACATCTTCTTGGTAGCATTGAACGCGCCGGCTTCCATCTTGTAGAAGTACACTCCGCTGGAGACCTTCTCACCCGCGAAGTTCTTCCCGTCCCAGTGCGCTGCATAGCGACCGGGCTCAACTCGATCGTCGACCAGGGTGTTAACAAGCTGGCCCATGGCATTGTAAACCTTGATGCTTACATTGCTGTTCCGGGCCACCTCGTAACGAACCTCGGTCATACCGGCGACCGGGTTCGGGGCGTTCTGGTGAAGAGCCCACTGGAAGGAGGCCTTCTTCTCCGGAACGCCGCTCGTGCCACCGGTACCACTGCCCTGTGAGGGAAGACCGAAGACGTCCTCGAGAATCGAGACCATCAGGTCCACCCTGCCCTCATAGGCACCCGGGGTGAAGGACTGGTAGCCCGGGGGCGCACCACCGCTGCAGTACCCGTACGTGTGGTTGATCGATGCGCACAGGTCGAAGTTGACGAACGCGCACTGACCGACTCCCTGGTACTCGGTGTAGATCGCCATGTCCGCCTGCGGGACATCCGGATTGAGAACGGTCATGAGCGGCTGTGCCGAGTAACCGCCGGGCGGTGACGGCTCTGCCCTGACCCAGCTCATGTCCTTGAGATAAGGACATTCCCTGTAGACAAGCATGGTGTCGAGGTCCAGCGGGGTGGGCGTGCCCAGCACATTCAATGTCGGCACACCTTCGCAGTAGATGTAAGGCTTCGCGAAGGGCGACTGCATCTCGTCCAGGTAATCCGCGCCCATGATGCCCGACAGGAACTCGCCGCCGAGTGAATCCTCGCCGCCGCCTCCCTCCGCCTCGGGTGCGGCGCTGTAAGCGACCCTGTCACCCAACAGGACGACCTTTCCGCCGCCGGCCAGGTAGTTACGCATTTCGCGCTGGGCCTCCACATCAAACAGGTCCTCCGAGAAGTACGGCCCGCAGAACCACACAACTGCGTCGTAGTCGGTGTTCCATGTACACAGATAGTGGATGTGGACATTGCTGCCCGCGCCTGCAACGTCGTACTTGTCGTAACAGTACCCGGCGTCCACCAGGGTGCGCTCATAAATGTCCTCGAGGGGCTCGATGTTGTTCGCAGCCGCAAAGCACTGCGAGTAATCGTAGTTATTCCTCCCATAGCCATCTACAAGCAGTATCTTCACGCCGCTGAAGTCCTCCGGGTACCTGGGGAGGATATCGAACGTGAAGTAGTCTTCGCTTCCTCCCATATGGTCGGGATCCGTCGGGTCCGCTTCATTCGGGAAGTAGTCCTCATTGTTGAGGCCATCGGTGCACTTGACGTAGTACCAGACCTGCGTACCCCTGGGCCATTCGCTCAGGCTGAAGTCGGCGGGGCAGATCGTGCCCGTGAATTCACCGCCGAGATCGGCGTTGTTGGGGTCGAACGGCTGGAAAAGCGTCATCGACGTCGAAATCCAGGTAGCCCCCCCGTCCATGCTGCCGAAGAGCTCGACCACGTCGACATAGTCCTTGTCGGTTACGTCCACACGGAGAATGTTAAGCACCGGCAGAGGATTCGCTCCGCCCGAGTAGTAGTTGATCGTATCGGGATCGTATGCGTCGAACTCCGCATTGAACCCGCACATCCCCGGGAAGAACGAATCGTTGAGCAGGTCTATGACCTGTGCCCGGAAAACCGTGGCGTCACCATCGAAGAATCCGAAGGATATGTTGTCGATGATGTTCTCAGTTCCCGCGTGCTTGCCGCGGCAGAACTGGCTCGGCACGGAGACGTCCTTCAGGTCGAACCCGAACTGCATGGAGTCGTGAGTCGATCCGTAGAACGGCGTCACATCCTCCTCGAAGTCGAAGTTCCAGAAGAAGCACCCTGCGTTAAGGTTGAAGTCATCGATGTCTATCCACGGACACCACTGGTCGTTCCCGATGTCATGGAAGCGCACCATGGTGTTGGTGTAATCACATGTTATCTCCCTGGCGCACATGAACTGGTCATACTGGACGACACAGCCGGTGTTGAGAAGCGGCATCGTCGGCGCCACCAGCCTGTAGAACCACCCGTTTCTCCAGGGTACGCCGACCGGGTATCCGCCCTCCGGCCTCGCCCTCCAGACTATAGACGAGTCCAGTGTGCAGGTGGTACGGTCACCGCCGTCACCCCCTTCATACGGGGGATCCGGGTCATACCTCATGTGCCACTGGTCGGTCAGGCCGTCCGGATCCGGGAAACTCCAGTAGGAGTCCAGCCCGCTTTCGAAGTCCATGACATAGGTTTCCGTATCCCCGACAATCGTTATGTTGTCGATGAACGCCGCGCCGTCCGTGTTACCGCTGCCGTCGGCATCGCTGAAGCCGCCGTCGGACTCGAAACGCCACCGGAACATGGGACCCGAGGTGTAGCCCCACTGGCCGGCGTCCAGGAATGCGTGGAACGCGGGCATCCCGCTCGTGCCCCTTGACTGCCAGTCACAGTTCACGAGGCGCTGCGTGTCGGTGTTGCCCCAGAAGTCGGGGTTACCGCCGCCCGGCGAACCACATTCCAGGCCGGGGTTGTTACTCGTGGCATTGAAAAGCGCCAGCTGCTGCCACTGGGTGCCGTTGTAGTACTCCACGTAGAAGTAGTCATACTTGCACTCGATATCGTACCTCGTGTCAAACATGACGCTGCACCCGTTAGCTATATCAAACGTGCCAGGCAAAGCCAGCTGTGCGACGCAGTTCCAGTAACTGCCATACCCGGGTGGGTTGATCCACGTGCCGCACTCGGTCGGGGCGCCGTTCCATATGCTATCGGCGCCGCACCACAGGGCCGAATCTCCGCAATAGGCCCTCTGGTCAGTCCGGTAGTCGCTGACGTGCCAGTAGTTGATCCCGACTTCCGACGGAAGGCTCTTGACATCGACATGCCTGAAGCAGCGAGAGTCCCAGGGCGCGTAAGTCCCGCATGAATCTCCATACGGCCAGTTGGCCTCGAAGCACCACGTCTCACTGCCTTCGGGGCCGCCCTCGGCCTCACCGCCGTGCCCGCCCAGGGGATCGCCCGGACAGTACGAGTCATTGGCATGAACCTGTACCCAGGTTGTGTCACCTGCTTGCAGGATGACGAACGGTCCGGTTATGGGTAACCGGCCTACTGCATAATCTGGCGGCGAAATCGGTTTCACGGGTTGCTTCGAGGCGAGAGTAACTGTGGCGATACCGCTCAGGATGATCCCCGTTGCCACCAGTACCGCAAACGCTAACTTCATTGAGGTCACCTCCAGTACGTTGGGCTCACCGCGTGTCGGATCTCCGACTGCGACAGGGCCCACAGGGGAAGCCAAAGGCGTCGGACAGGTCTATGTTCCCCCCTCCGTGGCAAACGGGAGACGTACTAATCAGACCAGAGATTCGTCTATACCCCCACCTCCTTTC
>CAZSBE010000196.1:0-3704 GCA_964604955.1 uncultured bacterium
GCCCTACGATAGGAAGCAGACAGCCTCAGGTGGCCCCGGGCTATCCGCTTTGCTGCAATGCCTACGATATCCCACAGAATCGCGCTTTGGGACACCAGTCCGGGGAGCCAGTCTTCTATCTCGACCTAATCGAGTTGGAAATGGATCTTTTATACATTATCCACCAACTCATTGGCATATTGCTCCATATCGTGAGTAAATTCACTCGTGTTCTTGAATACACGTCAGGTGAGAATCCATCTGGGGGGTTGCAGGTTCGAGCCCGTGCGAGTCCGAATTCTTTGGCGAGGTACAATCAGGTGGTTCGTCCCAGGGATTCGCACGTGACTTTGTCGGCAGCGAGCCGTATAATAGATGTATAGTGGGAAGTCGGCGTGGGGGCTCGTCGGAACACGCACTATACACTTCTTCAAGTGAGGTGATTGGGATGAGCTGCGAAAGAACTGTGGCAGTTGTGACCCTTGGCATTCTTCTCGTATCGGCCGCGGCATGGGCTGGAAGTGGGCCGGACAGCCTCTGGATGCGGACATACCATCGGGGCAACTTCGAAGCCGGCTGGAGCGTTCAGGAGCTATCCGCCGGGGGCTTCATAGCGGTCGGCAGGACCCAGCAGTTCCCGGACGGGTTCCCGGACGTGTATATCCTCAGGATGGATGACAACGGCGATACGCTTTGGACAAGGAAGTACGGGTGGCCCCTCGTCGACGAACCGAACCAGGTGCGAGAGACATCGGACGGTAACTACATTATAGTAGGGAAGACCCAGGCGGTGCTTGACTCAACATACTATGTGCTTCTTCTCAAGGTTGCCCCTGACGGTGATACTCTCTGGACAAAAACCTACGGACAGGGCTATCTGAGCTCATATGGCCTGTCGGTCGAGGAGGTCTCGTCCGGCGGATACATTCTGGCGGGCGGCTGCGGCACATATGCGAAAAGTACCGAGCTTCTTCTGATAAGGACGAACTCCGATGGCGACACCTTATGGACCAAGCTCCACGGGACCTATACCCAGGAAGAAGCCTGGTCGGTGCGGGAGACCTATGATGGGGGTTTCATCGCCGCCGGCTGCAGGTCGGGTGATGCATATCTCCTTAGAACCGATGCGAACGGTGACACCCTCTGGACGAGGCAGTACGGTGGGGCGTCCAACGAGATGGGGCTATCTGTCAAGGAGACCCCCGACAGCGGCTACATAATTGCAGGCTCTACATGGTCTTACGGGTCGGGCATGAGTGATGCTTATTACGTTAAGACAGACCGGTACGGAGATCTTGTCTGGGAGAGAGCCTATGGCGGCCCTGAGAGGGACCAGGTGAACACAGTGGTTGTGACGACTGATAACTACTATGTTTCTGCGGGTGTCACTGAGTCCTTCGGACCGTTGGCCGCGAACATGTGGCTTGTCAAGATGGATGCCGATGGGGATACGGTCTGGACAGCCACTTATGGAGGAAACGGGGATGACCGGGCCTTCTGGGGGGAGGAGACCACTGACGGCGGGTTCATCCTCGTAGGGTCCACGAATTCCTTCGGTGCCCCGCAAAACAATGTCTATCTGCTGAAGACCCGACCGGATCAGTCTGGAGTCAACGAAGGCATCGACGCGCCGAGCGTAGGATATGGACTGAGGGTGCTGCCTATTCCGTCTGCTTCGGATGTCACCCTGGAATTTGAGCTCCCCCAGACCCAGCCGGTGAGGATCGCAATCTACAACCTGCTTGGTCAGGAGATGAGAGTGCTCGTGAGCCACGTCATGGGAGTAGGCACACACCAAGTCACCTGGGACGGAGTAGACCGGTATGGGCGGCCCGTTCCGGCGGGTGTGTACTTCGTGAAGCTTACGACAGCCCGTGGCTCCGAGACCCGTAAGGCAGTGTTGATGGAATAACCTCGACCGAGCGCGGTTATGATGTGTGAAGAAGCCAGCGCGTGCGCCCCCTGGTAGAGTGTCTCGCCACAATGGCCACTATATTCCGCAAAGCCACGCTCTCAGACATTTGCCCCGGGGAACCATCTATGCAGGCACAGTGATCTTTGTACGGCCTCTCGCGATTCGCATGATCCTGGGGGCAAGACGGTCCCACAGAATCGCGCTTTGGGACACCAGTCCGGGGAGCCAGCCTTCTTCACAGGGTATCACCCCATTCCCAGATGTCACTGCTTGTAGTGATCCATGTCTGTGTGCGGTAGGGGCCATCGGTCAGTACAAGATGTCGAAGTAGGTGGCTCCACTGGCGTACCAACGGTGGTCACTAATTGCTGTGCTGGCTACCGGGCGGTGAAGGTTCGCAGCTCGGCATCCGAGATGCGTTTGATGGAGAACCGGTATCCCTCGTATATGGCTATTAGGTAGAAGATAGCGTGTACCGGACGAACCGTTTGTACCCAGATCGTCTTGTACACGCTCAATTCTACGCGGGCCAGTATGTGGAGGAGGGGTATCCCGAGGGCGCGCGAGGCCAGTACCAAGACGGTGAAAAGTAAGCCCGCCACACTGCCGGCAGCTGCCAGAAGCCCCCCGGCAATACCGAACGCCCTGTCAAAACCCTGACCGAACTTCCGCACGGTCAGGCCGACCAGTGCTCCAAGGCCCAAGGCGAAAACGGCAGTATGCATCTCAAGGGCCGCCGCGACAAACCCCCACAGGACGGCGCCTACAATGGCGGCTGCCGCACCGGAGATAATAGCCAGGGGGAGATTCTGATTCTCCCTGACCTTCCTGAGGAAACTCTGCAGAGCAACCTCATCGATGTCTACGTGTTCCTCCAGATCCTCAAGTCTCCTGTAGACTATGTTCCGAAGCCTGTCTCGTCGGATACGCTCGTGCATGGCCGATCTCTCTCTCTTGGTTGGTTCGGATCACTTCCGTCTCGGAAAGCCCAAGGGATACTAGCATCCCGGTGCCGCTGGGGCAAGAAATCCGTTGACTCCCTTGTTTGCCGTCAGATGGGAGTGGATCCGAATAGGGGTTGAATTAGGCTGCAACTCAGAGCCCGACGACCGCCGGTGAAAGAGCCGGCCTAACTTGTCCTCGCATGCCCCGTCTTACCACAATCCTCACGCGATCCGACAAGACCGCGCTCTGGGACATTCGTCCGGGGAGCCATACATTTTCCTGTCCCCTAAGTGACTCCTAAGCCTCCAGTGGCCGAGTATGCATGGTAGAGGGGTATGAACTTCAGCCCCTGCTCAGGTAACTCGGAGTACATTCTGGAAGAGAAGACTATCCCGTGTGGGATCTTGGGATGTTCCTTGAGCAGCAAGTGCATGCTGCGGAGGCGCCCGCTGGCGCCACTTTTGACCTCAACCGGAACAATGGCGCCATCGATAACGACCAGGTAGTCAACCTCCGCTGTGCTGCCTCTGGTCTTACGTGCCCAGTAGTGCAGATTTGTATTCAGAGACGCCAGCATCTCTTGCCCGACAAATTGCTCAGCAAGGGCGCCCCGATGTATGTCGAGCAGGTCGCTTCTGGAATACTCTGCCTCGGCGCTAACTCCAGAGAGGTGTTGCCACAGTCCAATATCGAGCGTTATCGCCTTGATTTTCCTGGCCGATGCCGTGGCTCCAAGCGGTAATCCACTGGGACTCGCCGATGGAATCCTGGTTATGATCCTGGCCATGCAGAGCACGTCGAAAGCGCGCTTGATAGTGTGGTGACTGAAACCCTCGGTGAGCCGCGAGTATATGACCTGGTTTCC
>CAZSBE010000197.1:0-3545 GCA_964604955.1 uncultured bacterium
AGGGCCCTCGGAAAGTACTGATTCTGGAGCATCACCCTTCCCTTACCGACCCCATAAACCCGGTCGGGCTGACTTGACCTCAAACCGCGCCTTATGATATAATTGACTTGCGTGGTGGTAGTGGGAGGTCGGGCGATACCGAAAAGGCAGGGCAGGTCCCTGCAAAGCCCAACTTCTTTAATTGCAATGGGTTGCCGAAGATCGCTCACGCGGTCCGGCAGCCCTTTTATTTTTGGGCGCACTGAGGAAGAAGATGCGACAGAACTGGCAGACGGTTGGGGTTGTTTGCATGGCCGTCCTGGCTCTCGCCATGCCGCTCGCCGCCTCCGAGCGGGTCGGGAGCATCACCGTTTACTCAGCCCGCGAAATGGCCGCCTTCACGTCGACGGAGGGGGGAAGGGCCTATCTGGACTTCCCCGGCGCCGTCAGGTATGAACTCCTCGACGGCGGGTCGCAGTGGTTCCCCATGCCCCTGGAGGAAGTCGTCGCCGCGCTGGAAGAGATTGATTTCCCCGTGAGGGATCTCAATATAGATGTAGTAATCTTGCATGTGCCGAGGGTCGTTCAGGTGGAATCGTCCACCGAGGGATCCGTAGTTTTCCTCACCCCGGGGAGGGTGACTTATCCTGTCGAGCATGTCCACTACACCGTCGTTCATGAAATCGGCCACGCCGTTCATCGCGCCCTGATGCCCGACTCAGGGCGCAGGCTGTGGCAGCGGTACGCCGCCCTGCGCGGCTTCGAGATGAACGGCGGCGGCCCGGAAATCGCCCATTCCCTGAGGCCGCACGAGATCTTCGCGGAGGACTTCAGGGCCCTGTTCGGCGGCCCCCTCGCGGGGTCAGGCGGCAGGGTGGAGAACCATGATCTCGTCCCGCCGGGAGAGGTCGAGGGCCTGGAAGAGTTCTTTCTCTCGCTCGCCGAGCGCGGAGAGAGCTCTGCGAGCGTCCTGGTGCTTCCCAATCCCTCGCTGGACAAGGTCGTGGTGAGAGCGCCCGGGAGCGGGGCTTCGGAGCATCTGGAAGAAGTCAGGGTCTTCGATGTCCGGGGCAGGCTCGTACGCGACCTGGGCGGCGCGCGGGGAACGACCGAGGTAACCTGGAACGGGAGGGATGCTGCTGGCGCAGCCGTTGCCCCAGGCGCCTACGTCGTGACCGGAAGGATGGGCGGCGCTCCCTTCGCCCGGAAGATCATACGCCTGGTCCACTAGAGTCCTTGCAGTTTGCACTTAGCAATCGCAGCATGCACTCAAGCTTGCATTATGAGCCTCCCCCGGCGGGCGCGGTCGCCTGACCACGTCCTAACGTAACTCATTTCAAGGTAATAGCATTGGGCTACGGCGGCGCCCCGTGGCACGTCTCTTGCTGCAGTAAGGGGCGAGACGTTTGACACTTCGTGTCAATGACGATGGGCCTTTGGAAAGTTGTAGGAGGTGAAGTGACAAGATGAGAGCATTAAAGAATCTTCTCCCCGTCGTTGCAGTTGCGTTTCTTTTAGTCATAGCTTCATTCGGAAGCGAAACCGGCGTGACCGCCGTGGATACCGTTCCGCCCCTCGCCCCGGTGGGGATGATGGTCGAGGACCACGCGAATCAGGTTAAGATCTCCTGGGCCTCGAACGCCGAACCGGACCTGGCAGGCTACAATGTCTACTCCTCAGGGCAGGAGGACGGACCTTTCAGCAAGGTCAATGACGAAGTTCTTCTCTGTCCCTGGTGCTATGACTCGCCTGTCACCATGGAGATCACCTATTACATGATCACCGCGGTCGACGAGAGCGGCAACGAGAGTGCCTATTCCGACGTCATGGGCATCTACTTCAGCATCATGGGGGACCGCGGTACGCCCTCCACGCATGTTGAGTAATACCCGAGCTTCTCGCGAGTACGAAAAGGCTCCCCCCCTTGACGGGGCGGGAGCCCTTCGTTTTGAGTGCTGCTTTATATTGCCCGCCGGTCTGCTAGACGATTCGGAAAAAGTCAGCGAACCAGGAGCAGGCAAATGAATATACCGTAAATCCCCCCAGCCCGATTACCAGTACGACTCCTATCTTCTTCATTTTTCCGGCTCCTTCCGGCATACGTGTCCCCTATCTAAGCCACCAGAAGAGATCGAGAATTAGGGGAGTGACTCCAGACAGAAGCAAGTAAGCGACGAAGTTCACGGCCTTCGCCTCCTCTCATTTTTGCCCCTCGCCAGCCGGGGGGCCTAGCGGGTTTAACCGCCACCATTCATATCGGCACGGTATTGGGGGAGGCTTTAGCTCTTTTTTGGGGTCCAGGCCGGCTGGGGGGAGGGGACCGGGAAAGCCTTTATTTTAAGGGCCAGGGCCGTGAGGTCGTCATTGGGTTTGCCGCTTCCGTAGCTCACCACGTCGTCATGAATTATCTCAAGCACCTCGGGGAGGGTCATGTCGTATGAGTCCACGAGATGGGAAATGAGGCGAGGTTCGCCGTAGAGGGAGTCATTGCTCCCGGGTTCCTCGGTGATGCCGTCCGTATATAGGAAGAGGAGGTCGCCCTCTTCCAATTCCATCGTCGTGTCCTCGTAGAAGGCCCCCTTGTCCACGCCTATCACCAGATGCGTGATATCGAGCCTTCGTACGCGACCGTTCCTGCCCACTATGAAAGGAGGGGTCTGGCCGGCGTTGCAGTAGTGGAGGGTCCGGTGCTCGAGATCGAGGAGCCCGTAAAAGATGGTGACGAAAGTCTCGCCTGAGGTCTGGTCGCAGACGACCCGGTTGAGGGCCCGTATGACTTCGGACGGGGTCTTTCCGGGGCCTGCCTCTGCGCGGAGGCTCGACTGGAGGGAGGCCATGAGAAGCGCCGCCGGGACTCCCTTGCCCGATACGTCTGCGATCACCATGCCGACCCGGTTCTCGCTGAGCTGCAGCATGTCGTAGTAGTCGCCGCCCACCTGCTCACTCGGACGATTCATGGCATGGCTCTCGAGGCCCCTTATCGCGGGGAATGACTTGGGAAGCAGCATCTGCTGGATCCGCCGTGCAACCTCGAGTTCGCGCTCCATGCGCTGCTTTTCCGTGGTCTCCTGGTATAGCCTCGCGTTCTCGACGGCCATGGCGACGTGATCGCACAGCGTCTCGAGCAGCTCTATGTCCCGGCTCGAGTAGAACTCGTCGGAAAGTTTCGGGCCGAGCAGGAGGAAACCGAGCAGCCTGGACTTCAAGATGAAGGGCGCAACCAGGGAAACCTGGGCCAGCATGAGCGATTCGAGCTCGTCCGGCGAGAGGCCTATGGGGCGCCTGGAGGCGCGCGTCCTTTCCAGGTTGTAGGTTGTCTCGGTTCTGGCGATATGCCTGCACAGGCTGCCGGTCGGCTCGAAGCGGCTGAGGTGCCTGGTGTCGAAGTTCGCGGCGCAACATGCATGGAAGTTCTCGAGCGTCTCGTCGAAGAGATATACGGCGCCGGAGGAAGCGTGAAGCACTTCGGGCAGCCTTATGCTGAGGTAACTGCACAGGCCGTCGAGGCTGAGCATGCCGGATATGGAATGAGTTATCCGCTTCAGGAGCCTCCTGTAATTGTAGTC
>CAZSBE010000198.1:0-3542 GCA_964604955.1 uncultured bacterium
TTCCCAGATGCCGAAGCGCGGCGGCCAGGTGGAGCCTCCCGCCTGCCATCCTGTACTGGACGCCGAGATCGAGGCTTACGCTTGTGGCAGTGAACTCCTCAACGAGAGTTGACCTCAGGAGCTTAAGTGTCATGCCGAGCTCGAGGCCATTGATTATGCCTGTGGCATAAGAGATGCCCAGCAGGTAATCCTCGAGGGTCGCCACGCTCCGCGTCGAGGCACCGACACCGGTAAGTTCCGCATCCCCCGCCGAGTAGTAGAGGAGACTCACGCCCACAACTCCCGGTCCGGCGGCGCTATTGAAGTCTACCCCTCCGAAGTCATCTCCGGCGATCCGCCTCTGGTAGAAGGCTGATACTCCCCATGTATCCAGGAAGCCCAGGGCGGCGGGATTCTGATGCATGCCGCTTAAGTCCCCCACCGAGGCGGTATAAGCGCTCCCCATGGCGAGGCACCTCGCCCCCACCGGGTATGAGAGCATGAGACCTGCCGACGTACCGCGCGAGTCCGCCGCCGCGGGCGTCACCCCGGGCAAACCCGCAAGCGCGCTCGCGGCAAGGAAGACGAGGCAAAGCCTGATGATGCCCGCTATCCAGCAGCTGGCGCTCATGGAGCGCATGGGCCCTGCAGCGGCTCCTGCGTTCGGCTCCCTCTGCATCAGTTTACCACCACCGCTTTCTTGAGCTCGTCGAGCCCCGCGCCTGTGACGCGGATGAGGTAGACCCCGGATGCCACCGGCCGACCAGCCTCATTCACGCAGTACCAGGGGACGATCTCGGTAAGGTCCGCAAGGACTTCGGTCGTGGTCTCCCAGACGAGCTCCCCTTCCATCGTGTAGACTGTCACCCTCACATCTCCGGCCTCGGCCGCGACGAGTTCAACATAGACGGTGCCGCCTCTTGATGCGTAGCCGTCGGCGCCCGCATTGATCTTGACATAAGTGGGGATCAGGCCTGTAAAATCAACGCCATCAACATCCCGGTCGATGACTTCGACAGTGCGGGACTCGGGTGAGAACGTCCTGCCCGCTCTCGTAGGCTCCACCGTATAGGTGCCCGCCTCCAGGCCTCTGAACTCGTAATAGCCCTTGTCATCCGTTCTGGCCGGGGGCACCGGCACGCCCCAGAGGTGGACCACCAGACAACAGGCGGGAGCGCCTCTCTCCCAGGTCACGGTGCCGCTTACGATGAACTTCGAGGGAGTTGACTTGAAGACGTATAGAGCGGACCCGCGCGAGGCCATGTAGACGTATCCGTTTGCGGCCGAGATGTCGATCGGCCAGCCCGTGACGCCGTGGGTTTCGACTTCCGAAGGCGCTTCGGGATCGCTTACATCCACGACAATGAGCCTGCGCGACTCGTCGGCCACATAGGCGTAGCAACCCACGACGGTTACTGCAACTGGATGGTGGAGCAGCCTGAGGCGGCCTATCTCCCTTGGGTATGTCGGCGCGCTGATATCAACCACAATGAACCAGCCCCAATAATCGACTATGTAGGCATACTCGCCTGATAGATCAATGGCGGTGATGGAGCAGGGATCGCCGCAGATGTCGCAGGTGGACTTTACATATGGCAATACGGGGTCGCTGAGGTCGAGTACCGTGAGTCCGGCGAGGCGATCCGCGACGTAGGCCTCGTCCCCGGCGATACGGATATCCTGCGGTCGATCGCGCGTCGGTGCCGACCCTATCTCCGTCATAGAGGCCGGATCGGAGACGTCTATCACGCGTATGCCTTCTCGGTATGTCCCCACATAAGCATAGTCACCCAGCAGGTCCACGCACAGGGGCATGTCCGGTATCCTTAGCCGGCCGATGGATTCCGGGGTCACGGGGTCGGAGACATCCAACGCCTCCAAATGGGTGTCGGTAGTGAGATAGACCCGAGACCCCGCCACCCGCATGTCCGAGCAGTACGAAAAAACGTCTTCACGGCCCATGAGTTCAGGGCTCGTGGGATCGCTCACGTCCAGCACTCCGAAGTCGTCATAACCATCCACGATATACACGAGCCCGCCCGGGACGGCGCGAACCGCCCGCAGATCCCAGAACGAGAGGTAAGTGCCAACGACCAGAGGATCATATGGGTCGCTGACGTCCACGGTCTTGAAGCCGAAATCAGGGCCCAAGACATAGAGGAAGTCACCGGAGGCGTCGCCAAAGGGCCACTCGACATGGCCGGCCGGCACGGGTGCCCGAGGATCGGCGATATCTAGAATGGCTACACCGTCACTGACGCTTGCGCAGGCCTTCGTCCCGGCCACCTTGATTCGCCAGACCCAACCGAGGTCGAGGCCGCCCACACGCTCCGGCGCCCGGGGATCGCTTACGTCCAGCACGACGACGCCCGAATCCTTCGCTGCAACATATGCCAGACCGCCGGCCACGAAGACGTCCAGAGCGGGGCAGGCATCGTAGCGCGCCACCTCGGAGGGCGCTGAAGGGTCGCTGATGTCAACTATGCTGAGCCCGTTGTCGCCGAGTCCCACATAGGCGTAGTCCCCCTCGACGTCGAAATCTGCCAGCGGATGGGTGTATTGGATTCGGCCCACCTCCCGTAGGTGAGAAGGATCGCTGACGTCGTAGATCAGGAAAAGCCCCTCCAGGCACACCAGATATGCATAGTCGCCCGCCGCGCACATATGCTGCACCACGGCGATGAAGTCAGAGCCCAGCTCGAGCGGCGAGGCCGGGTCACTGACGTCAAGGACGACCAGTTCCTCGTCATAGCGGGCGGCGTACGCCCTGTCGCCGTCGACAAAGACATGCGATGTATATTCCATGGAAAGGAAGCTCACCTGCACCGGCGCTGCGGGATCAGAGACGTCGAGTGTGAGGAAGCCGCCGGTCGTGGCGCAGTAAGCCAGATCGCCCTGGACCTGCATCCGCAAGGGGTCCCCGCCCCCGAACGTGCCCACAAGTTCCAGTTGGGCTACGGCCGTGCCGGCTGAGAGGAGTAAACTCAGAGCCGCAAGAATCCGGATTGCCTTCGGTGCCATCGTTGGCCATGCCCTCCTCGCTCGCTCCTACTCGTATTCTAGCAGACGTCGCCGGGCGGAGGCAAGCAATCCGAGCTGAGCGCCGCAGCAGATTCCGAAACGGGGTTTCTAGGCCCCAGGTCCTCGGTCTCGCAGCATTGGAAGATGAGGGCTTTCATGACGTCCTCAACCTCATTGTTTTTCCCCATAATCCAGCAGCCACGCTCTTCCCCACAGTTTGACCTCAGAAGGCCTCTCCCTGTCTATGTCCTCGTCAGTAGGCGGCTGAGGTGGGGCAATGCCCTCCGAAGGCTGCGGCTTCCATCCTGGCTTGGTGGGGAATACCCCCCGCTCAGAGAAAAGGAACCAGGGGACGTCCGGATGCCATATCTGCCTTACACGATCCCTGCCATCGCCGCCGCAGGCGATCATGACCTCGATGTAGGGCGGCCCGGGCAACCTGAGAGATTGGAACCCCGGCCCCAGGATGGCAGATTCGGGGAGTTCGAGGACCTCTCTTGTAACTTGCGCGGCCGCGTTCTCGCCGTAATCAGCCGCCGCCA
>CAZSBE010000199.1:0-3535 GCA_964604955.1 uncultured bacterium
CTCGACGGGTGCAGCCTCTCTGTTGACATTGAGATGGACGGCGGGTATCCCGACAGCATCATATACATAGGCCGCGACGGCCACAATCCTGCGACAGTACCTTTTGGGGTCAGTGCCGGTGATGAGGTTCTCGGGAGGCCGTTATTCGACCGCGGCGATGAAGTGGGATGCTGGCTGTGGCTGGACGGGCAGGGCTGGCACCTGAGGGTCGAAAGCACTCGCGACAGCGCGTTTGCCTACAGGTGCAGCCTGGAGGTGTATGGCGAAATACGCGGCCATGCCGATGTGCGTCTCGAGAGCAACGACAATCTCGAGGTCGGCAGCGATTACATACTTCTCGAAGGAGTGATGGCGCTGGATGACCTCGAAGACGGCTTCGATTTCCTCTCGGGCGCCGGAGCCCGCGTGATCGTGCATGAGGGGAGCAAGGCCTACGGCAGCGTCGGGGCGACCGAGGTGGTCCGCGACTACGACGTCGAGTTCCTGGGCGCGACCGGCGACGGCATAGGCGCCTGGTTCGAAGCTATGATAGAGGACGGCGGCGGGGGCCAGTGGTACGACTGGTTCCGGGTGCTGGTGCGGGACGGGTTCCTGGACGGCGAGCGGGTCGACCTGTTGCCTCTTTCGGGCGACAGCCTCCAGGTGGTATACGGAGTGCGCAACGTCGGCGGCGGCGGGATCAGCGGCATAGGCGGAACGCTGCGCGCCATAAGCGGTATCGCGGTGGACGACAGCCTGAGCGCTTACGGCGACCTCGCGAGCAGGGAGTACGGCGAGGGCGACGGTTACGTGGTGCATGCCACGGGGGGCGAGATCTCTTTCGAGATCGAACTGGCTGACGCCTACGGACGGACCTGGGCTGAAACAGTTGATGTCCGTGACCCGCTGGCTGCAAGCGGGCTTCGCTACCTGTGCGGGAGCGATTACATAGATATGACCTGGAATGCGGGAGGCGACAGCCTGTTCCTCGGCTACGACGTCTACAGGGCTGACGAGCAGGGAGGGGCCTTCAGTATCGCCGGCGTGGTCGACGGTTTCGCGCATTTCGTCGATGAGGGGCTCGCGAGCGAGGAAGACTATTTCTACTATGTTTGCGTCCGCGATTCCATGGGCAATATCAGCGCTCCCAGCGAGACTATCGAGGCCTGGACCGGGGCCCCCTATCAGGCCGGCTGGCCGGTGGGCCCCCCGAATGTGATGTACTCCTCCGTGTGCATAGATGATCTCGACGGCGACATGAAGTGCGAGATTGCGGTCGGCTCCAAGGATGAGAATCTGCATGTCTGGAATTATGATGGGAGCGCGCGGGCCGGCTGGCCCCGCCCGACCGGCGACGAGATATGGTCGACCCCGTGCATAGCCAACCTGGACGCCGACCCCGAGCTCGAAATCCTGGTCGGCTCGGAGGACGGCGGTCTCTATGGCTGGAACCATGACGGCACCGGCATACGCAATGCCGACGGTTTCTTCAGGGGATTGGGCGGCAGGGTGAAAGGCGCTCCCACGGTAGACGACATCGATGGGGACATGGATCTCGAGATACTGGTCGCAAATTCCTACGGGCAGGTCTACTGCTGGCATCATGATGGTACCGGCTACCTTCAGCCGAACGGTTACTGGGGCGTTGTCCCTGGTTCGATTACCGGTTCAGTCGCCGTGGCCGATTTCGACGGGGATGACAGCCTGGAGGTGATCGTGGGCGGCTCCGGCGGGGCGGTGTATATCTGGAACCACGACGGTACGGGCTATCTCAACCCTGACGGGCTGTTCGTCAACGCGGGCGCGATGTACGGGTCTGTGGCGATCGGCGACGTCGACAACAACGGAGACATGGAGCTTGTCATGGGCGGCATGTTCTGGCAGGGCGTGAGCGTCTACGACCACGACGCGACCTTCCGCAACGGCTGGCCCGTCAACGTGACCGGTTACGTCAGGTGTTCCCCGGCTCTCGCGGACCTCGACGACGACAACAAGCTCGACATAATAGCGGGTACGACCAGGGTCCACCTTACCGATGACTCCTGCTACGTGTACGTGTTCAGCAATTCGGGCGTCCTGAGGCCCGGATGGCCCAGGTCCGCCACGGGTGAGTTCGAGTCTTCTCCGGTGGTCGGGGATATCGACGGCGACGGCGAACCCGAGATAATCATAGGCTGCACCGACAATTTCATTTATGCCTGGCACAGGGACGGCACGCGCGTGAACGGCTGGCCCCGCTATGTCATTCATGAAGTATACGCTACTCCAACTATCTGCGATCTGGACGGGGACGGCGACGTGGAGGTGGTCGTCGGCGGTTACGACGGGCTGGTACACGCGTACGATCTCAGCGCGCCCTATGACGAAAACCATATGGAATGGCCCCGCCATAATCACGACACCTTCAACAGCCAGCTGTATGCCGGGCCCTCGAAGGCCGGCGTAGAGGAAGACGAGCCCGGACCTCTGCCGGCGACGTTCATGCTGATGGCCTACCCGTCTCCGGCTGTCTCGCATGTGACCGTGCGTTTCGGAGTTCCGTCGACGCGCTCCGGCGATTACAGAGTGGACGTCTTCGACGTCCGCGGGCGCCACATACGGACTCTCGTTGATGGCAATCTGGATCCCGGGTATCATAATGCCGACTGGGACGGCGACGATAGTAGTGGACGTCAGGTTTCGAGCGGCATATACTTCGTCAAGGTATCCGGGCAGCACGTTGACCTTACGAGGAAAATGGTTGTCGTGAGGTAAAGAGACATGCGAGAGTTTCGTGCCTTCTCATACGGCACGGGTGAAGTGGACCGTTCACGGCTCGCCGGCGCAGGTGACGGCGTGGTCATCGAGCGGGGCGCCCTCATATTCGATCCCGAAAGCGTGACCATAGGTTCGAACGTATACGTGGGCCACTACGCCATCCTGAGAGGCTACAGGGGCAGCCGCCTCGTGATCGGCGACGACACCTATATCGGGCAGATGACGTACATCAACAGCGCCGGAGGCGTGACGATCGGTTCGCGCGTGGGCATCGGCCCCGGCGTGAGGATAATGTCCTCCAGTCATTCCGAGGAGGGCAGAGACGTGCCCGTCCTGCTGTGTGACCTCGAGTTCGCGGAGGTGACGATCGAGGATGACTGCGACATCGGCATGGGCGCAATCATACTTCCGGGCCGGCGCGTGGGTAAGGGGTGCATCATCGGCGCCGGAGCCGTCGTAACGCATGACGTGGAGCCTTACAGCATAGTGGCCGGCGTGCCGGCCCGCAAGATAGGCGAGCGCCCCGCGGGCGCGTGATAGAGCCCTCTCAGTCGACCTCCCTTTTTTGCCCCCGATATGCTATAATGAAGCGGGGACGATTCCATACAGGCCGAAGCGCGTGTGGCGGAGAACGGGGGGGATTGTGCATATGGGGACGATCAGAAGCAAGCCGCCTTCGTCAGGGGCGCGCCCGTGCGTACGCGCCTCCGGGATAGCCTGCCTGCTTGCTGCTTATGCGGTGATTAAGAGACTCTCGGTATTTGCGGCGGTATTCGTTACGCTTGTTCTTCCGATGTTC
>CAZSBE010000200.1:0-3468 GCA_964604955.1 uncultured bacterium
AGCGGCATACCGGGGGCCTACGGGGTCCGCCGGATACCGCCTTAAGATTTATCTCCTTTATTTCGTGGGGCTTGGAAAGGAGGTGAACCCACACCAGGCTATGACTGTACCTGCTTCTGGGAGCTGCGAACCGACATAGTGTCGCTTGAGGAGGACTTACACAATGTTACGGAGAATGAGTTTACTGTTTATCTTCTCCGTTCTCACCGTGTCCGTCATTGGGGCGCCGGCCTACGCGGTTGAGAACGGAGGCCAACTCGATGACTGCATACATGTATCGATTGAAGGCAGCAATCTGGTTGAGCCGGGCACGGACGTCTATGTGCCGGTCGTCATATCCGAGGTTACGGGCTGGGGCATACTCGCGTTTGAAATGGAGATCTGCTGGTGCGAACTGCCAGCGGGACTTCTCCAGTACGAGGGCTGCGCGCCAGGCATCGTCATGGAAAACTCGGGCTGGATGCCGCCTATCTGCAACCCCTGCGACGCCAACTGCATCAGCATAGCCGCAGCGAGTCCGGGCCCTCTAATGGGGAACGGGCCGCTGTTCTACCTCAAGTTCCATGTGAGCGCGAACGCCAAGCCGTGCATGTGCTGCGAGATCTGGTTCACGGACGTCAAGCTCTATGACCCCGAAGATCCGCTGAATGTCTGCACCCGGAACGGCCGCGTATGCGTGAACTGGTGTGACGTGAGGGGTGTGGTCAAGCACTGGTACTGCGAGTACGATCCCTGTGAGGGCTGGACGCGCCCGATGGGCCTCTCAGGTGCGAGGGTGCACCTGTGGGATTGCCACGACCCGGTGGCGAGCGACTATACCAACCAGGACGGTTACTTCCAGTTCACGTGCCTGGACCCGCTTTCGGCCGGCTGCTACTACTGCGTGGGCCTCGACTACTGCAACATCCCGCGTGACTGGATCAGCGCCTATGACGCGTCGCTTATACTGCAGTACCTGGTGTGCCGGACAGACCTTACAGACTGCACGATCCCGCTGAACGGCGGGTTCATCCGGCCTCAGCAGGTCGCGGCGGACGTAAACTGCACCAAGGTCATAACGGCATACGACGCCGCGCTCATCCTGCAATACGTCGTCGGCATCCTGCCTACATTCCCGTGCCCGGACATGTGGACCTGGTTCGTGCTGGACCCGGGGAGCTGCGCGCTATCTTGTCCGGCGTTCATAGAATTCGTGGGGGTGCTCAAGGGCGATGTGTCCGGCCCCGAGATCTGCGGCGCCGAGCTGCTGGCCGTGCCGACCGCCCTGATGAAGCTCGGTATCGCGAGGTCGCATGACGGGTACCTGGACATACCCGTCCTCGTTGAAGACGCCATTGATGTGTTCTCGGCTCAGTTCGAGATGGCCTTCGACAACGGGGCATACTCATTTGTCGAGGTGAGGCCCGCCGGGCTGACCGACGGCTTCTTCATGAGCTTCAGAGAGGAAAGCGGGCAGGTGAGCGTCGCCATGGCAAGCGCGACGGGTTTCACCGGTGACGGTCGAATGGCGATCGTCAGGCTCGAGCGGAGGCCCGATTCCCCGCCCGGCGTGTCGATACGTCCGAGCCTGGTGGAGGCAATGCTCAACGAGGGCGTACCGGCCGTGGAGATCGAGACTCGCGGGTTCGACCCCGTGGCCGAGGACTTCAGGCTCGGCCCGGCTTCGCCCAACCCGTTCGTACGGAGCACCGTGATCAGTTTCACGGCCTCCGGAACCGCCGACGTAGCGATCGATGTCTACAACGTCTCGGGCCGGCTCGTGCGCACAGTCTTCAGCGGGCCCGCCGGGGCCGGCGAGCATCATGTCGAGTGGGACGGCACTGACAGCCGCGGCGCGAGAGTGGCAAGGGGAGTATACTTCTGCCGCATGAGTACGCGAGGCTTCAGCGCGACCGATAAGATAGTCGTGCTTCAATAACATATTGTCGACCACGCGTGGGGCCGGGGCCGCCGGGACACGGGCGGCCTCGTATCCTCCCTAACGCCCTTGTTTTGATGTGGTTACAGGTGATGCGGCCTGTCTTTTGAGGGCTTCGGCCCTATGTTTAAAAAGCTCGACGCCTTGTTTGACAAAGGCTGATAATTCTGATATACTGGACTTCCGGTGCGACGTGGGGTATAGCTGCAAGGCTCAATAACCTGCCGAAACACCTGAAGATACGGGTTTCTAAGAACCTCCATTGCGTGGGGCAAAGGAAGGAGGTGACACCGGTTCTGCCGGCCTATCCTGCCTGGAGGACAGTCTTGGTCTTTTCAACTCTCGAAAGAATATGGAATTAAGGGAGGGGGAGTAAACATGTTCAGAGGATTAATGACAGCTTTTCTTGCCGGGCTCATCGCGGTGAGCTTCCTCCTCGCGCCTGGTGTCTTCGCTGCCGAACGCGGGGGCGCTCTGGATGATTGCCTGCACATGTCCATCGGGACGGTGTACGGTATGCCCGGCGAAGATGTGATGGTTCCGGTCATGATCTCGGACGTGACGGGCTGGGGCGTCATGGCGGCTGAGATCGAGATCTGCTGGTGCGAACTGCCAACGGGACTTATACAGTTCCTCAGCTGCGAACCCAGCCAGATGACTGAGAGCGCCGGCTGGTTCCTGGGCGAGTGCGGCTTCTGCGGCCCTAATTGCATTACCGCCGCGGCGGCGGGCGCACAGCCCCTGGAGGGCTCCGGCCCGCTCTTCTGGCTCAAGTTCCACATCAGCGCCAATGCGAAGCCGTGCATGTGCTGCGACTTAAGGTTCAACAGGATCAATCTCTACGACCCTGAAGTCCCGCTCAATGTCTGCAGCTCGGGCGGCAAGGTCTGCATACCTTATTGCAGCATCATGGGCTATGTGATGAACTGGTGGTGCGAGCAGGATCCCTGCGGCGACTGGACGAGGCCTTATCCGATTCCGGAGGCCCGCATCCATCTGTGGGACTGCCACGGTTCGGTGGCCACGACGTACTCGAGCGCTTCAGGCTACTTCGAGTTCACCTGCCTGTATCCGCTCATGAACCAGTACGGCGATCCCGTGACACCCGCCTGTTTCTACTGTTTCGACGTGGAGCACTGCGCCGTTCCGCGGGCCTGGATCAGCGCTCTCGACGCTTCCATGATTCTGCGGTATCTCGTCTGCTCGACCAGCCTGACCCAATGCGCCTTCGACAACTGCGGTGTAATGGTCTACCCGCAGATGGTCGCGGCGGACGTCAATTGCACGAGCGTCATAACGGCGTACGACGCTTCGCTCATTCTCCAGTACGTGGTCGGCCTGCTTCCGGCGTTCCCGTGCCCGGATCCGTGGGTATGGTACAGGATGCCGTGCGGCGGCTGTCTCCTGGACTGCAGCATGGGCACTAAGGTGGGCATCATAGGCCTGCTCAAGGGCGATGTCACCGGCAGGCCCGTTACCGCGGCCCCTCTGGCTGCGACGGCGGAGGTTAAGATCGGCGTGCCGGAGCACTTTGACGGGTACGTTGAGAT
>CAZSBE010000201.1:0-3381 GCA_964604955.1 uncultured bacterium
CTCATTAACATACATACATATATGTATGTATAAGCGACCTTCAGGCAGGTGATGAAATGAGGAGAACCAAGGAGGAAGCCGAGCGCACGCGGCGGCAGCTCCTGGATGCGGGCGTCCGCGTCTTCGGGAGCAAAGGATACACCGCGGCCCGCCTCTCAGACATAGCTTCTGAGGCAGGGGTGACCCGAGGTGCCGTGTACTGGCACTTCGAGAGCAAGAAAGGGCTGATGTTCGCGATCCTGAGGGAAATGACGAGCCCCTACGAGCAGATAGCGTTCGAGGTGCTGGAGTCGGACCTTGAACCCGTCCGCAAGGTGGGCGAGATGGTCCGGCGCGTGATCGATGCGATGGACAGAAAAACGGCCCTTATCTCGCACGAGCAGCTGGCAATCCGGTTCATGGCCGAGCATCCCGATGAGTTTGCCGAGTATCACGGCGATGTCTCAGGGGGCATGAGGGGAGTGGGCAGGCTCTTGAAGCGAGTGATAGGCGATGGTCAGAAAACGGGCCGGATCAGGTCCGATGTGGACGCCGGAACCATCGCGGGCACGATTGGGGCGATATTGCGGGGCTATGGAATGGTCAGAACCGCGAGGCACCTGAACCTGCTGCCAAGGGGGACTTCCAGGGGCGTGGTCGACCTGATAATGAAGGGACTGGAGCCCCGATGACAGGTTCGAAAGGACATTACGGAAAAGCGAAAAATATGAAGACAGGACGATATCAGGAAGGAGTAAGGCGATGATGGCTTGGCGGATCAGGACATCCAGGCACTCAAGGGGCGGTGGGCGCGCAGCCGCGGTCAGGGTGCTGTTCGGACTGGGTCTTCTTTCCCTGCTGGCAGGTTGCGGGGGCGGCGAGGCCGAGTCTAAGAGCATGGAGCAGATTCATGCTGAGCAGGGCGTGCCGGTGAGGGTCGAAACCGCAAGGCTCGAGCCTTTCACCATCGAATACATCTTCAACGGGGTCCTCACCGCGGAGATTGAATCAAGCGCAAAGGCCGATATAGGCGATGCGGTGGAACATGTCTACTTCAAGGTGGGGGATAGCGTGGACAGGGGGGATGTGGTGCTGGCCTTTCCCACGGACAACCCCGCGGCCCAGTACTACCAGGCCAAGGTTTCATATGAGAATGCAAGCATCTCCCTCGAGCGAATGCAGACCCTCTATGAGGAGGGCGGGATCTCCAGGCAGGAAGTGGACAACGCCAGGACCCAGTACGAGGTCGCCAAAGCCAACTGGGACGCCGCCGAGCAGGCTGTCCGGGTAAGGGCGCCTATCGGTGGCATCATCACCCAGCTCAATGTCCGCGAAAGCGACGACGTGGAGCCGGGCGATGTTCTCTTCAAAGTTTCCCGGGCCGGGAGGCTGAAGGCGCGCCTGTGGGTTCCGGAGGGCCAGGTCTCCGACATGGCAGTCGGCCAGCGGGCGACCGCCACCTCGGGCCGCATGACTCTCAAGGGAAAGGTGACCCAGGTGGACATGTCATTGAACTCAGAGAAACAGGCCTTCGGCGTGCTGGTGGAATTCGACAATCCCGATCTCGCCGTCCTGAGTGGAGTCAACGCCGCGATCAATGTCTTCATCCCGACGGGCTCCGATGCCATTGTCGTCAACCGCAGGACCGTATTGAAGGAAGACGGCAGGCAGTTCGTGTACGTTGCGGACCTGTCCGGGGACCCGGTCGCCCGGAAACGCGAGGTCGTGCTTGGCAGGACAAGGGGCCTTGAGGTGGAGATAGTCTCAGGTCTCGGACCCGGAGACGCCATCGTCACAGAGGGGCAGATGCTGCTTGAGGAAGGCGCGAAGATCAATATCGTCGAAGAGAAGCGAGGATAATGAGCGATGTTCTTATCTGATCTGTCGATTAAACGGCCGATCCTGATCAGCATGGTGCTCTTGGTTTTCGTGCTGTTCGGGGCCCTCGCCTACTTCGGACTGAACCTCAACCTGGTTCCGGATGCGGACTTTCCAGTGATCACGGTGCAGACCGTCTACCCCGGGGCCGGCCCCCGGGAAATCGAAGCCCAGGTGTCGAAGAGGATAGAAGACGCAGTCTCGACCATCAGCAAGATCGAGGAGATAGTGTCCTACTCCATGGAGGGGATATCTTACGTCGTCATAACCTTCGACCTCGACAAGGACATCGACGTAGCCAACCAGGAAGTGAAAGACAAGGTCGACGGGATAGTGCGCGACCTTCCGGATGACAGCGAGCGGCCCGTCATCCAGAAGTTCGATATCAACGCAATGCCCATCGTGGACGTCGTCCTGGCCGGGGACATGGGGCCCACGGAGCTCTACGCCATCGCCGACAAGCAGCTCAGGGACCGCTTCAGCCAGATCGAAGGCGTGGCCAAGGTGGACATCACCGGGGGCGAGGAACGGGAAATCCGGGTGGAGCTGGAAAACCGGGTTGTCTTCCAGAACTCCATCTCGCTGGCCCGGCTGGCCGGCCTGCTCGATGCTCAGAACATCGACATGCCCGGCGGGCACTTCACCCAGCGCGACGAGGAGTACTCGGTCCGCCTCAAGGGTGAAGTCGCGGACGTCGATGTGATCGGAGACATAAAGGTCCCTACGGAATACGGGCCCAAGCGCGTGGCCGACATCGCGGCGGTATATGATACCGGCACGGAAGTCAGGATGCGCACGTCCTATTTTGACAATGCGGCGAAGGAGAGGAAGAACGATGTCGTTCTCCTGAGCCTCGTGAGGAGCTCGGATGGAAACACGGCGCGCATCGCCGCCGAGGTCAGAAAGAGCCTGCCGGCCATGGCGAGCGAGCTTCCGGCCGGGAGCCGGCTCGTGATCGTGGGAGACGCATCGCGCGTGATCGAAGGTTCCGTAAACGACACCCTCACCAATATCCTGCTGGGGGTCGTCCTGACCGGCCTCGTCCTCCTGTTCTTCCTGCATGACATACGGTCGACCGTTATCGTGGCGCTCTCGATGCCCATGTCGATCGTCTCGACCTTCTTTCTCATACGGATGGCGGGCTTCACTCTAAACCTCTTCACGTTGATGGGACTCTCGACGGCGGTGGGCATACTCGTCACCAACTCCGTCGTAGTGCTGGAGAACATATTCAGGCACAAGCAAATGGGCCATGGCCGGATGGAGTCCTCATCGAGAGGGACCGCGGAGATCGCCGTGGCCGTGATCGCCTCGACCATGACCAACATCGTCGTGTTCCTGCCGATCGCCTTCATGTCGAGCATGATCGGCGTATTCTTCAGGGAGTTCGCGCTGACCGTGGTGTTCGCCACTCTCTTCTCGCTTCTCATGTCCTTCACGCTGACGCCCATGATGGCGTCACTGATCCTGAAGGAGGGCGCAGGCAGGAAGAGTGGGATCGGAGCCAGGCTCGAAGGCTATTTC
>CAZSBE010000202.1:0-3353 GCA_964604955.1 uncultured bacterium
TGCACCGCGGGCTGGACCTCGACCATCTGTTCCGCGGGCGCCGGGTGGACCTGGTGCTCGGGGGGACCTCTCTGGGGATCGTCGCATGCATGTGGGGCAAGAGCCGCCTTGGAGTGGATGCTTCCGGGATTGAGACGGCGCTGGATTATTCGCTGGCTTACGTGCTGGCCCTTCTGGCTGCCGTCATGATCCTCGCCCTGACCGTGGCGCGCGGGCCGGGCCACCGGCTCCTTTCGAACCGCGCGCTGGTCTATCACGGGAAGATCTCATACGGGTTCTATTTGATCCAGGGGACAGTGATGATGACTCCCCTCGTGTCCCTGACCGACCGTCTCGGCTACTTCCGGCTGCCCATACTCTTCATTCTGACCAGTCTGGTCTGTGCCGCCGTCTACGAGATCGTCGAGGCGCCCTCGCGCCGGGCGATTGTCGCCCGGTGGGGAGGACCCCGGTGAGGGGTTCCGCCGCGCCGGTCCCGCGGCCGGCACGAAGAGGAAGCACCTGCCCGGTGTCGCCAGAGGTCTGACTTCCGCCTGCCCAATTAGCTATTGTATCCGAGCGGTATTCGAATAGAATGGTGTGCACATGATCCGGGAAGGAGTGAAAGTGAAGAGGTACACAAGAAGAGCATCGACCGGCCTGGCTGCGGTGTCCGTCTGCGCTCTGCTCCTGGCGGGCTGCGCGGGCCGCGGGGCCGGAGGCGGCGCTTCAGGCGGCGTCCAGCGCCTCGAGCGCGTTGCCCGCGAGACGGCCGGTGTAGAGAAGATCGAGGGCCGGGGCAAGGCGAGAGTTGAAAACCGCCTGGGCGAGATCGAGATCGAGTTCACAATGGTCTACGAGCCGGGCGTATTACTCAAACTTGACGGCGACCTCGCTCCCGGTTTCCTGCCGTTTCACGGCGACTTCGAGATAACCAGCACTCCCGAGACCACGCTTGCGTACGTGAATGGTGTCCCGCTGGTCCCCGACAGGGCGACTTATCCGGGGCGAACCGTTTACCCGGCGCTCGTCGCGGTGGTCCTGGGCGGAGACTATGTGCTCGGGTGGCTTTCGGCGCAGGGATGTGAGGTAGGTGAGAAGGTCGCCTGGGGGCGGATAGACTACGAGCTGGACCTCGACGAGGAGACGGGCCACATAAAGGCCTGGACGCTGAGGCACGAGGACCCGGACGGCTCCTACGACGGTTTCCTCTACAAGTCGCGGCCCCAGGGCCTGCTCGAACTCCCGGAAATCCTCACGGGGATGGCGCATCCGTACGAAGTTGGACTTTATGTGGAATATTACCAGATTAGCGCAACTATCAAATAGTATTAGGGTTATCCGTTATGGTGACCGGGGTCGTCCCCGGCGGTGGATTTTAGGTCCGGCGGGCGGGAACTAAATCGAGCGCCCGCTGTAAAAACCTATGTAGGGGTGGTGAATGAGCCGAAGCGGTGGTGAAGACTCACCTCCTAACACGGAACTGAGTGACGAGGTCCTGATGCTCCGCACGGGGCAGGGGGACCGAGGAGCTTTTGACGAGATTGTGAGGAGGTATATGTCCAGAATGGTCAACCTGGCCTACCAGATGACCGGCGACTCGGAGCTCGCGCAGGATGTGGCCCAGGATACCTTCTACCGGGCCTACCGCAGCGCGGCCACCTACAAGCAGATAGCCAAGTTCTCGACCTGGCTCTATACCATCGCCATCAACCTGTGCCGCAACGAGCTGCGCCGCAGGAAGCACAAGTTCTATTCGCTCGAGGAGATGGCGGAACGCGAAGAGGAGTCGAGTGTTAGAGTAGATATAGAAGATAAGAGCGCGCAAACCGACCGGGCGGCCGAACAGAAAGAGCTCGGGAGTCTCATTATGAAAGCCATAGACAATCTGCCGGAGAAGTTCAAGCAGCCCATCATTCTCAGGGACGTCCAGGGCCTGAGTTATGAAGAGACGGGCAAGATCCTCAACCTTCCCGAGGGAACGGTAAAGTCGCGGATAAACAGGGCGAGACAGAGAGTGAAGGACATGCTCAAACCATACATCGACCAGACATCAATAGAGGAGAACTAGCCTATGCTGAAATGCGATAACGTACACGAGCTGCTCTGGGGCTACTGCGAGGGCTCGCTTGACGGCGAGACCGCGGGCCTTGTGAAGCAGCATCTCTCCGCCTGCCCGGCCTGCGCCCGGGAGCACCGGGCGGCCATGGCCACGCTCGAGGGCCTGAGGAACTTCGATAAGATCGAGCCGGCCGACGATTTCGTGGGCAGGGTGTGGCAGCGCATCGACGAGGGCCATGAAGCGCGGAAGCTGTTCGGTCTCGGAGTCGTCTGGAAGTGGCTGCGCGCCAACCGGACGGTCGTGGCGGCCGGCGGCTTGGCCTTCCTGATAGCGCTGGTCGGCGTTCGCTACGGGCTCGACAGCTACGGCCCGCCGCGGATGGATGTCGCCGGGGAGAAGGCGACCGGCGGTGCGGGAGCGGCCGCGGGGAAAGACTATCGCGACGATTACATACTGAGAGACATTCCCGAGACCACGCCGGTGGTGTCCGGGTTCGATGCGGGGGGGCGGGACACCATCGAAACGAGATTCATAACCCGTGACATGGTGCCCTCGGTACCGTATTCCAACGACTATGTCCAGCCGGTCGTCCAGCCCGTCTCGGACGACGACTCCGCTTTCTGAAGGAGGCGCGAGCGATGTTGAGGGCCGTTTCAATTGCATGTCTTGCCGCGCTCGTCTCGGCCACGGCGCTCTCCGGAACGGCGGCGGCCGCCAGCCGGATGGAGTCCCTGGACACTGAGATAACGAGCATGGTCGACCGCATGAGCGAGTCCATCGTTTCCATCGCGGCCGTCACCCGGGAGGCAGGAGCTCCCGCGCCGGGGTTCGTGTCCCGCAGCGTGGGAACCGGAGTGGTCTTCGACGGAGAGGGCCTGGTTCTCACCACCGCCAGTGTCGTCGGGTACGCGAGCCGGGTCGAGGTGGGTACCTCGGCGGGCCTCAAGTACATGGGGGACGTTGTCGGAATAGACCCGGCCACGGACGTCGCAGTGGTCCGGGTGGAGGGCCTCAGGGCCAGACCCGCGCCCTTCAGCGACAAGCATGACGTCCTGCCGGGATCGCTCGTCTTCGTGATCGGGAACTCCTACGGGAAGCTGCCGTCGGTCTCGATGGGCGTCGTCAGCACGGGGCCCTCGCCCCTGGGCGAAGACGGCGGCGAGGATATGATCCGCATGTCGGTGGTTGTCAATCCCGGTAACACGGGTTCGCCCATCGTCGGCTCCGGGGGCGAAGTCATAGGGCTCCTCGTGGGCCGGCTTTCGATGCAGCCCATGTCTTATACCATGAGATTCAGAGACGGCGGGGTTCA
>CAZSBE010000203.1:0-3329 GCA_964604955.1 uncultured bacterium
TTCTGCATTTTCATTCTCGCCTGGAACTCAAGGCGCTTGATGGAAAACGGGTATCTTCTCTTCCTGGGCATAGCATACCTTTTCATCGGCGGGCTGGACTTCCTGCACACCCTGGCATACACGGGAATGGGCGTTTTCCCGGAGCCGACAACCGACCTTGCCACCCAGCTCTGGCTGTCGGCCAGGTTCATGGAGAGCCTGTCTCTCTTGCTCGCCCCGTTCTTCCTGGGCCGGCGGCTCAAAGTGGAGGGAGTGCTCCTGGGCTACACGGCGGCGACTTTCCTTTTCCTCGGGTCCATTTTTTACTGGGATGCGTTTCCCACCTGCTTCGTTGAAGGACACGGGTTGACGGCCTTCAAGAAGATGAGCGAGTATGCTGTTTCCATGGTTCTGCTGGGCGCGGCTGCGGGGCTCTGGAGAAAACGCGGCTACTTCGAGCCGGGCATACTCCGGCTCCTCGTCGCGTCAATCGCGCTCACAATCGCGTCGGAACTGGCTTTTACGTTCTACATAAATGTCTACGGTCTCTCCAACCTCATCGGACATTTCTTCAAGATCGTGTCCTTCTATCTCATATACAAGGCGCTCATCGAGACGGGACTGAGGCGGCCTTATGAACTCCTGTTCAGGGAGCTCAAGCGCAGGGAACAGGCCCTCAGGAAATCGGAGGAAGCGTACCGGTCCATCTTCGAGAACACGGGAACGGCGACGCTCATCATCAGGGCCGACACGACCGTAGCGCTCGTCAATACCGGGTTTGAGAAACTGAGCGGTTACTCCAAGGAGGAGGTCGAGGGCCGGATGAGATGGCATGAACTCGTGGCCGGGGACGACCTCGAGAGAATGCAGGAATGTGAAAAGGTGCACCGGGGCCGCGCGGGGAACGGCGCGAGGGAATACGACTTCAGGATGGTCGGAAGGGACGGCGCCCAGAGGGACATCCACATGACGGTCAGCATGATACCCGGCACCAATGACAGCATCGCCTCGGCCATGGATGTAACCGAGCGCAAGCGCGCCGAGGAGATAATCCGGAGGGACAAGGAAACGCTTGAGAAGATTGTCAGGCAGAGAACCGATGAACTTCTCAATGCCTACAAGAGGCTGGAGGAGTCAAAACGCCTCTCGGGCATCGGCACTCTTGCCGCAACGGTGGCGCATGAGCTCCGTAATCCTCTCGGCGTCATAAGGACGGCGGTTCTCAATGTCCGCAGGAAGAGCGGCGAGCCCGCCCTGGAAGGGCACCTGACCAACATTGAGAAGAAGATTGCAGAAAGCGACCGGATAATCACCAACCTCCTCCGGTACTCCAATATCAGGCCGCCGGAGCGCGAGCGGGCCAGTCTTCACGAGGTCCTGCTCGAATGCCTGGCTGCCACATCGAAGCGTTTCCCGGACAGGCGCCCCGAGGTGGAAGAAGACCTCGAGAGTATCCGGGGGATGAGCATTGAAATCGATACCGTGCAAATCAAAGAGGTCTTCGACAACATCCTCAATAATGCATACCAGGCCCTGGGAGACTCCGCCGGGCGCATAGAGATCCGGGCCCTCCCCGAACCCGACGGCGGGGCCCGGGTGGTAGTGAAGGACGACGGGTGCGGGATCGATGAGGGCACCCTGGAGAATGTCTTCGAACCCTTCTTCACGACCAGGGCCAGGGGAACAGGCCTCGGTCTCACCATAACGCGGGAACTCGCCCGCCTCCACGGCGGTGACGTGCATATCGAGAGCCGCGCGGGCTCCGGGACGACCGTCACGGTCACACTCCCCGCAGGGCCGCCCACCGCATCCAAACCCGGGTAGCACCAGCTCCGGCAGGCCGGAAATCCGGTCGTGGAAACAGGTCAGGCTTTAGGGGAATCACACAATTCACGTCGGGGCCGGTTTTATGTGAACATTGTGGTGGCACTGGAAGGATGCTCTTACGGCTCGAATGGCGAGTTCCTCAACTAGCCCTGAATCACCCGACTTCCAATTGAGGTGCCCCAGGAGATGCACGACCGCGGGGCCGTCGGTTGTCGAACCCCGGGACCTGATCAAGGCCGGGAAAGGCAGCGAGGTGAAGTATGAGAATAGAAAGAACGTCGAATCCAACGGACCTGGCGGTCCACAGCGACAGCCAGCTCGTGGAGTATGCCAGGGATGGACACTCGGGAGCGTTCGGCCAGCTCGTGCTCCGCTACCGGGAGCGGCTCTACAGGCTGGCGCGACGCCTGACCGACAGCAATGAAGACGCCGAGGACGTGCTGCAGGAGTCCCTGATGAGGGCGTACTGCGCTATTTCCACTTTCAAAGGAAATTCCCAGTTCTCGACCTGGCTCTATCGCATCACTGTCAACTTCGCCCTGATGAAGAAGCGCGCCAGGAAGTCCATATTCGAGTACCTCGATGACCCGGTCGAAACCAAGCGGGGCGAGGTCAGGCGGGAGTTTCCCGACGCGGGTCCCGACCCCCTCACGCTGCTCATGGAGAACGAGCGCCGGGACATCCTCGATGAGGCCATCCGGGAGCTTGCGCCGGCCGACAGAGCCGTGTTCGTTCTGCGCCACGTCCATGGCCTCACGACGACCCAGGCGAGCGAGGCCCTCAACCTGTCCGTTCCAGCTCTCAAGTCACGGCTGCACCGCAGCCGCATGGAACTCAGAGGCAGCCTGCGGGACACGCTCGGAGAAGAGTCCCTGGCCGCCGCGGCCTAGGTGGCAATACAGGTCAGGTCCCGCCCGGACTCACTCCCGGAATGATGGTGGAGCATGGCGCCCGCGCCGGCAGGCGGAGGCGGCCGATGCTATCTCGACGATGCTCTGTCCACACGGAGGCGGAGGCGGCCGATGCTATCTCGACGATGCTCTGTCCATACGGAGGCGGAGGCGGCCGATGCTATCTCGACGATGCTCTGTCCATACGGAGGTTGGTCTGGTCTATTAGCCGGAAAGCGGCGTCGACATAGCGGTCGTCGACCTTGGCCTTCTCGAAGTGGAGTTTCGCCTGGCCGTAGTATTGCAGCGCCTTAATCTTGTCGCCGCTCTCGTAGGTCTCATCCCCGTAGTGGAGGAGAACCTGACCGTAGCGGATGTTGCCGTAGGCGTAGTATGTGTTCTCCTTGAGAGCGGCCTCCAGCAGTTCCCCGGCCTTCTCATAGTCCTCGATGTCCATGTAGTGCTGGATCAGGGGACCCCAATAGGCCGTATTCTCAGGCATTATCCGGGTCAGGTCTTCATACACTTCTATCATTTCCCCGGTGCGTCCCTGGCTCCGGTAAATATTGCCGAGCGTCTCGAGGCTCTGTATATCGCCGGGATAGTGCTTGAGGAACTCCTTGCACGTTTCCT
>CAZSBE010000204.1:0-3328 GCA_964604955.1 uncultured bacterium
CTAAAGTGATGAGAGCGGGTCATCCCCGCTCTCAGGTAATATTGTACCATATGAGCGGCGCAAAAATCAAGATATTTCGGACTTCTTGTGGGAGCCCGCAACCGTTGCCGGTACTGGTGTAGCCGGGAAATGAGTGGTGGGTCCAGGCGGGGTTCGGTGAAGACCTGCTATGATGCCGCCCTGAGGCGCTCGAGCCTTGCGCGGGCGTCCTCGACCGACTTGAGGCCCGGGTCGGCGTCCTTCCAGATATCCAGGAATATCTCGTATTGCTCCATGGCCTTCTCGTTCCATCCCGACATCTCATAGGCGATGCCCAGGCTGTAATATGCAGTTGCGGCGAAAGTGGGCACCGACAGCCTGTACTCGTCATACCTTCCGAGGGCGTACTCAAGAGCATCCACGGCTTCTCCGGCCCTGCCGGCCTCGATAGAATACCGGGCGAGGAAGCCATAGAGGTGGAAAAGCGGCTCCGGGGCCGCGTGGATTGCCTTATTCACGCAGTTTATGGCGGCATCCAGGTTCCCCCGTCCGTGCTCGAGAATGCCCATGGCCAGCCATTGCGACCACAATATGGGCCTGGATTCCTCCTCGATTTCCCTTATGAGCCGTGCGGCCAGCGTCTCCGCTTCATCCAGCCTGCCGCTTTCCGTAAGTGCGAGCAAATAAAAGAGCATGTAGTACGCGTAGTCCTGGTCCGTCCCCAGGCTGAACTCCATTCCCCTCCGGCCCCACTCTACAGCGGCCTCATAGTCGCCGCCTGCGAGGTTTGCATCTACCATGAGCCGGTATTTCTCATAGGCGTAGTAAGGCGATATTCTCTCCATCCTGTCGGCCGCGATTCCATCCTGTGCGGTGCGTATGCCCTCTTCGAGCTTCCCCTGATACATGGGCAGAGCCGCCAGCAGGTACCTTCCGTATGACCTCCACTGCCTGTCTTCTGTTGCCGCGACCTCTCTGAAACAGGCTTCCGCCTGGGTGTATTCCCTTCTGTAAAGATGCATAATGCCCAGCTTGCGCGTGGAGAAGCCCGGCTTCTTCGTATTGGCTAATCTGTAAGACTCCATAGCTTCATCGATCTTGCCGTTGTATGCATAGAGATCGCCTCTTGTATCGTAGGGATTTGCTTCATCCGGGGCGAGCGCGATGTACTCGTTAATCGCCCATATGGCATTGGGCAGGTCTCCGATCTCCTCATAGGCATAAGCAATGGAATTATAGGCCGGCTTGAAATAGGGGTTTAACTCGATCAGTTTCCTTTCCCAGACAATGGCCTCCTCGGGATTGGCAAGGTTGTTTCTGTAAATCTGGGCAATTGCGTAATAGGCGTTGTCGGAATCCGGGTACCTCGCTATGAACTCCTTAAGAAGCTTGAGTGCCCGCTCAGTATCTCCGGTGTACTTGGCGTGTACGGCGGTTATCCAGCGCCTTTCCCTGGGGCTCGCATTTTCGGCGTACTTGAGAGCCTTTGCCAGGAGCCTGCCCTGCTCGGGTTCGGCCACTATCATTGAAAGAGCCCCGTGAGCCATGGCGAATGTGGAGTCGATCTCAATCGCCTTCCTGAGGCTCCTGTCCGCCTCTGTCCAGTAGGCTTTATGGATGTAGTCGATGGCCTCCGTGTAGTAACGGAAGGCCTCGGGGAATTCTGTTGTCAGGGCGGGGATCATGACGCCCCGGTCGCTGGGAGCCTCCTCGGGGAGGTCCATATCGGCCCTCACGGCCAGGCCCAGCTTGTTCGCGACCGCAAAGATGTCCTCTCCCACTTCACCTTCAACCCTCTGGGTAGCGACCACCCTGCCGGTCCCGGCATCTGAGATGTCGGATGTAATCACCAGATTGGGTTCTACCTGCAGTATCTCCCCCGTGAGGACGAACTTCACATGCGCCCTGCCGGCCACCTCCGAAGCCACGCCCTTATCGATCCCCTTCAGATCTTCTTTACCGAGGGAGCTCAGTATGTCGTAGAGGCGCTGGCGGCTGATGACATACATGTACTGAGATTCCGAAAGGTCGGTAATGAGGAGGCTCGCGATCATCCTGGCGGTTTTGTCCGAGTCCTCGGGGTCGACGACATTCTCAAAGTACATGACGGCGAGGGAGTTTTCCTGCGCCTCGGCGACCCGCCCGGGGCCCATTTCTATACGGAAGGGCTCGAAGATGAAAATGAGCAGGATAGCTAGAGCTACGAGAGCCGCCGGGATTATGAACCACAGCAGTCTCCTGCCGGGCTTGTCGGCAGCCGGTGCAGCGGGTATCTGGACGGTTTCCACGCGGTCGGAAACATGTTTCTCGCGCTTGAGATCAGCCACCATGTCATCCACGTGCTGGTATCTCTCTTCTTTATCTTTGTACAGGGCCTTTTCGACAATTCTCTGGAGGCCGGCGGGCACGTCGGCTTTGTATCTGGCCAGGGGCTCCGGGGTGTCGCTCAGCACCGAGTGGATGACTGCGGCTTCGTTCTCGCCCCTGAACGGCAGGCGGCCTGTGATCATCTCATACAGGACGACACCGAAAGAAAAAATGTCGGATCTCTGGTCGGTCTCCCTGCCCTGTGCTTGCTCCGGGGACATGTAGTGCAGCGTGCCGACCGTTGTCGATGTCCTGGTGAGGCGCGTGGCGCCGCGGAGCTTGGCGAGGCCGAAGTCCATAATCTTGACGCGGCCGTCGGCGGTGACCATTATATTGTCCGACTTGATGTCGCGGTGGATGACATCCTTTCTGTGAGCCGCAGCCAGCCCCTCCCCGGTCTGGATGGCCAGATCGAGAACCTCGTCCAGGAAGAGGTTCTTTTCCTTGAGGACTTCCTTGATGGAATCGCCGTCGACATATTCCATGGCTATGAAGCAGCGCCCTCCGTCTTCATCGATCTCGTATATAGTGGTTATGTTGGGGTGGTTGAGGGTGGAAGCCGCCTGCGCCTCGTGCTCGAACCTCTCCCTGGCGGTCGAGTCGCACAGCAGGTGGGGCGGAAGGAACTTCAGAGCCACAGTGCGCCTCAGCCTGGTGTCGACGGCCCTGTACACCACGCCCATGCCGCCCGCGCCGATCTTCTCCTCGACTCTGTAATGGGATATCATGGTACCGGGCGAGAGGTTCTTGAAGGCCCGGGTTTCATCCGGGGCCATGTCACCTTCCTGACTGTTCATATCTTCATGCCTCGGCTATGATGCGGATTTCAGCGGCTCAAGCCGCGCCCTGGCATCATCGACCGCGGGGATACCGGGGTCGGCGTCCTTCCAGATATCCAGGAATATCTCGTACTGCTCTATGGCTTTCTCGTTCCATCCCGACGCTTCGTAAGCCGTCCCGAGGAGGTAGTGGGCCCTGACCG
>CAZSBE010000205.1:0-3320 GCA_964604955.1 uncultured bacterium
AACGTCCTGCAGCAGCTCCTCGAACTCCTCCCGGCCCGGGCTGGGAAAGGACACGACGGCCGAGTGCGATTTCACCGCCTCGGGGATGCGGACGTCGTTGCCGGTGGCGATTATGGCCCCCTTCCGCTCGGTGAAGCAGCGCACCACGTCCACGAACTTGGCCGCGACGACGGGGTCGCCGAGGAAAGGACCCAGGCCTTCGAAATGATAGAGAGCGGAAAACCGGGAGGATAGAACATGGTCGAGTGCGGCCTTGGGGTCGCCCGTTTGGTAAACGGGCTTTTCGAGATCGAACCTCTTCAGGCCGCCGTTTAAGGTCCAGGTGAAAAGAGGCAGGTCAAGCGAGTCCCCCAGATAATACAGCAGGCTCTCCATCCGCTCCCGCTCGGCCGTCCGGACCCAGATGAGCCCGTACCTCGAGCGGATTAGCAGACTCAATTCACCCAGAAAATCGTCTTGTTTTGGTGTTCTATGCCCCAGCCTCATAGCACTTAATTATCGGCATGGACTGCGGCAGGCATGAGAGCAGGGCTAAATGATTTCGATGTCGGCGTCCTTGAGCCAGCCGACCTCACCGGTGGGAAGCTCGACTTCAATCCACATGGCGCTTCTCGACTTGAGCGTGACTTCCACGCCGTCGCGGAGCGTGGCGATGCGCTCGAAGGCGTTGCCGGGACCCGAGCGAAGTTCGACTTCCTCACCGACTACGACGGCGCCGCCTGAATCATGGAACCTCGACTGTGCGTGCGTGGACAGGCCGAGCGAGGAAGCCGTCAGCGCCGCGAGCACTATGAGCGCATAGAGGCTGAGCCTCCGCGAGCGCCCCTTGAAGAAGAGAAGCCCCAGGAAGGCAGCGGCAAGCAGGTAGTAGGCCGCGTAGAACACGGTCTGGACTTCCTTCGGGGACAGCCACTTGAGGGGGATGTCCGCGGGGCTCGAGCCTGCCAGGGCCGCCAGCGTGTCCCTCGTGCCCACCATGGTCCTCACGAATTCGAGATTGGCTCTGATATCTTCATCCCTGGGCTCCAGCATCTGCGCGCGGCGATAGCTGGCGACCGCCCTTCCCAGGGAATCAGTCCGGTAGAATGCGTTCCCGAGGTTGTAATAGAGAGCGGCGCTTTCGATATTGCCGTGACTTGCGGCTTCAAATGCATTGAGGGCGGATGCGAATTCTCCCGCTTCATAGAGGTCGCAGCCGCGTATGAAGAGCGAGTCCGGGGCCTGCCCCGTCGCCGCCCCTGCCGCGGAGGCGGCCAGATGCACGATGAGAACGATCAGGGTGAATCTCAAAGCTCCCACTCCCTGTTTACCTCGTCAAGTATCCTGCCGGCTTCGCCCAGCAGTTTCTCCATGTCGCTCTCCCCGAGGCCGGCCGGGGCGAATCTCACCTGGTCGAGGGCGGTGAGAAGGCTCGTGAGCCTGCCCCTCGTCTCCCCGGGCAGGGCGCTCAGAGACTCCACGTAGTCGAGGTCGACATTGCTCTCGCGGCAGCCGCTACGCACCGCTATGTACCTGGCGATGGCGCGCGAGAGGATCGCCGCGGCATCCTCCCTGTTCCCGCCCTTCATCACTGCCGCGTCCGCGCGTTTAACCTCGGCTGTGAGATCCTTGAAGGCCCGCCGGGCGGAAACCTTGACACATGCCGCCTGCCGCTTGCGGTGGACCTTAACCATCGCTCCAGCAAGTCCGACGACGATCGGCATGGCCCAGAGAATCAGCGCATGCGGGCCGCGGGCGAGGCTCAGGTCGTAGCCGAGCCGGTCCGGACGTATTATGTGCCGGATGTCCGTCCGTCCGAGGTCTATCCCCGTCGTCCGTCCGTCCGGGGCTGCCACCACCGCGTCCCCGGGAAGCACCGTAATCTCGATGGGCGCCGCCCTTGCCGTGGCGTATTGGCCGCGGGCGCTATCGAAATACGTAAAACCGATTCCGTCTATGGTGAATGTGCCCTGCTCCTCGGCGACAAGCACGAACTCGAACCGCTTCTCACCGCCTACGACTCCGCGCTCGGCGCTCAATGTCTGTTTGGACTTTGGAGCGAACACCCTGAAGCCGGGCACATCCGGGAGGGACAGGTCCGCGACCGACTTGAGATTACCGTGCCCTGAGACCTTGACCACGAGCGTGATGGACTCCCCCACCTTGACTTCTTCCCTTGTCGTCCGGGCGCTGACTTCGAAGCTGCCGACCGCGCCGCTGAAGTCACCCGGTCTTCCCACCTCGGGCAGCGGCAGCACCTCGATGCTCACCGGGTCGGCCATCGCCACGCCCTCCTGCCCGCGGAGCCTTCCGAACGGGTCTCTTCCGAAGAGGCTGAAGGGATCGCGCGTGAATGGATCGCCCGTTTCCGCCACGTATCTTATGCCCGCCTCCCCGATGCTGTGGGTCCCGCTCGATATAGGAAAGAAGGCGAGTTTCTTCGTAACAACGTAGTACTGCATGCCGTCGATCACCTCTATGACCGGCCCGGCATCGCCGAGGTCCTCATACCAGAAGCCCGTATGCTCGGGAGGAATGAACTCCATGCCCTGGAGCATTCTGAGCCGGTAGGCGAACCTCAGGGTATAGGTCACCTGCTCGCCCACGTAAGCGCGCCTCTTGTCCACCGTGGAAGTGGCACGGACGGCGTCATCGGCAGCCCGCTCGCCGGCCGGCAGTGCGCGGCCCTGGGCGGGGGCGCCGCTGGCTGATGCGGGCACCACCTTGACGTTTATGGGCTCGGTCTCGCCGATGTCGTCACCCGATCTAACCGCGAAAGGGCCCAGCGTGAAATCGCCTTCCTCGACGGCGGCAAGCGTGTAGGTGATGTCCAGCGACCGGGTGACTTTGAGGTTAACCATGCTTATGTTCTGCGCACTCGACGTTCCCATGACTTCAAAGCCCTCTAGGTCGCCGAGGTCGGGACGGGTCGCGCCCGACGAACCGAGAACCGTGATCGTCAGTCTCAGCGTCCGGCCGAGCTCGACCACGTTGCGGTCTACGGAGGCTTCAACGCCGAAGTCTGCAGCACGGACTGCCGGCGTGCCTGTGAGCAGGGCGCACAGCGCCACCAGCATTGCGGCCCGGCGCAAGGCCCCTGCCCCGGGCACCGAAATCAAATGCTTTTGCGTCATCGTTACCAGTCCTTGCCGCCTACCCTGCGCGTCCGCGAGGCCTCTCTGGCGATCTCCTCCTGGGTTTCCTTGTCACTTGCGTCTATGGCCGCAAGTATCCGCTGGAGTTCGTCCTCGCTTATTTCCTTCTTTTCCGGCTGTCCCTGTTGCCGCTGATCCTGCTGCTCCTGGTCCTGCTGCTCCTGGTCCTGCTGCTCTTGGTCCTGC
>CAZSBE010000206.1:0-3243 GCA_964604955.1 uncultured bacterium
AGTTCCGGTGGCAATGGCGGAGGGGCCACACCCGTTCCCATTTCGAACACGAAGGTTAAGCCCTCCTGCGCCGATGGTACTGCATGGGTAACTGTGTGGGAGAGTAGGTCGCCACCGGGCTTTTTTTATGGCTGCCGAGTCCTTAGCCTTGCCGCGAAGTGCCGGACCGACATACACCTCGCCCCAGCTAGTATGAGCATGGCAGGTCCATTGCATATTCACCTCATTATCTGCAAGTCTGAGGGCTCAAGGCTCCCGTCACAGCTGGATGTCACAGCTTGTCATAGTGGCGTGTCACAGCTTGTCACAGTAAGCGATTAGTACGCGATCAGAGGGTCCCAGCTGCCAGGACATAGCGTTTGGTGGGGTCGGTCGGGCTTGAGGCCTTTTCAGCGACCAGCTTCCTCTCCATCAGTGTCTTCAGGTCCCGCTGAAGGGTCCTTCGATTGGCTTCGGGGCACAGCCGTTCGAAATCCTGGATGGCCAAATCGCCATGCTCAAGCAGAAGGCCGAGTAGACTGGTTTGCCGCTCGGAGAGATTCTGATCCTTTGCCACTATATCGAGGCGCATGACCTGCTTGCCCCTTTTGGTCACTTCTCTCATTTGTGCTGCGAGTCCCTCCACAAAGTACTCGAGCCAGACAGTCATGTCCATATCGTTCTCCCGGACACTCTGGATCGCCCTGTAGAACGCTGAGCGGTCCCGATCGTAGTACGCACTTATCGTGAAGAGACGTTTGAAATCATAGCCGGAACGATAGAGGCACAGTGTCGAAAGAAGCCGGGATGTGCGGCCATTTCCGTCTAGGAATGGATGTATATGTACCAGCTGAAACTGCGCGATACCGCTTATAAGAACGGGATGACTGCCTTGGCCCTGATTGAGCCAGGCGACCAGGTCCGCCATGAGCCGAGGAACATCAGCGGCTGGTGGTGGCGTGTAAATCGTCTCACCCGTCGCAGAGTTGACGACGTAGTTCTGGGTCTTGCGGTACTCCCCGGGAGCAGCGTCATCACCACGCACCCCCTGAACGAGCTTCTTGTGGATCTCACGAATCAGGCCTTCGGTGACCGGCGCGCCGCTGTCAAGGTACTCGGACACCAGGTCGAAGGCCCGCCTGTAGTTCAGGAGCTCCCGTGTGTCGTCTGAATCAGCGCCGGGCACGCTCTCGCCCACCCATAGCCGCTCGGCCTGGTCAAGCGTGAGCTGTGTACCCTCGATGTGGGTTGTATGGTGAGCCTCCAGAACGAGCGCTCGCTCGCCCATGGCGCGGACCCAGTCTTCCGACAGAGTGGCCGCTTCGAGAAAGCCTCGGGCCCGTTCAATCTGGGTCAATGCAGCCGTGACAGCGTCGGTGATATTGAATCTCGGGCTGAAACCGCTCTCGGTCATTCTGTAACCCCCTCAATATGTCACCTCATAGAGGTTATAGACTTCTCGTGACTTCATCAATAGTAATCCTGCCTCGAAGCGCGATTGACAGGCACAACTACGCAGAAACGAAGAGCCCTACCGAGCAGGGAGGTTAAGCCCTCCAGCGCCGATGGTACTGCATGGGTAACTGTGTGGGAGAGTAGGTCGCCACCGGGCTTTTTTATATGTGCGCTGTTGGTAATTCACAGGTGACTCACCCCATTGACAGTTGTCACCGCCAGTTGACACAGTATGAGTTTCCCCTCAGAGCATTGCCTGTAGGTAGTCCCTTGCTATGCTGGCGGTTACATCCCTACAAGCCATCCGGCCCGATTGTTGTTATACCTCCTTGCCTGTATGGCTTCACTCTACAGGCAGCGGCATCCCGAGAGCACCGTGCTCTACCGGGTGCTCTCAACCCACTTCGATTCCTTCCTCGCCCGGTATGAAACCCTGTTCCAGCGCCGCTACGGATACCTCCGGCCGGTGGTGCGGGAGGTGGTGGAGCGTTACCTGGACTGCGCCAATCCCATGTGCGGTTTTGCCAGGATTAGATGTCCGACATGCGCCCGCGAGTTCCTGCTCACCTTCTCGTGCAAGACCAGGCACTTCTGCCCCTCCTGCCATGCCATGCGGCGGGAGTCCTGGAGCATCTGGCTGAGCAGGCACCTCCTTGTGCCCGTGCCCCACCGGCAGGTGGTCTTCACTGTCCCTAAGATGATAAGACCCCTCTTCAGATACAACAGGAAGCTCCTCGGAGATCTATGCCTGGTGGCGGTAACAGCCATGGCCAAGTATATGAAGGTCCATGCCGATAGAGACCTCATGCCCGGGGTGGTAGCGGTAATCCAGACGTTCGGGAACCGCCTCAACTTCCATCCCCACCTCCATATGCTTGTAACAGAGGGAGGTCTGAGAAGCGATGGCTCCTTCCAGCCCGTCCCCGTCTTCAATGATGCCGGCCTGGCCCGCATCTTCGCTCACGAGGTGCTCTCATTCCTGGTGGCAAAGGACCTCATAAGCCCCGAGATTCGGGATAAGATCCTCTCCTGGCGCCACACCGGATTCAATGTCCACAGCGAGGTGAGAACCACGACGCTCCGGGACGCCCGGAGGGTGGCCAGGTACATGGCCAAGCCCATCGTGGCTCTGGGGCGCCTCTCATTCAATGGGACCCAGGGCAAGGTCGTCTACCGCTACGGCAAGGGCGGTGCCGATAAGGTGGAGATGGACTACCTGGACTTCATTGCCCGCGTCACCGCCCATATCCCCGATAAGGGACAGGTGATGATTCGCTACTACGGTCTCTACTCCAACGCCCACAGGGGCAAAGAGAGAAAGCGAGGTCGGGCGGCATCGGCCATACCGGTTCTTGCGCCTCAATCCGAGAGAGCCTCGCCCGGCTGGAGGGAACTCATAAGGAGAGTCTACGAGGTCGACCCACTCACCTGCCCCGCCTGTGGTGCCGAGATGAAGGTCATAGCCTTCATCACCGACTACGAAGTCATCGACAGGATAATCCACCACCTGGGAGTTGCCTTCACCCTTAAGAGGCCGCCACCGCCCGCCCGGCAGGAGGAACTCTACTGACTCCGATCACCTTAGCACGGCCCACAAAGCCCGTCACAGGGAGAACTCTGCCCTGATGGGGCTTTGAGGCAACCCGCCGCATCGCCGGCGGCAGCCACAAGACCGGATCTTAACCCCAACAGCCTGATCTTGCAGTAATCCCCCGGCACCCAGGGCTCCCACCGATCCGGTTTCCCAGGAAAAACCTCCGCATACCATGAGGTCGCATCAGGTCGGGAAATCGAAATTCCTATGATTAA
>CAZSBE010000207.1:0-3158 GCA_964604955.1 uncultured bacterium
CTGAAGCCCCGGTGGGGCATGCATAACGACTCTACCGCAAGAGCCATGGCCGCGCAATCCCAAAACCCGCGAGGGAGATGGAACCGGAACTTGTAGGCGGCCTCGCGTCATGACCTCGAGGTGCTGCCGAATCGGATCTCGCTGGAAATCCCGGGCTAGAACTTGTAGGTGATCTGGAGGAGGTGAAGGTTATCGAGGTCGGCACCCATGCCGGCGGCGTAGTTGACGTCGAACTTCCCGGCCCGGACGCCGAGGCCCACCGTGAAGGAGTCGCTGTCGTAGCCGAACTTGTAACCCACTCTCACCGCGAGATGTCCGCCGGGCCTGATCTCCAGGCCGATCCTCGACCTCAGGCTCCCCTCCCGGGCCTGGACAATGTCGGCGGCGGCAGATGCAGGCGCTTTCAGGAAGACGCCATGGTAAAGAGCCCCGAGGCCAGCGGCCCAGGCAAGAGGCACGCCCGAGTCGCGGTACTTGAGGTCGCTTCCCAGGTTGGCAAGGGAGGCGCCGAATAAGAAGCCGCTCTCTCCCACTCTATAAGTGAGCCCTATGTCGGCCGCCACCGAAGTTGCGGCGAAGTCCTCGACCAGCGTCGACCTTAACACCTTGAGCGTGCCGCCGATGCCGACCGCATCCCAGACGCGGGCGCCATAGGAGAGGCCCAGGAGATAATCGCTCATGCCTGTTACCGTGCGCACGTTCTCACCGTTATCCAGGGCAATCCCGCCGGTCGTATAGTACTTGAGGCTCGCTCCCAGGGCGCCCGGCCCGGCGGGCCGAACGCATGTTATGCCGCCGTAATCGTCATCGAAAAAGCCCCGCCCGTAGAAGACCGAAACCTCCATCGCGCCCAGGGCCGAGATCACGGCAGGGTTGTAATAGACGCCGTTTATGTCACCGACCGAGACCGTGTAGGCTTCGGCCATGGACAGGGCACGCGCGCCCGAAGGGAAGGTGAGCGTTATGCCGCCCGAAGTGCCCTCATCGCCCCCGGCCGCCGCAGGCCCGGCAAGCATCGCCAGCAAACCTGCGCCGATGAGTGCCAGCAGGGCGGCGCAAAGCATCGCCGCTGCCGCAAGAGATCTCGGTGCGTCGAGATCGGCGGACGAGCCACCGGCCGCTCGCTTCCTTCCACCGATGCGCATCAGGCCTTTCATCTTACCACCGCTATCTTCCTGGTCTCGGTCATCCCGGCGCCGTCCACTCTAAGAACATAGACGCCCGGGGCCACGGCCTGCCCATCCCGGTTGGTGCAGTCCCACTCGAACGTGTTCTCCTCATCCGCCTCGACGGGGTGCCTGGCCTCGAACACGGTCTCGCCCCGCAGCGTGTAGACCGTGATGAGCACCGAGCCCGGAACGCGCGGCAGCACTATCACGGTTGCCTTCTCGCCGCGGGCGGGGTCGACATAACCGCTCTGACCCCCGACCACTTTCACGCTCCCCCCAAGGGCGGCGGCAATGAAGTTCTCATGATCGTGGTCGGCCAGAAGGTAGTCGAAGGTCCGGCTGGCCGGGCTGAAGTCATAACCCCGCATTGAAGGCGTGACCATGTAGTTGCCGGCTGGAAGCCCCGCGAGCGAGTAGAAGCCTTCGGCGTCCGTGGTGTCCGCCATAGTGGCATCCCCCGAGAGAGCCACGACGACGCCTTCGACGAGAGACATGGTGGATGTGAACACATGTCCCGATATTCTGAACGCGACCTGCGTTCCTATGAAATGCTGGTTCAGGCTATCGGCGTCGAGCCCGGTGTAGGTCCTCCGGGCCGGCTCGAAACTCCAGCCCTCAAGCCAGGGTTCGACCACATAGTCGCCGGTCACGAGCCCCGTGAACGCGTAGATCCCCTCGGCGTCGGTGGTGTCGGTCATTTCGGCATCACCCGTCAGAGAAACCACCACGCCTTCGAGACGCTCGTAGGAGGTGTTTCCGACGATCCCCGAGATTTCGTAGTCGCCGAGGGTACCTGTGAAATCCTGGTTGAGGCTGTCGGCCTCGAGTGCCGCAGGCGAGCCCGGCACAAGAAAGAGCGCGAAGAAGGCAATGACAACAGCCGGAGGTATCCTCTTGGTTCTGCTCCTCAATGCCGCCCTCGCCGCTTATAGAGATGTGAGAGACGCGAGAAAAAGAAAGTGGTCGGGGCGACTGGATTTGAACCAGCGACCACTGGCCCCCCATGCCAGTGCGCTACCAGGCTGCGCCACGCCCCGACCATGCTTGAGACTAAACCTATAATACGGGACGGCGGCTTTCAAGTCAATTCCTCCGGGCCGCCGCCCGGCTGCGCGACTTCAGTTCCTGCACCGGGGTTCTTGTTCTGCCTTGCGATTACGCTCTCTCAGGTCCGGTCCCTTCCTTGCTGCACCGCGGACATTGTGCATTTCGAGACCTGACCCCTTGTGCATTTTGAGACCTGACCCCGTCTTTGCTACTTTACGGAGTCGAGGATCTTCTGCATCTCCATCAGGTCTTTCTTGAGCCCCTGGATGAGCCTGGCCCGCTTACCCTTGGGCGCCGGCACCTTCATCTTGTCCGCCGCGCTCTTGGTCTCGAGAAGCCTCTTCTTGGCTCCGGCAATCGTGAAGCCCTCGTCATAGAGAAGCCTCTTGATGAGCATCACGAGCTTGATGTCGCTCGAGCGGTAAGTGCGGTTTCCGGCCCGGTTCTTCTTGGGCTTCAGGGCCTTGAACTCGGTCTCCCAGTACCTGAGCACATGCGGTTTGACGCTGGTAAGCTCGGAAACCTCCGTGATCGAATAGTAGAGCTTATCCGGTGTCTTTTTCCTCATATCCTGCTCCTGCTCTACCACCATACCTCTGGCTTAGGACTTCTAAGCATGAGATCCTTAATCGCTTCTTTTGGCGGTTTATCTTCAAACAGAATCCTGTGAACTTCCTCCGATATGGGCATCTCGACGTCGTACTTCCCGGCGAGCCCGACGGCGCTCTGGGTGGTGCGGACCCCCTCGGCGATCATCACCATGCCATCGAGTATCTCCTTAAGCTTCCGTCCCCTGCCGAGCTCCTGGCCGACATAGCGGTTACGGCTGTGCTGCGAAGTGCAGGTGGTGATGAGGTCGCCTATACCCGCAAGCCCCGCGAAGGTCTGCTGCCTCGCCCCCATCTTGACGCCGAGCCGCGTGATCTCGGCAAGCCCCCTAGT
>CAZSBE010000208.1:0-3126 GCA_964604955.1 uncultured bacterium
GTTGTGAAAGGCCTGGGCCAGCCCTAAATCGGTGCCCGTTCGTTCGAAGTCGGGAACGGACCTCATGTAGCTGCTTATGGCGAGGTCGCACTGGCCGCGGGCGTTGTAAAGCGCGCCGAGATTGTTGTTTATCTTCGCCCTCATCAGCGGGTGCTTGTCCTCTATGAGCTCGAGCGCCTTGTGATACTGCTTCTCGGATTCTCCCCAGTCGCCGCTCTCGAAGTTGATAATGCCCAGGGCGTTGTGCATTTCAGCCATGCCCTTCGAGTCGCCCATCTGCGTGTAGATGTCGAGCCCCATCTCATAGTTCTTCACCGCATCATCCCACATAGCCCCGACGCGAAGGAGCCGGCCCCTGTCCATGATGGCTTCGGCCAGATCAGCGGACATCTTGCCCATACGGTAGACCTGCACGGCGACATCAAGCGCAGCGAGCGCGCTGTCTCTTTCACCCAACTGCGCGAGAACACCGGATATCCGCCCTGCAATCGCCGCGGTGGACGTCGGACCCTCGGCCGGCGAGCCATAATCCCCGCCGGCGAGGCGGTCTCTGAGCTCCCCGGCCAGCCGGTCGAGTTCAGATAGGATCTTATCCTTCTCGTCCGGATCGCAGACGCCCTTCATGAAGCCTGACGCTTTCCTTTCGATCTCTTCAAGACTCATCAAGCATCTCCCATGTGTTTGCATACGGAGTTATGTTCTTTCTTCTGATCGACACTGAGGTGCTTTATTCTTCTCAGCAGGCGCGGCCTGGATATCTTCAGCAGGCCGGCCGCTCTGGACTTGTTGCCCCCGGTGGTCTGAAGTACCTTCATTATTATCTCGCGTTCCACCTCATCCAGGGACGTGTTATTCGGATCGATCTCGATCCTGATCCTCCCGTCCGCGTTGTCTCTCGCGCTAAGGTTGGTATGTGACCTGACGCCGAGTGTTATGTCCGCCGGCCTGATCTCGTCGTGCCGAGAGAGAATGACGGCGCGCTGGATGGCGTTTCTCAGCTCACGAACGTTGCCCGGCCAGTCGTAGGACATCAGGAGCCTCCCGGTGGAAGCCGACAGGAACTTGGGCGGTCTGTCGTGCTGTTCGCAGTAGACCTTGAGGAAGTGCTCTGCCAGAAGGACCACGTCCTTGCCTCGCTCCCTGAGCGGCGGGAGTTCAATCGACACGACAGCCAGCCTGTAGTACAGGTCCTCCCGGAAGTAGCCGTCCCTTATAGCCGCCTGCAAATTGGTGTTCGTGGCGGCGATTATCTTGACGCCGACCTCTATATCCTGCCTGCCGCCGAGCCTCCTGAACCTTTTCTCTTCGAGAACATTGAGGATCTTCACCTGGAGGTTCATGCTCATGCTACCGATCTCATCGAGAAAGAGGGTCCCCCCGTGAGCCAGTTCCAGCAGACCCTTCTTGAGCCCCTTTGCATCCGTGAAAGCGCCTGACTCGTAGCCGAACAGCTCGGCCTCCAGGAGGTTCTCGGGGATGGCAGTCGAGTTGACCTCTACGAACGGGCCGCCTGTGTTGAAGGCGGTATTGTGGAGAGCCCTCGCGAAGAGCTCTTTGCCGGTTCCCGTTTCCCCGGAGATCAGTACTGTGACGAAGTATGCCTCTGAAATCTGCCTACAGAGGTCGATGACGTCCTTGAGTTTGCGGCTCGTGCCGATGATGTCCTCGAAGATAATGCCGCGCGGCTCCACCTTGCCCCCGGGTGTCCGCGGGCCAAAGCTGTGTGGCAGCGGCCCCACGTCGCTCAGACGGCCTCTGTTGAATAAAAGTGGCACGCGCCCAGTCCCCCCTTGTGATCGTCCGTCACTACCCCTTCGCAAGCGGCGTGCCACCCCCACCCATTGCCGGACAGGCAACCGGCCAGGCGCAAGTCCTTGCGCAACAAGCGAGTAGATAGACGGACGAGGGCGGGAGCTGGCATGCCCGCATTCACGCGTCAATGCAGAATGCAATAACCTCGCAGAATGCAATGTCACAAGGCGATACAGCGGACTCATCCTGAAGCGGGGTCTGAGCCTAGAGTGCTCTATTATATTCGTGGAAGACCATCTGGGCGATGGCCGAAATCGTGGCGTCCTGTCTCACATCGATCCAACGGATGCCGGAATCCTTCCTGAACCACGTGCCCTGGCGCTTGGCGAAGCGGCGCGTGTGGAGTTTGATGAGGTCGACGGCGTCCCCCAGCGTGGTCTGCCCCTTGAGGTGGTGGATGAGCTCGCGGTAGCCGAGGGTGTTCATGACGGAGAGGCAGTTCCCGTAGCCGGTCGCAACGAGGGCGCTGGTCTCCGCGAGGAGCCCGTCTTCCATCATCCTGTCGACCCTCTGGTCTATCCTGCGGTTGAGGTCCTCGGTGGTCCGGCGCAGGCCGATCTTGACGAAGGGCACGTCCAGGGGCGTGACGTCTTTTTCCAGGTCGCTCATTTTCTCGCCGGTGATCTCGAAGACCTCCAGAGCCCGTATGACCCGCACGGTGTTGCCGGGGTCGGTCCGGGCCGCCTTCTCGGGGTCCACCTCCTCGAGCCGCTCCCACAAGTGCTCCGGTCCCCAGGTTTCAGCCTCCTTCGTCAGCCTCTCTCTGACATCGTCATTGGCCGACGGGCCGTCGAAGACGCCGTCGGTCAGGGCCATTACGTAAAGCCCCGAGCCCCCGACGACTATGGGCGTGAGGCCGCGCCGGAGAATGTCGTGAATTATGCGCCTGGCTTCGGTCTGGAACTCCTTGCACGTGTATTGCGTGTCGGGGTCGACGAGGTCGATCATGTGATGCGGCACGGACGCCATCATCTCGGGGGTCGGTTTGGCGGTCGCCACGTTCATGTGGCGGTATACGAGCCGCGAGTCGGCCGAGACTATCTCGCCCGGAAGGTACTCTCCGGCAAGATGCACCGCAACGTCGGTCTTGCCTGTACCGGTGGCGCCGACCAGCACAAGGGTGGGTTTTGGCCTCTCCTGATTCACCTTCTCAGAAACCTTCTTTCTATCTCCTCCCAGGAGAGCCTTATCATGGTGGGCCGCCCGTGAGGGCAGGCGAAGGGCATGCGCGTCTCGAAGAGCCGTCTTATGAGGGAATCGACTTCCTCGTCATTGAGCCGGTCGCCCGCCTTGAGCGCGGCCTTGCAGGCAACC
>CAZSBE010000209.1:0-3101 GCA_964604955.1 uncultured bacterium
ACTTTCCCTATCACCGAAGCGTGCTTCACTCCCGCCCGCTTAAGCCTCCGCATCAGGTTATCGGCCCTGGAGGCCTTCAAGCTTATTATGAGACCGCCCGAGGTCTGCGGGTCGTAGAGGATATTGAGAAGGCCGGGCTCCACCCCCTCGGCCCTGACCCAGCGCGAGAAGTGGTGCTTGTTGGTCCACAGCCCCCCGGGAATGGCCTTGGCTTCCAGCATATCATACGCCTCCGGCATCACAGGCACGCGGGACGCCTCTACCTCTATATCAACCCCGCTAGCCGAGGCCAGTTCCTGCAAATGGCCCAGGAAACCGAAGCCGGTGACATCCGTGCACGCGTTGACGCCGACCTTCATCATGGCCCTGGATGGCGCGGCATTCAGCTCCTCCATGACCTTCGTCACCTTCGAGATCGAGCGCGCCGGGAGATCGCCGAACTTGATCCCGGTGGTCATCAGGCCTATGCCCAGGGGCTTGGTGAGTATGAGCGCGTCGCCCGGCCTGGCCCCGGAGTTGAAAACCGCCTCGCGCGGCCCGACCGTCCCGAGCACGCACAGGCCGTACTTGAGCTCCTTGTCCTCCACCGAGTGGCCGCCGGCCACGACTGCGCCGGCCTCTCTCACCTTCTCCTCGCCGCCCTTCAGTATCTCCCTGATCTCGCGCGCCGGCAGGGCTTCGGTTGAACCGCAGAGCACGTTCAGCGCCAGAAAAGGCCTGCCGCCCATGGCGTAGATGTCGCTCAGGGAGTTGGCCGCGGCGATGCGGCCGTAGCGCCTCGGGTCGTCGACGACGGGCGTGAAGAAATCAACCGTGGCAAGGAGCCCCAGTTCGGCCGACAGGCGGTACACGGCGGCGTCGTCCAGGGTATTGGCGCCTGCGAGAAGCCGCGGTACCCTGCGCTTAGCTATACCTTTAAGGATTTCGCTTAGGTCGCCCGGACCTATTTTGGAAGCTCAGCCCGAGCAGCTTACCATCTGGGTGAGCCTTTTCCTCTTGTCAGTCATTTCTTCCTCTCGAATACTCGGCCGTGCCGCGGGCGGGTCAGACCGCCGCGACGGCCTCGATCTCGACCAGGGCGCCCTTCGGGAGTTCCAGGCCGCCGATGCACGCTCTCGCGGGGCAGGGCGGCTCGAAGAACCTTGCGTACACTTCATTGACCGCCCCGAAGTCATCCATGCTCTTCAAGTAGACCGTCACCTTCACCACCGAGTCCATGCCGCAGCCCGCGGCGTCGAGTATGGCGCTGATGTTCTTAAGGCATGCCTCGGCCTGCTCGGCCGCCGTCCGGCCCGCCATCTCGCCCGCAGGGCTCAGGGGTATCTGGCCGGAGACGAACACGAACCGGGAGGCCGCTGCGCTTATGGCCTGGCTGTAGGGACCTATGGCCGGCGGCGCCGAACCTGTTTCTATCTTCCTCTTATCCAACTTCACCACCTCTCCTCAGCACCCTGACCTGTATGAATATAAACGCAACCGAGAGCCCGAGCAACAACATAGCGGCGGCAGCCAGCACGAAATTGCCCTGAGGTAAGTACCTGTCCCGAAGGAGCATAACGAGCGAGGCCGTGGTCGTGGCCAGCATGAAGAGCGCGGGTACGAGAGCGAAGATATAGGGCTTTTTCCGGGCCTTGAGCCACACGGTCACGCACATGAGCGTGAGGGCCGCAAGCAGCTGGTTGGCCGTTCCGAAAACCGGCCAGATGGCGAGGAAGGCATTCGTCCTGGCGAGCACGAACATGAGCACCACGCATATGAGTGAATTGAAGTAATACGAGCGGAGGATCCCCGGGGGCTCCTTGAAGGCGCTTTTCCAGATGCCCTCCAGCAGGTACCGGTTGAGCCGCACCGCCGTATCCAGTGTCGTCACCACGAAGCCCTCCACCATGAGAATGCCGAACACGGTGCCGTAGGTCCGGTTGATGCCGAGCCCCCCCTCGAGGAAGCCGCCCATCCCCATGGCGAAGCCCAGTATGGGATTGGACCGCCCCGCTTCCGGGAAGACAATGCTCTTGAAAGTCCCGAAGGATATGCCGCTCGCGACGGCCGTCACCACGCATACCGCGAGCAGGCCCTCGAGGAGCATTCCGCCGTAGCCGATTCGCCTCGCCTGCCTCTCGCCCGTGATCTGCTTGGAAGTCGTGCCGCTGGCCACAAGCGCGTGGAAGCCCGATATGGCCCCGCAGGCAATGGTGATGAAGAGGAAAGGCCATACCGGACCGAGGGCGGCTTTCCCGGCCGCCGCGTCGAAGGCGGGCGCCGCCAGCTGGACTCCCCTCAACCCGGCCCCGACCGCGCCGGCGAGGAGCAGCAGAATGCCGCCGTAGAGGATGAAGGAATTGGTGAAATCGCGCGGCTGCAGGATCAGGTAAACCGGGATGCCGCAGGCGAAGAACACGTATACGGAAAGTATTATCATCCAGGCGTCCGGGCCTATGTTGAGCGGATGCGACAGGCCCACCCTTATCGAGAGAGCGCATATGAGAACGGCGAGGACGGCCATGAGCCAGGTCCTGGCGCGTCTCCTGTAGAGAAGCCAGCCCAGCAGCGGCGCGAACGCCGTTATGACTATGACTGAGGTCGAAGCTATCCCCCCTATTCGCACCTTCTCCACGCCGCCCTCCATGACGGTTTTGAGAAGAGAGCCTCCCGCCTCCATTCCCAGCGCGTCGGCCGGGACGAGGGACGTCAGCGCCGTTGCGGTCATCTGCAGGAACGCCGACGTGACGAGCAGGATATAGACTATTGCGAAGGATATGAAGAGCACGAAGCCCCCGCGGCCCAGGTAGAGGCCGGCTATCTCGGCGATCGACCGCCCCCTTTCCCTCATACTCACGAAGAGGGATGCGAAGTCGTGCACGCCCCCGATGAGTATGGCCCCGACGACGATCCACAGCCACGCCGGCCCGTACCCGAATATCAGGGCGACGGTGGGCCCCACGACGGGGCCGCCCCCGGCTATGGAGGCGAAATGATGGCCGAAGAGCACCGCCGGTTTCGCGGGAACGAAGTCCTTGCCGTCCTGCTGCTCGAGGGCCGGCGTAATGCGGCCAGGGTCCTCGCCGAATACGCGCGCCAGCAGGCTTCCGTAGAAGCGGTAG
>CAZSBE010000210.1:0-3075 GCA_964604955.1 uncultured bacterium
AGGCCATCGACGACTTTCGGTCCCGTCCAGCCCTTGGGTGACCTCAGGACGATCAATGGCCAGCGCGGTCGAGCGGTGTCGTTCTTCTTCCTTGCATTGCCCTGGATCTTCCGAATTCCCTCGATGACCTTCTCCAGAGTACCGGCCATCAGCTCATGCATCTCGTTCGGCTCATCGCCTTCCACGAAGTAGGGCATCCAGCCACAGCCTCGCAGGAATTGCTCCAGTTCCTCATGCTCGATGCGTGCCAGTACGGTCGGGTTGCTGATCTTGTAGCCATTGAGGTGCAGGATGGGCAGCACGGCTCCGTCGGTAATCGGGTCGAGAAATTTGTTAGACTGCCATGCAGTTGCCAGGGGACCGGTTTCGGCCTCGCCGTCGCCGACAACGCAGGCGACGATCAGATTGGGATTGTCGAACGCGGCCCCGAAGGCATGACTGAGCGAGTACCCCAGCTCGCCGCCTTCGTGAATCGACCCGGGCGTCTCAGGCGAAACGTGACTGGAAATCCCCCCGGGGAACGAGAACTGCTTGAACAGGTTCTTGAGCCCGGCCAGATCCTGACTGATGTTCGGATAGACTTCACTGTACGTGCCTTCGAGGTAAGTATTGGCCACCAGCGCCGGTCCGCCGTGACCGGGCCCGGCGATGTAAAACATGTCCAGGTCATACTTCTTGATTACCCGGTTCAAATGCACATAGATGAAGTTCTGGCCCGGTGTCGTGCCCCAGTGTCCGACCACCAGGGGCTTCACGTGAGACATTTTCAACGGCTCCCGAAGCAGAGGATTATCGAAGAGATAGATCTGGCCGACTGAGAGGTAGTTGGCGGCGCGCCAGTATGCATCTATCTTCCGGAGCAGTTCCGGGGAAAGAGTTTCTGCCTTCATGGTTCGATTCTCCGTTTCTCAGCCAAGCCCCAGATTGATCGTCAGGATGCGCGAGTCAGCTGGTTTCATGCATGACTCCCTCGCCGCTCCGTAGTCCAAACGAAGCCAGTTTCGCGCGCGTCGACCTGCAATTCTCGTGAAGAATGCCTCGAATCCCCAGACCTTCCGCGACCTGGACGAACATCCGGGTATTTTCCACATAGACTACCTGCCGGGCCCGCACCTGGGCGATATCCAGCGCAAGCCGGAAGATGTCCGCGTCAGGCTTGCGGGTGTGGACGAAGCAGGAAGAGACAAAAGCATCCATAAGTCCGTCCAGCTTGAACTTCCGAATGCGGTACGCGTTCAGCTCGCGCCCTTCGTTGCTGACCGCGGCGATCTTCAGCCCATGCCGGACCTTGAGATCGGCAACCATCTCGATCATCTCGGGGTGAGGTTTCGATTGCGCGAACATAAATTGCCGAAACTGCGCCAGGGTGAATGGCCGCTTTTTGTAGAAGACCACCCGACTCAGGTATTCTCCCAGCGTGAGCCTTCCCTCCTCGTAGGTGTCGCATGTCAAGTGGTGCATTTCCTCCATCTCGGCCGGTTCCAAATTGAAGTTGGCCGCAGCCCGTCTTCGGGCATGATAATCCCACCCGTTGGTGAGCAGGACACCGCCGATATCCAGAAACAAGCAGGTGATTGCAGTCACTTTCCTCATCGTCTCGTCTTCCTCGATCGGATCATCGCTGCCACAGGATCCGGGCGTCCTCCAGCGGGATCGCGACGCCATCGCAGTATGGCACTACTCGCGCCGTGTAGTCTGCTGGTGGGCGAGCCCCCGACACAGCCGCGCTGTAGACATAGCGGCCCGGCGCGCCGGGCAGTTGGCGAACGCGTTCCATCTCCAGCCGCACCTCGCCATCGCCTTTAGTCCCGTCGGCATAGAGCTCCACCCGCACCGCCTCCGGGTCGAGGTCATTGAGATAGACCTCAACCTCATACATATTCTGCTTGTCCTTGGCCTGGATTCTTGCATCGCCGAAGCGCAGACTGGCCCATTTCTGCTCCAGTGCCTGGCGCCAATCGACAATCCGCCTGCCCACCACGCCTTTATCAGCGGCGCGCTCACGGTAAGCTGAGGCAGCAGGGAGATAGTATTGCTCGGTGTATTCGCGCACCACACGGCTGGCCGAGAAGCGCGGCGTCAACCGCGCCATGCTTTCCCGCATTCGCTTGACCCATGCGGCGGGAATGCCGTTCCCGTCCCGGGTATAAAACTCCGGGATCACCTCCCGCTCGAGGAGGTCGTAAAGCGCATCTGCCTCGAGAGCATCCCAGGCGGGATCGTCGCCATGCTCCCGGCCGTCCCCCAGCGCCCACCCCACCTCAGGCGTATATGCTTCCGCCCACCAGCCGTCCAATTCCGAGAGATTGATGCCCCCATTTACGAGCACCTTCATTCCGCTCGTACCGCTCGCTTCCCAGGGGCGGCGCGGCGTGTTGAGCCAGACGTCCACCCCCTGCACCAGGCGCTGCGTCAACAGCATGTCGTAGTCACTCAGGAAGACGGCGTGGGCCCGGGCCTCCGGCCTTCGGATGAAACTCGTCCATTCACGGATAAGGTCCTGCCCCGCCTGGTCCTCCGGATGGGCCTTGCCGGCGATGATGATCTGCACCGGGCGCTCGGGATCAGCCAGGAGGCGCAGCAAACGCGCCGGGTTGCGTAGCAGCAGGTTCGGTCTCTTGTAGGTCGCGAAGCGGCGCGCAAAACCCAGCGTCAATGCGTTGGGGTCGAACAGGAGTTTCGCCCCGTCAACAGCCTCCGGTGAAGCGCCTGTGGAGGTCAGTTGCCGGGACAACCGTTCGCGGGCGTATTCAACAAGAGACTTTCTGGCAGCTGTACGAAATTGCCAGAGCCTGGCGTCGGAGACCCGGCGGATGTCCTGCTCCAGAGTGTTCGCCGTCCCCTGCCAGCGGTCCCCTCCGCAGGCCTCCGTCCATAGATCATCGGACTCGGCCGAGTCCCAGGTCGGAACGTGGACTCCATTGGTCACATGTCCGACCGGCACTTCCTCCTCCGGCCAGTGCGGAAAGAGCGGCTCGAAGATGTTCCGGCTCACCTCCCCGTGCAAGCGACTCACACCGTTCACCGCCCCGCTCCCGCGGATTGCCAGATAGGCCATGTTGAAACTCTCCGACG
>CAZSBE010000211.1:0-3021 GCA_964604955.1 uncultured bacterium
GGGTATTTCGAGAAAGCTGCGCTCCAGAAGCTCGGGCTCCCGCCCATCGCCGGCATCACGCTCCGCACGGCCATTGCCGTCGTGATCCTGGGGCTGGTGTCCATTCCCGCCTGGAAGTCTATAGCCGACCCCTCCAACACGAGAGCCTGGGTGACCATCGTCATCGCGGGCGGCGTAGTGGCGGGCAGCCTCGGCATGTGGGCTTTCTACTCGGCCCTCGCAAGTTCCGAGAACCTGGGCGTGACGCTCGCTATCGCGTTCGCCCTGGCTCCGCTTGCCGGGACTCTTCTGGGCCTTGCGCGAGGCACGCAGCACGTCGATCTGAGGATAGCCGTCGGGCTGGCGTCAATCATACTGGGTATAGTACTACTCCAGACCGCCACCCGGGCGCCGTCCCGTTAGGCGCGGCGCGCTTTTGACATTCGCCGCCGGTGGTGCTACAGTCTAGCCGGCCCGCAAGCGGAGGATTGCCGATGAGAAAAGCGCTTATGAGGATTGCAATACCGCTGCTCCTGGGACTCCCCTTGCTCGTCTCGGGCTGCAGTGAGAGCGTGACGGACACGGATGGGTACAAGGCTGCGACCGAGCCCTTTTATTACAGGTTCGAGGTCTCCGAGCAGGTACTCCTCGAAGTGTCGGGCGTAAACGGGGAGATCAGTATTGCGGGCTCGGCGCTGTCGGACTCCATCGTCGTCAAGGGCGTCAGGCGGGTCAAGTCCTTCAGCGTCGATGACGCGTTGGAGCACCTCGATTCCCTCACGGTCGAGGTCGAGAACATAGCCGGGGTCGTCAGCGCAGACACCTACCAGCCGGATGACTCCGACGGGAGGGTTTACGAGGTCGATTACGAGATCATCATCCCCACCGACCTTGCGGTCAGCGCGGCTGAGGTCAACGGACACATATCGATCGGCTCCATAGCCAGGCCCATAACAGTGCAGACGGTGAACGGGACGATCGAACTCGATGGGATAACTGCGAGCGTTGAAGGGAGCGTCGTCAACGGGCGGATTGAAGGCGATGTGAGCCTGCCCTCAGGCGGCCTGTTGAGTTTGAATGTAGTGAACGGCGAGGTGGACATGGACATACCGGCGGGCACGTCGGCCATGTTCTCGGCGAGCGTGGTGAACGGGTCCCTCAGCGTCAGCGGTCTGTCGCTCGAGGACGTCGTGTCCACGCCTACTTCGCTCACCGGAAGGCTCGGGGATGGCGACGGCACTATCGGCCTCTCCGCCGTCAACGGTACTGTAACCGTCCGGGGGTTTTGATTGCTCGAGACCAGGCGCCTCATACTGAGGCAGATGAAGCCCGAAGACGTGGACGGGCTGCTCAAGATATTCTCAGATCCCAAAGTCATGAAGTCCTTCGGCGTTGCCCCCTTCAACCGCGACCAGATGGAGAAGTGGGTCTGGCGGAACATAATCCACCAGCAGAAGCACGGATACGGGCTGTTCACGGCGATTCACAAGGACGACCACGTCATCGTGGGCGACTGCGGTCTCGAGCACATGGAAGTGCTCGGCATGCAGGAGGTGGAACTCGGGTACGATTTCCGGAGCGACTACTGGCGCCGGGGCCTGGCGTCCGAGGCGGCGAGGGCCGTCCGGGATTTCGCGCTCTTCACGCTCCATATGCCGCGGATCATCAGCCTCATAAGGCCCGACAATACAGCTTCGATCAAGGTCTCGGAGAAGATAGGCATGAAGCAAGAGCAGAGCTTCCTGCGCGGAGAGCACAGGTACCTCATGTACTCGCTCTCCAGCGAAGCCTGAAGGCTGCGGCGTCGCGTCCGGACAGCCGGAGCCGGATTGTCGCCAACCTATCTGGTTATTTTGCAAGGTATTACGAAAGTGACATCATATATCGCTCGAAGCCTGCGAAGAACCCCTCCGGATTGTCTGCATAGACCATATGGTCCGACCCCGACACCTCGAAATAGGTGCAGCCGGGAAGGGCCTGCCTGATCTTGGCGGCCTCCTCCGCGGAAAGGCACCAGCTCTCATCCGCTCTCACCAGGAGCGCGGGACACCTGATCAGAGGAAGCAGATCGTACCAGTCGTGATAGTCCCGCGAGAGCGCGCCCATGGCATAGCGGGAGAAGAGGAAGTCGTATCCGTTCGCGTTTTCCTCGAGGCTCTCCAGGAAGTAGCGCACGTTGGTCTCTCTCGGAAACCTGGCCTTGAGGTCGCTCAGCGCCTCTTCGTAAGTGGAATACGGCGTCGGCCATTCACTCGTGAGGGGGTCGACAGGCGTTCCGTTGCCTGAGAGTTTGAAGGTGTGGCCCGGCGTGCCCGCCGGTTCGTCCAGTATGGCGAGCGCCGCGACCGACTCGGGATGAAGTGCCGCCAGGGTGGCGGCGACCCGGCCGCCCATGGAGTGGCCGACGACTATCGCCCGGGCGCATCCCAGCTCCCTCAGGAGCTCATGCATGTCCTCGGCCATTACTTCCCCTGAATAGATCCCCTCGGGCCCGTCGCTGAGCCCGTGACCTCTCTGGTCGGGCGCGATGATCCGGTAACGGTCCCGGTACCGCGCCATGAAGTCGACCCACGTCTCTCCCCGGCCCCATCTGCCGTGAAGGCAGAGTACGGTGCGGTCGCCGGCGAGCGTGTCCCGGTAGAATATGTTCACTCGGTTCACATATGCAGTATCTCGCTTCAATGTCTTCTCGTCCACGGAGCTCCTCCCGCTGATTCGGACAACACATTGTACCATCGGATTGCGAAACATGTTAGGGTTTCGTAAGGTAAACACAGGAAAGGGGCGACAATCATGGCCGCAAGGCGCGAGCCGACAGTCGGAAGATGCCCGTGGGCCTCGGACAAATCCGGGCCGCGCTACGTCAAATATCATGATGAGGAGTGGGGCGTGCCGGTGCACGACGACATCATTCACTTCGAGTTCATTGTTCTGGACGGAGCCCAGGCCGGGCTCAGCTGGAGCACGATTCTCAACAAGCGCGAGAATTACAGGAGAGCTTTTGCCGGTTTCGACCCCCGCAAGGTGGCCAGGTTCGACGGC
>CAZSBE010000212.1:0-2896 GCA_964604955.1 uncultured bacterium
CGTGGCTGTCCGCAATCGCCTTCTCGAAGATGGATGGATTCGAGGTCATCCCCCGCAGTCCATCCTCCTCGATCAGACGCCGGAGCCCGCCGCTGGCGATCAGATCTCGCCGGATGTAGTCCAGCCAGATGGACTGCCCGAGTGTTTCCAATTGCTTCAGAGGATTGGGGTCCATAACCTCATCTCCATGTCTTACAGTTCCGCCACCCAAAACAGGCGGCGTCTCGCGCACCGGCGCTACCCGGTAAGCGGACTCCCTGGTCGCCAGGATATTGCGGGCTCCGGGTGCAAGGAAGTCGCCTGGACGATCGCGTGCGCCGCCAAAGCGTCCAGACTCGCAATGGCATGGGATAAGGCTGCGCATAACCTTCCCATGTGAAGGTTGTACCACCACTTAGTCACCACCGCAACACCTTGTTTGTGAAACCTCCTTCGCTTGCTCGTGGCTCGCCGCCCTGTTTCTGAAACTACACACGTGAGTTGGCACCTTGACGCAGCGAGTCACACCGGGCGCCTGTCCTCGATGTGGTGCCGGACCCAGCGACCGGCCACCGCGCTGGGCACGAAAGGAAGCACGCATGCCGCAAGGCCCTTCCCGGTAGGCCTCAATCGAACGGACTGCAGTCCCTGGCGGAGGCAATCCGCCCGGCGGCCGGCCATCCAGGAGCTCAACGCACTCGACCGCAATGCGAGCGCGGCCTTGTACCTGGCCGCTCGCCGGATCGACGCCAGGCGGCCATCCCGCGCCACGGTCTGCCAGCAAAAAGCCTCCCCGCGCGACAGCTCCGCGCCCCCATGGTTAGTGAGATTGTCCGGGTGGCTCCGCCAACTGCTTAACCTGTCCCGCACGTAATATGCTCCCAGACCGTCGCGGCACAGGCAGTAGGCCAGCCACAGGTCGTATGCGGGGCCGGCCGTATCCGGCAGGTCCCCGGGCAGCAATTCGCGCCGGAACACCGCAGCCATGGCAATCGGGACCGTATTCGCGGCAACAAGGTGATAGAACGGCCGGTGAACCCCTTCGGGGAGGCGCGCCCGCCGCCATCTCTCGGAGTTGCTCTCGGTTTCCTCCCGCATGGCACGGCCGTCAGCATCCACAACCCAGAAGTCGCAAAAGGCCAGGGCGCACTCAGGGTGCTCGTCCAGGGAACCGGCGAGGCGCTCTATGAACGTTGGAGCGAACCAATCGTCGTGGTTGAGGAGCGTTACGTACTCACCCCGGGCCTCCCGAAGACAACTCCAGTGGTTCCGCGCTACGCCCAGCCGCGGCGAGTTATGGCGATACCGAATCCTCGGGTCATCAAGAACGCTGACCAGATCGCCAAGCGAAGCGTCGGGAGAATCGTCGGATACGATTATTTCCAGATGGCGCCAGGTTTGAGAGATGGCGCTCTCCAGCGCTTTGAGAAGATGGTCCGGCCTGGTTCTAAAAGCGGTGATGACGATACTCACGAGCCCGTCACCCATGCCATTCTCCCTATCGTCGCTTCGTCACTTGTGCTCAACCGCCAGAGGGCGCCGGTGGATCCAGCCTCTGCCCCTTCGGCAGGTCAAGCGGCTTCAACAGCACTTTCACTACGCACATGGGGTTCGCGAACAGCATGGGCACCCGCCGCCGATATGCCCTGTATTCCTCGCCGAACTTCTGCACCAATTCCCTCTCCTCCACCAAATACAGGAAACCTATCACCCAGGCCCATTGCGCCACCGTGATGATCAAGAACGACCACCAATGTCCTATTAGCAAACCCAGACAAGTCATGAATACTCCCACGCCTGCGTGATGCGGATGCCTCAGGCACCTGTATATGTCCGTCGTCACCAGCTTCGTGGTACAACCCCACACCTCAGGCTCCCCCAGAGCCCGCAGCAACCTCCCCGTCCTCTTCAGGGGAAGGTGGACCAACAGCATGCCTGCCAGGCCCACCAGGCGCAGCCACAAAGGGAAGGCGCGGGTTCTCTGGATGAAATCCGCTCCCAATCCACCGCCAATCGACGCGACAACCAGCGCGAGCCACAGTATCAGGCGTACACGACATTTCGACATCTTCTAACCCCTTGGTGTGACATGTTATGCCCCACGGGACAAACCTCCAGTCCACTCTAGCATATTCCTGAGCTCCTCACAGCGTGTTTTCCCCTTAAATGCCCGATGAAGTGATGCAGGCTTCGAGCGCGTTCCCGGATAATGCGGCCGGACAGTCCAGTTGACAAAACGCCGTTTTACCGATAGGCTCCGTAATTGGATTGACGACCCGATAGAAGCAGGCGCCAACCCCCAGGTTCCCCTCACTTCGAAAGGAGGCATCCGTGCGAACGTGGTGCGTTCTGACCGTAGTAGCCGGCTTGTTCCTGACGGCCGGAAGTGCTTTCCCGGCTTACGCGAGTCTCTCGCAGGAGAGCTATCTCAGTTTCCCGGCGGTACACCGCAATACCATCGTGTTCTCTTGCGACAACGATCTGTGGAGTGTGTCGGCAGAAGGCGGGCTCGCCAGAAGGCTCACGCAGGCTGAGGGCCGGGAGTATATGCCCAGGTTCTCACCTGACGGCAGTCTCATCGCCTTTACAGGCGAGTATGACGCCGGTGGCAACGATGTCTATGTCATCCCCGCCGACGGTGGGGTCCCGCGGCGGTTGACCTATCACCCGAACTCGGACTACGTTCTGGCCTGGACAGGCGACGGACTCAACGTAGTATTCCGCTCAATGCGGCAGTCCCCGCACTATACCTATAAGGTCTTCTCGATATCCGCCGACGGCGGTTTCCCGGAGGCGCTCCCGCTGGATGAGGTCTCGCTCATCTCCTTCGAACCCGGCGGCAAGCGGGTCGCATTCAACCGCTTCTCACGGGAGTTCAGGACCTGGAAGCGATACACCGGCGGGCTGGCTCAGGACA
>CAZSBE010000213.1:0-2795 GCA_964604955.1 uncultured bacterium
AAGAAGCCACTGGGAGGCTGCCGAGGTCCGGTTGTGCATTTCAAGACCTGACCCCTTCAAATCCAAGACCTGACCCCGCACGATTGTTGACAGGCCGGGGGCAAACTGCTAGTATTCCTGCAATGAAGCCCGCATCAGGAGAAGCTACCCTTAAGACCTTTGCGATCGCGCTCGTTGTCCTTTCCGCTTTCCTCTTTGGCCGCACCTGCCTGGCGTTCTCGCCCGCGGTTGTGGAGGCCGACGACACACCTGATGACTGGGGCACTTCGCTCAGCCTGACCTGGACGCTCGCGAGCCCGCTGGAGAAGGTCGAGACCTACGAGATCTGGCGCCGCGAGGGCAGCGCGCCGGAGCTCAGAATAACGACCACCGCACCGGACTCGGTTGACATGCTCTTGAGGGGCGCGGGCTGGACGCTGGTCGACTCCGCCGGCATGAGCGACACCGCCTATACGGACCTCGACCTCGATCACGGCACCAACTATGCATACCTGGTCACGGCGTCTTTCGGTACCGCCAAGCTCCCATCGAGCCCCACGCCGCCGGCAAAGCCCACGAGGCAATACCTGAGAAGTTCCACCGGTAACATCCTCGCTGCAGTGTGCGTTTTCATGGGGCTCGTCATCTATCTGGTCGAGCGCGCCCGGCGGGGCGCCAAGCTCTTCATCCGGCGCATCGCCGGCCTCGAGGCCGTCGAGGAAGCCGTCGGGAGGGCCACCGAGATGGGCCGGCCCATACTCTACTGTCCGGGCCTCGACCCGATGGACGAGGTGGCCACGGTAGCCGCCATAGACATCCTGGGCCAGGTGGCCAAGAAGGCCGGTGAGTACGAGACGAAGCTCGTATGCCCCAACCGCGATCCCATCGTGATGGCCGTGGCGCAGCAGGTGGTCCGCGAGGCCTATGCCAGCGTGGGCAAACCCTACCTCTACCAGGATGAGGACGTATATTACGTCACGTTCAGCCAGTTCGGTTACGCCGCCGCGGTGGCCGGCTACATGGTGCGCGAGAGGCCGGCGACCAACTTCTTCATAGGCAAGTTCTACGCCGAGTCTCTCGTTCTGGCCGAAACGGGAAACGCCACGGGCGCCATACAGATTGCCGGCACCGACTCGGATGCGCAGCTTCCGTTCTTCATCACCTCCTGCGACTACACCCTGATCGGAGAGGAGCTATACGCGGGCGCCGTCTATCTTTCGAGGCGGCCGCTCCTCCTGGGCGCGCTCAAGGCCCAGGATTACGCCAAGATAATAATCATTGTTGCCATAGCTCTGGGTATCATCATCGCAGCCGCGAGCCCCGGGGCTTTCGAAGTCTATAAATCGTTGTTCGGATAGGGGGAAGATTGAAGAGACAGGGCCCCGTGATAGTCGCCTTCATCGTGGGCATGCTCATGCTCATCCAGTTCTTCACGCCCAATCCTTTCTTCCTGACGCTCTATAACCTCTTCCTCGACTGGAAGCAGGTGGTGCTGGGCTGCACGCTCATCCTGGGCACCTGGAGCCTCGTCCGCTACCACACGCGCAAGATCGAGCGAAAGCAGCAAAACTGGCAGTATTCCTATGTTACCCTTATCGGCCTGGTGTTCATGGTGCTGGCGGCGGCCGTCTGGAAGACCGATTCAGGCCCTTACCAGTGGGCATTCCAGAGCATACAGGTGCCCATGCAGTCCACCATGTTCTCGCTGCTGGCCTTCTACGTGGCCTCGGCATCCTACCGCGCCTTCAGGGCAAGGTCCGTCGCCGCGACGCTGCTGCTTGTCGCCGGGGCCATCGTCATGCTCGGGCGGGTGCCTGTGGGGGCCTTGATCGGCGGGACCGTCGGAGGCCATGAGGTCACTGTGAGCACGCTCGCCGACTGGATACTCAATGTTCCCAATCTCGCGGCGAAGCGGGGCATCATGATAGGCGTCGGCCTCGGCATGACGGCCACGGCCATAAAGATAATACTCGGCATCGAAACCACGTACCTGGGGAAATCCGACTGATGGCTTTCTACGACCGGATGATGAAGATCGACAGGCGAATCATCTACTTCAGCATGGCGCTCGCCGTCGCGCTGCCCCTCATCATGCCCATCGGCATGCCCGTACAGGTCTCGGAGGAGTCCCAGGGCTTTTACGATCACATCGAGAACCTCAAGGCCGGCGATATCGTTCTCTTCTCGTTCGACTACGAGGGCGACGTCATGGCCGAGCTCAACCCCATGTCTGTAGCCGCGCTCGAGCACCTGTTCCGCAAGGACGTCCGCGTGGTCTCGGTCACCATGTACGCCGGCGGCACCGGCATCGCCCAGGACATACTCGAAAAGGCCGCCGCCAGGCATGGCAAGCAATACGGCGTCGACTACGTTTTCCTGGGCTATAACCCCGACTGGTCGGGCACCATGCTCAGGCTGGGCGAGAGCTTCACCGCCACCTACCCCGCCGACCAGTTCGGCAAGAGCACGCGCGAGATCCCGCTTATGCGGGAAGTCGAGACCTACGACGACATCGCGCTTCTCGTCTCCATCGCCGGGAGCGCCCTCTCGGAGTACTGGGCCATCTGGGCCGGCGGGCGCTACGGCGTCACCGTGGTATCGGGCAACACGGCCATACAGGCCATATTGATATACCCCTATTACAGCGCCGGGCAGATACCGGGCTTCCTGGGCGGCCTTAAGGGGGCGGCCGAGTATGAGAGGCTGGTGGGCGAGCCGGGCCTGGGCATCAAGGGGATGGACGCGCAGTCGGTGGCCCATCTACTGATGCTGGTTTTCATCGTGATCGGCAATGTCGGCTACTTCCTCTCGCGACG
>CAZSBE010000214.1:0-2707 GCA_964604955.1 uncultured bacterium
ACTGCGACTACGATGACTGCGACATCCCGTACTACCTCCGCTACCTGGAGGGAGTGAGGGTGAATCTCTACCGGTGCGATGAGTCCATAGCGACGACGTTCACGGACGCGGCCGGCAATTTCTCTTTCACCTGTCTGCCGCCTCTTCCCGTGCCGGGAGAGAAGGACGTATGCCCTTACTGCGTCGACATCGATTATTGCGAAGTCCCGCGCAGCGCGATCACGGCCTTCGACGCCGCGCTTATTCTCAAGTATCTGGTCTGCATGGACGACCTCGGCTGCTGCCCCATTTTCCAGTGCGGGGACTGGGTGTACCCGCAGATGGTCGCGGCGGACGTCAACTGCACGGATGTGATCACGGCCTATGACGCATCTCTGATTCTCCAGTATGTCGTCGGTCTGCTGCCTGCTTTCCCGTGCCCGGATATGTGGTTGTGGTATTACGCGCTCTGCCGGAACTGTGAGCACTTCTGTCCGGCCGGCTTCGGCATAGTGGGCGTCTTGAAGGGCGATGTGTCCGGCATGTGCTATCGCGACACGCCTCTCTTCACGGGAGTCTCGCCCGAGGCCGAGCTCGGAGTGCCGAGGCACTTTGCCGACTATGTAGAGGTGCCCGTCAACGTGAAGAACGTTACGGACGTCTACTCCGCGCAGTTTGAGATCGACTACAATGAAAGGGACTTCTCCGTATTCGAAGTTCGCACCGCTGGCCCCGCCAGCACCTTCATGTCCGCTTTCCACGCCGAAAACGGCAAGCTGCTTGTGGCCATGGCCAGCTCGTCATGTTTCAGCGGCGGCGGCGACATTATCAAGATCACGTTTGCGAAGAAGCACACGCCCATACCGGTGGCTTCGACCCGCATGCAGATGACCAGCGCCCTGCTCAACGAGACCGCGCCGGTGATCGACGCGGCTCCACGCGATGCCGAGATCGCCAGGTTCGCGCTCGGCCCGGTATCGCCGAATCCGTTCACGGAGGCGGCGGTAATAAGGTACAGCGCGCCCGCCAGAGCGAGCATTGCGATCGACATCTACGACGTAAACGGCAGGGTCGTGCGCTCGGTCCTCTCAGGCCAGGTCGATGCCGGTGCGCATCAGGTGACCTGGGACGGCCGGGACGATGCCGGCGCCAGGGTGGCCAGGGGCGTCTACTTCTGCCGCATGAACGCCGGCGAGTTCAGTGCTACCGAGAAGGTGGTGCTGCTGCAATAGACATGTTCTAAACGTGCTGTGACGGCACGTCCAAGGGGGGTGTGCTCCCAGGGGCACGCCCCCCTGGCCCGATTCATACGTTAAATCTCAAAAAAGTGCGAAATACAGGATTGGGTTTGACAAAGCGCAAGGGTTTTGATATACTGCAACCTGTTGCGAGAGCCGGAGTTTGTGGGGCTGCGGCAGGGCCCTACCGGTTCGCAATGGAATTTTCACAACTCCTCGATTGTGTGGGGCAAAGAAAGGAGGCGAGCTACTCATAACCATCCCCCTGGGGAGTACACGCCAAACGGACTATTCTAAGTAGGAGGTTTTGGAACTATGGTACGGAGATCAGCCCTTTTGTTAGCTGCTCTCATCGCGACAGCGGCCCTGGCTCTTCCGGCGTACTCCGCCGAGGGCGTCGGCACACTGGACGACTGTCTCTTTATGGACATCGGCTCCCAGCTGGCCAACCCTGGCCAGGACATCGTCGTGCCCGTCAACATCTCGGAGACTACCGGGTGGGGCGTCATGGCGTTTGAGATGGAGATCTGCTGGTGTGAGCTGCCCGCCGGTCTTCTCCAGTACGTGGGATGCGAGCCCGGGCCTGTGCTGCGCAACACCGGCAGCTGGATGGCCCCCGTCTGCGGCTTCTGCGGGCCGAACTGCATAAACATAGCGTCCGCCGGCAGCAACCCGCTGGTCGGGTCGGGAGCGCTCGTCAATCTCATTTTCCACGTGAGCGCCAATGCCAAGCCGTGCATGTGCTGCGACATCAAGTTCTCGAAGATCAATCTCTATGATCCCGAGGTCCCGCTCAACGTCTGCTCAAGAGACGGCCAGGTCTGCATCGAGTGGTGCACCGTGATTGGTTTTGTCGCCACCTGGTGGTGCGAGTACGACGACTGCGGCGAGCCCCAGTTCACACGGCCGATTCCCGGCGTGAGGGCGCACCTGTCGCGCTGCGGCGAGGCGATTGCGACCGATTACACCAACCAGGACGGCCTGGTGTTGTTCGATTGCCTCGAGCCTTTGAACACCGATCTGATCGACTGCGGCTACTGCCTCGACGTAGACTTCTGCCCGGTGCCGGCGGAATGGATCAACGCGCTCGACGCGTCCCTGATCCTCAGGTACCTGGTGTGCATGGATCCGCTTGACTGCTGCTCGTTCGTCTACTGCCCCGACAACCCGCAGCTCGGCGGAGAGATGATATATCCGCAGAGAATAGCCGGCGACGTCAACTGCACGGGCGTGCTTACAGCCTATGACGCGTCGCTCATTCTCCAGTACGTGGTGCACCTGCTTCCGGCGTTCCCGTGCCCGGACCCGTGGGTGTTCATGAGAGCCGGCATCTGTGAAGAGTGCCAGGACGTCTGTCCCGCCATCTTCCCGTTCCTGGGCATTCTCAAGGGCGACGTGTCGGGCCGCTGTTACCCCGCCACGGCACCGCTTGTTCCGACGGCGGAGGTTAAGATCGGCGTGCCGGAGCACTTTGACGGGTACGTTGAGAT
>CAZSBE010000215.1:0-2700 GCA_964604955.1 uncultured bacterium
TTTCGCTAAAGATTGTCAAAGGGAAATCGGGGGCGGGAATGATGCAATCCGGTTTATATCAGATGATTACCGGAGGATGGGCTGTTCCTCGACCCAGTAGAGGAACATGCCGCAATTCTCGCAGCGGTAGAGTCTCTTGTTCCTGTCTTCGGCTCCGCGTATCGCCGAGGGAATGGTGACGAAGCAGCCGTGGCAAACGGCATTGATTACGGGAGCGACCACTCTTCCATATCTCTTCTTCATGCGCCCGTACTGGCTCCGGATGGCGGGGTCCAGCTGCTCCTCGAGTTCGTGCTGGGTGGCTTCCAGCGATTTCAGGTTGGACAACTTGAATCCGATCCGGTCGTACTGCTTCCTACGCGAGGGGTCCTTGGCGTCCCTGATCAGGAGAAGGATGTCCTGAAGAGCGATGAGGACCTGTAGCTGCGTGTTCATTTCTCAAGTTCCTTGATGAGGTCTATGAGCTCATGGGGTGTCTTTATCTTGGAGAGCCTCCTGTCCTTGGAGAGCTTCTTGGAAACCTGCGCGATCTGGCCGAGCACGATGAGATAATCGCTCGGGTCGCCGACCGGCGGCGCGACGACCAGGAAGAAGAGCTTGGCGCGCTTCCTGTCTATGGATTTAAACGGCACGCCGGCCTTCGAGAGCCCGACGACCAGCCGCACCCGGCTCAAGACCAGCGAACGACAATGCGGGATGGCGATGCCATGGCCCACTCCGGTGGAACCGATGTCTTCGCGTGAGAGAAGCGTCGCCAGGAGGGTAGTCCTCGCGGGGCCACTGAGGCGCAGCATCGCCACCAGCTCCTCGATGACTCCCTCTTTGGTCCTGGACTTGAGGTTAAGATCGATTTTCTTAGGAAGAAGTATGTCAGAGAGCTTCATTGACGATTCGTGACCTCGGGCTTTCCAAACTTATGCTAAACAAACTACCGCGCTGCGTCAAGCGCTCTCTGCGCTTCATTCCGGACATCCGGGTCCCACTCGCTCCTGAGGGCCCGCTCGAGGCGCTGCGCGGCCGCGGGCACGCCCAACCTGGCCAGGGCCCAGGCGGCATGACCGCGCAACATGGGATCGGGGTCGTCAAGACAGGCCTCTACGGGCCGGCCGAGCGCGGTCGCGCCCGACGCGCCGGCCGCGATTACGGCGTTTCTTCTCAGCACGTTGCGCTCGCGCATCCCGATCTGATTTCCATCGAACCTCCGGGCGAAGTCCCTGTCGGTCATGCACATCGCTTCTTCGAGCGGTATGTGCGCGCCGACTTGCGCGGGCGGGCATTCAGGCGCCGCGGCGGGTATGCCTCTGTTGAACGGGCATACATCCTGGCAGGTTGAGCAGCCGTAGAACCTGTTGTCCCAGGCTTCCCTGATGCGGTGCGGGACTGTGCCCCTCCTCTCACCGATGTACTGTATGCACCTGCCGCGGTTGACGCGGCCCGGCTTTTCGATCGCCCCGGTGGGACAGGCCTTCATGCAGGCATCGCACTCGCCGCAGTTGGTCTCAAGGGGCGGGTCGGGTTCTATCTCAAGATCCGTGACGATCTCGCCCAGTACCACGTAGGACCCGTGCCGCGGAGTAATGATGATCCCGTTCTTGCCGTAGAAGCCGAGCCCCGACCTTGCGGCAAGGGGCTTTTCGGCCAGCGTGACGTAGTTGGAGGACACCCTGGATATGGCTCCGAACTCCTTCTGGATTGCCGCGGCAACTTGGACAAGCCGCGACTTGAGCGCCCCGTAGTAGTTCGCCCTCGTGTAGGGCGCGATTGTGCCGAGCCCGGGCACGGCGGGCGGGGCCTCGCCGGTATGATAGCTGAGGTATGCCGTGACCACGCTCGCGGCGGTCTTGAGTCTTGAGGCGGGATCGACGAGTCTCTGGATAGTCTTCCCGCCGGGAACCGAACCCGCCGGTATGTGGCCGGCCGCGATCGCCTCCTCGAGATGGCCGCGAGTCTCCGTGAGCGGGGCGGCGCCGGTGAATCCCGTGCCGTGAATCCCCTCTGCCGCCGCGATTTCCCGGATTCTCTTCTTTGCTTCGCCGGGTTTAAAAACGTGACCGCGCAAAACGTCCCCCTATTGACCGGCTCGAGGGTCTATGGTAACCTGCAGCCCGAGAACCATCAAGAGATTGATTCCCGTGAGAAGAAAAGGAGGGTTCAATGACAAGGTTTTTGCTGGTTTTGCTGGCCGTCATGGTCCTATCAGTGGCATGTGCCGGCGAGAAGCAGGAAGCGGAGGCTCCCAAGACGGTCCAGCCGGCGCCGCCGGGGAGCGTGAGGGCGAGCCATATCCTGATCTCCTACGAAGGCGCTGAGAGGGCGACCTCCACGCGGACCAAGGAAGAGGCAAGGGAACTGGCCGAGGACATCGATAAGAAAGCCAAGGCCGGGGAGAACTTCGAGGAGCTGGCCAGGGCGTACTCGGATTGCCCCACTGCCGAGAAGGGCGGCGACCTCGGTTTCTTCAAGGAAGGCAGGATGGTGAAGCCTTTCGAGGACGCTTCATTCGCGCTCGAGCCCGGGCAGGTGTCCGATGTGGTCGAGACCAAGTTCGGCTTTCACGTCATAAAGCGCACGCAGTAGAACTGATGCAGTAAGACGGACCCGGTGAGGCGGACCCGCCGGGGCTGGCCCACCACACGGGTCGGGCCTGACCTGAAATCCTATGCCTCCCCCCGGAGGACGGGTCTGCCGTGAGCATAATCT
>CAZSBE010000216.1:0-2623 GCA_964604955.1 uncultured bacterium
CTGGTTTTTGAAAGAGGGTGCCTCCGGGCGCCCTCTTTTTTTTGCCCGTTCGGCCCGCCCGCGGTTGCCGTGACGCCCTGTTTCCCGCTCGTATGGACCGGCCGCCCGAGCGGCAAGGGCTGTATTCAGCGCCCCGCCCGGCCCATCTTAGCGGCAAACTCATTGATTTGTAAGCATATATGTCTCCCGCGCGGTCAATACCAGCACCATTCCATCTTATATGAACATTTATTCTTGACAGCATCTCAGGAATTGTGATAAACTGTGAAACGTCGGAGGAAGCACCATTTGGTCTAGCTTCAGCGGGCGGAGGCTCGCATAAGAAGGAGGTGAGCTGCGGGAACGAACGAGAATGTCCGAGCCCTTGCCACAGGGTGTTTTCGTCAACTCCATTTGGTTAACGCAACGTTGATATTACGGAGGTAAGAATAATGAAGCTGTTTATGGCGATCGTGCTCGTGCTTGTACTCGCCACATCGGCGTTTGCCCTCGAGAGAAAGGCATACACGATGCGGGACGACTTCGGCACAGAGCCTCTTTATGACTGTGCAATGAACTACTACTACTACATCCCGTGCCCGACCTACTCGTGGTTCTGGGCGTTCACGGGCTGGGGCGCTATGGACATCGTCGGAACCTTCTTCAATGTCGGAGAGCTTTCGATGAACTACGGCGTTGCCTGTGATCCGCTTCAGTGCTTCAAGGTCGAGCAGTTCCGTCTGCTGGACTTCGCCGGTTACGGAACGGTCTATCCGGGCCTGTTCACGGTCGATTTCGGCATCTACTGTGCCGATGCGCAGGGCTGCCCGGTGGGTGGCGCGCTCTGGACGAGCGGTCCTTACGAGACCGGTTACGCGTGGAACTACATTGTCGTGGATCCTCCGATCTGCCTCAATGACTGTGCCACCCAGATCGATCCCGTTCCCGGTTATCCGAGAGTTCTGGTCACCGCTACCTTCATCGGTACGGACCATACCTATCCGGCCTTCGGGTTCGACAACATCAGCACGGGCGTTGAAGTGGCTTGTGAGTTCCACGACCTGAGCTGTCTCCAGGCGCTGTATCCGAGACCTTACACCAGCCATTACGCCACGATCCACTCCGGCTACTACGGGCCGAACTTCCTGTACTGCCCGCCGCAGTGGTTCTGTGATGGCCGTGACACGTCGCCCACCTGCGATGTGTATGGTTTCATCGAGCTCGCATGGCGTCTCTACCTCATCTGCGACGGCCCGACAGCTACCGAGCCCAGCACGTGGGGTAACATCAAGTCGATGTACAGGTAGTAGTTTCTGGTTTTTGAAAGAGGGTGCCTCCGGGCGCCCTCTTTTTTTTGCCCGTTCGGCCGCTCCTTTCGAATATCTCCGCTTGACACCTTCACCGGGACCTGATATCCCTCGGCAGTCAGGGCGTGCGGCCTTTGGTGAGTCAACGGTCCGGGAACGGGGGTTGAGATGAAAGCCTGCGTCGCTCTGATTGCAGTCCTCCTGGTCGCCGCTTCCGCCTTCGCCTTCGAGAAGAAGGCCTACACCATGCGCGACGACTTCGGGACGGACCCGCTGGCGGACTGCTACATGAATTACTATTACTACATCCCCTGTCCGACATACTCATGGTTCTGGGGCTTCTATGGCTGGTCGCAAGGGGACGTGATCGGCGCCTTTTTTTCCATAGGCGACGTCTCCACCTTCACCGGGACGGCCTGCGATCCTTACTTCTGCTTCCGGCTCGAGCAGGTCCGCGTGCTGGACTTCGCCGGCTACGGCACGATTTATCCCGGGCTCTTCACCGTGGAGTTTAACCTCTATTGCGCCGACGGGCAGGGTTGTCCGGTCGGCGACGCCCTGTGGTCCAGCGGGCCCTATGAGACGGGCTTCGCCTGGAACTACGTGCCCGTGGAGCCCCCGCACTGCCTGCCTGTTTGCGCAACCCGGTTGGACCCGGCGATAAGCTACGCCAGAATACTCATAACCGCGACGATGACGGGAACGGATTGCGCATACCCCCAGTGGGGATTCGACAACATAAGCACGCCGTATGAAGGGGGCTGCGAATTCCACGACTGCTCCTGCCTGGCTGCCCTGTATCCCAGGCCGTATTCAGGTCATTACGAGACCCTGCACTCGGGCTACTACGGGCCCGGGCTGGCCTACTGCCCGCCCATGTGGTTTTGCGACGGCCGCGATACGAGTCCGGACTGCGGGCTCTACGGCTATGTCGAGGCCGCCTGGAGGATCTACCTGGGCTGCGGCGGTCCCTGCCCGGCCGAGGCAAAGACCTGGGGCAATATCAAGTCCATGTACAGGTAGGTTTTTATGTTGTCAAAAAGCGCAATCCATATTAGGTTCTTTCCAACCGAGCGGACTTCCCCGTAGAAGGGAGATCGATGAACAAGCGGCGCGTGTGGCTGGTTCTTTCGGCGATGCTTCTCATCGCGGCAATAGGGTGCAGCGCGAGGTACAGGACGCGCCCCCTCATAGAAGAGGAACCGGCAGCCGGCGGCGGGGTGGAGGCGGTAGTCGACCATGCTGACTCCCTCTACAGCACCGCCGTGTCGTTCTTCGTGGCCGAGCAGTACGATTCTGCCGGCTATTATCTCAACAAGGTCATCGGCTATCTGAGT
>CAZSBE010000217.1:0-2481 GCA_964604955.1 uncultured bacterium
CCGCGTGAGCCCTCTCATCGAGGGTCCAGCCGGGGAAGAACTTCTCCCTCGCCTTGACGTACCCCTTGTAGCTCGGGCGGGAGAAAGCCCGCAGACTGACTTCACCGCGGACGGCCTTCACCACCTCATCGATCTCGCGCGCCACGCTGTCGGCCGTGTCCCGCGGTACCGTCCGCCTGTCTATGAACGCGCGGCACATGTCGGGGATCGCGTTCACCGAGGGCGTTTCGCACTCCACCATGGTCACCGCGATAGAGCCCTTGCCGAGAAACGGGTCCTCACCCAGGTTCTCGTTCATATACTTGATGGCCTCGAGCACGGGCGCCATCTTATACAGGGCATTGTCGCCGCGCTCCGGCGCGCTGCCATGGCAGGACCTTCCTCTCGTCACGATCTGGATCTCGGCCCGTCCCCTGTGGCCCCGGTATATGCCGAGGTCGGTGCACTCGCTCAACACGACGCATTCGGGCACAATGCCGTGATCTTCCACGAGCACACTGAGGGCAAGTCCCTCGCAGACCTCCTCCTCCACGATCCCCACCACGTACAGGCTGAAGTCCCCCCTCGCCTTCAGCACCGAGAGAATCTTGAGACCTCCCAGCATGCATGCGAGGCCGGCCTTGTTGTCGGACGCCCCCCGCCCGAAGACCACGCCGTCTTCGAGCCGCGCCTCAAAGGGATCGACTCTCCAGGCGCTGCGGTCCCCGACACCGACCGTGTCCATGTGGGAATCGAAGAGCACCACTCTCTTTCCGGTGCCGTATCTTCCGACCACGCTCCCGATCGAGTCGGTGAACACTTCATCCAGGCCGAGCTCACCCATCCGGGCCCTCACATAGGTCGCGGCTTCCTCCTCCTCGCAGCTTAGACTGGGAATGCGGATGAGGTCGCGCAGAACGGCGGTCACGTAGCCCTTCTCGCTGCGCGCGGCATCGAGGATTCTCCGGGCGAGTGGATGTGACATGCCTTGTGCTCCTAGGATCGCTGCGTGTATCCGGCGAGACGGTGGAAGGCGTTCCCGACCAGCCGCGAGACTATGACTCCCGTGACGTGCCGCCTGTAACCGGCGGTGCCCCTGATGTCGCTTATGGGACAGCAGAGCGAGCTTGCAGACTTCGCGACTTCCTCGAGGAGTTCCCTTGAAGGCCGCTCGCCCGTCACCATGTCTTCGATTTCATGCATCCTCATCGCCCGCGGGGCCACGGCGCCGCATGCGATGCTGACTCCCGTGATCGCGCCGCCGTCTCCATGGGCGACTATCGCTGCGCTCGCCACCGAAATCGCCAGGGCGCCGCGGAGGCCCACCTTCACGAAGTCGGTGTAAGAACCTTCCGGGAGGCTGTCGAATGCGACTTCGGTTATCAGCTCGTCGGGTTCGATAGCGGTCTGTCCCGGGCCGGTCGCGACATCGGCCAGGGCGACCTGGCGCTCGCACCGCCTGCTCCGCAGCGTGACTGAAGCGTCCAGCGCGAGCAGCGGCGGGTAGATGTCTCCAGAAGGAGAGGCGTTGGCGATGTTGCCTCCCACGGTTCCGACGTTGCGTATCTGCGGCGAGCCCACCGAGCCGGCCGCAATCGAAAGGCATCGCACGCCCCCGAAATGGGACGCGACGTCCGCGTGCGTGGCGGTTGCGCCTATAAGGTGCCTGCCGTCTTCCTCTCTCAGGAAACAGAGTTCCCCCAGGAGGCCCAGGTGTATAACTGTACGCGGGGTCTTGAGGCCTTCCCCGAGGAGTATATTGAGATCCGTACCCCCGGCGAGAAGCGAAGCGTGCTCGCCGTGCTCGGCAAGCGCCCCCAGGCACTCGTCGAGGTCAACGGGTCTCAGTAGTCTGAAATTACGCACTTCTCTTCACCCGCCAGGACATTATGGCCTCGAGCACGCCTCCCGCCACCGCCCTTCCCTTATCTGAAATCGTGTCGACGTCGATGCCAGCGCCACGCGGATCCACGTCCCCTATCTTCTGATGCTCATCGACGGCCGTGCCGTCGGCAACGAGCCCCCTCAGCACGCCGTCGATGGGAGCTTTGACTTCAACTTCGCCGTCCACCGCGCCCAGTCTGTCACCGCGCTTCACCATGCTTCCTATCCCGGCGCCGTCACCGAAGACGCCCGCCGATGGCGCCCTGACGACGCGTTGGGCGCTCACGCCGAGGATCTCACCCGGCACGCCCGTGTTGGCCTCGGCGGAGCCCCGATAAATCACGCGGCCCAGGTCGTGGCCCCTGTTGGTCTCTATGACCGCGTCCGCAGTGTCCCCGGCCGCAAAACCGGGCCCCAGGCCGACAGCGAAGGGCGCGCTCCCCATGATGCTCTCGGAGCTTCCCTTTCGCAGGGTGGCGTCGACAATCACCTCTACGCCGAGCTCTGCGGCAAGAGACCGCCAGTCGCCTGCGATAACCGGGATCGCGCCGCGCGAAAGCAGCTCTTCCGCCTCGGACGCGCCGGCCGCCTTCACGCCTGCAACGCCCTCTACCTCGG
>CAZSBE010000218.1:0-2469 GCA_964604955.1 uncultured bacterium
GAAACGGCATAGTGGGTGAGATTACGGAGAACAGCCCCGCCACGTACACCGCGCCAAACTGGCTGCCCAGCCCTGCGACGGTAGTGGTAAAGGCCGTGTCCGTCGAGGACACCACCAAGTACGATTCGTGCATGGTCACCGTAACCTTCGACAAGCTCTTCGTGGATGCCGGCAGTGGCAATGACGCGAATAACGGCTGCATCAATCTCCCGTTCAAGACAATAACTCACGCCCTGTCCGAGGCCGACTCCGGTATGACTGTGGTTGTCCAGCCCGGGCTCTACGATCACGACAACGGTGAGGAATTCCCAATCAGTCTCGGCAGCCCGCAGGACGTCATGCTGGTCGGCATGGACTGGGAGACCTGCATCATACGGGGCCACAGCGACATGGGTTATGGGACATCCGTACAGGTCGGGGGCATCGGGTGCGGGGTCCGCAAGTTCACGGTCCAACCCGGTCCGCCGGTCGACCCGACCTGCAACGTCGCGGTATATGTATACGGCACCGGCTGCCTCATCGACAGCCTGAGAGCAGCTGATCGCGGGAGATACTCCTTCCTGAGGCTGAGCCGGACGGAGAACGCCACGATTCAGAACTGCTATTTCGTCCTCACCGACGGGCTCCGCGAGGACTGGGGCTATGAGGTTGTCATCGAAAACAGCGGGACGATCATAAGAAACTGCACGGTCTCCGGTTACCACGCCGGCATGTTCTTCAACGAGGTACAGGACGCCCTCGTGGAGGGGTGCGTTATTGAGGATAATTACTACGGCGTGGAGCTCTGTTGCTTTCAGAGTAATGACAGCAATCCAAATCCAGATTTCGGGGGCGGCGCCAGGGGAAGCGCGGGCGGCAACATCATAAGGGATAATTTCGACTGCGGCCTCCTAAACCCCACCTACACCGTGATTTTCGCAAGGCATAACACGTGGACCAACGACCCGCCCGTGGCCGGTGAGGACTACCGCAACACAAGCACCGGCGGCGTGATAGTCGAATAACCGACGCTCGGGCTGAGCGCGGAGAGAGGAGGCAGTCCCATGAGATACCTCATTCGGGCCGCAGCGCTGCTTTGCCTCGCAGGCGCAGTGATTCTGGCCGGCTGCGGGGGCGACAGCACCGGCCCCGGGCCGGGTACCAGCGTATCGCTCGATCCCGATCAGATCGACATAGAGGTCGGCCACTCCATGCAGATCAACCCCACAGTAACCGGCGGCAACAAGAACCTCACGTGGTACGTGAACGGCATAGAGAACGGGAACGCCCTGGTCGGCGAGATTACTGAGAACAGCCCCGCCACGTACACCGCGCCAAACTGGCTGCCCAGCCCCGCGACGGTCGTGGTCAAGGCTGTCGCAGTGGCAGACACCACCAAGTACGACTCATGCCTGGTCACCGTAACCTTCGACAAGCTCTTCGTGGACGCCGTCAACGGAGACGATGCCAACAACGGCTCCATCAATCTCCCCTTCAATTCGCTGACTCACGCGTTCACCGTAATCGACTCGGGCGGGACCGTAGTGGCCCAGCCGGGCGTATACAGCGAGGACAACGGAGAGGCCTTCCCCATTATCTGCCACGAGTACGACGTGACAATAGTCGGGATGGACCGGGAACAGTGCATAATCCGCGGAGCAGCCGCCACCGGCGCATACGGAGTGATAGTGTCACTTGGACGAACCGGCCAGTCCTTGAGGAAGTTCACTCTCGAGCAGGGGCCGCCGGGTAATGAGTCAGACGTGATGCTGCTCGTCTGGGGGACAGACATACATGTCGACAGCATCCTGGTTCACGAACGCGCGGGTTACGCAGTCTGCCGCGGCGAGAATGCGGGGGGCACGAACCTCTTAATCGAGAACTGCGAGTTTGTCGTTGATGACGGGCTGGCTCTGGAACGCGGCATCGACCTCTTAGACAACAGCAGCGGAGCCACAGTCCGGAACTGCAAGCTCACAGGCTTCGACATAGGCCTCAGGATCACCAACACATGCGACGCGCTCGTGGAAGGGTGCACGATAGAGGGCAATGAAGAGGGGATCGAGGTCCGGGCCGAGGATTCCGCCGGCAGCCTGACCCCCGATTTCGGTGGCGGCGCTCGCGGGTCGGCGGGCGGCAACACCATAAGGAATAACACGGAGTGCGGGCTCTCGATCGAGCTCGATCACCCCGTATTCGCAAGGTTCAACACCTGGGGCAATGACCCCCCGGTGGCGGGGACGGACTACTGTGTCGTGGGTGACGGGGGGGTAATCTACGAATAACAGGGCGGCCGCGCACCGCCGAATGGCGCTTGAGGCCAGGCCTCATTCGTGGCCGACGGGGCATCCGGGGCCCCTCAAAAAGACAGTATAATACCCACTTTTCCACTTGACATGGGGTGCTGGTTGGTATAAGCTGTTGACTGTGTGAGGGTTCCACCTGGCCGTCTGGCCGGGCTGCGAGGCAAAAAAATCGAATCCAAAGCCC
>CAZSBE010000219.1:0-2438 GCA_964604955.1 uncultured bacterium
TATTCGCCTACGAGTTCGACGGCTTCTGGGAAGACGTGGGCACCATAAACACCTACTATGAAGTCAACATGAAGATGCTGGGCGACTCGCCCCCGGTCGACCCGGACAGCCGCGACTGGCGGATCAAGACCAGCTACTCCGACCTCCCTCCGGCAAGGATCACTGCTCACGGCGTCCTCTGCGAAGCCATGGTGGGCGAAGGCTCCCGGGTGAGCGGCACCGTCGAGCATTCGCTGCTCGGACCCGAGGTGACTGTCGAGGAAGGCGCGGTCGTCCGCGATTCGATAGTCCTTCCGGGCTGCACCATAGGCCGCGGCGCCATCGTGAACCTCGCCATACTGGATAAACACTGCAGCGTGGGGGAAGGCGCCAAGATCGGATACGGTGTCGACTTCACGCCGAATGAGGCCCACCCGTCCGTGATGCAGAGCGGCATCACGCTGGTCGGCCGCGGAGTACATGTCCCTCCCTCGGCGGTGATCGGAAGAAACTGCCTCGTGGGCAGCCGCAAGTCCGAAGAGCTGAGGCAGGTGCCTAGCGGAAAGGCCGTTCTCTAGGTCTTGCGCCTCACAGGCACCCTGATCTTCTGACCGGGGTATATCTTATCCCTCGGCCCCAGCCCGTTCTCCTTGAGCACGTCGCTGGACGACGCCCCGTACCTCTTGGCTATGGCGGTTATGGTATCGCCGCTGCGGACGCTGTGAACGATAATCTCGCTGCCGGGGGTTCCACCGGCGGGGATCTTGACCTTCTCGCCGGGGTAAATGCGGTCGCGCGGGCCCATGCAGTTGGCCGCGAGCACGGATGAGGTGGACACGCCGTACCTGGCCGCAATGTCGTATATGGTGTCGCCGCTCTTGACGGTATGCTCAAAGGCCACGGCAGGGCCGCCCCCGGAGATTCTCAGCTTCTGACCCGGGTATATCCTGTCGCTGGGCGCCATGGAATTCGCAGCGAGCACGGATGATGTGGAAACGCCGTGGCTGCGGGCTATGTCCGAGATCGTGTCGCCGCTCTTGACCGTGTATTCGGCCGCGGCGCCCGGGCCGCTACCGGGGACCCTCAGTTTCTGGCCGGGGTATATCCTGTCTCGGGATCCCAGACCGTTTGCGGTGAGCACCGCGTCGCAGGAGGCCCCGTACTTCGCGGCGATGGCGGACACGGTCTCCCCGCGGCTTACCACGTGCACGAAAGTCTCGCCCGTACTGACGACGGCCGGGGGCGCGTCCGCTGCATCCAGCGAGACGATGAGCTTCTGCCCGGGATAGATGAGGTCGCGCGACCGCAGGTCGTTCCACGCCGTCACGTCGTTGACCCTGATGCCGTAAAGATGGGCGACGCTGGTCAGGGTCTCGCCTCTTCTCACGACATGCACTCCGGGATTCTGAGGCAGGGCGGCTCCGTCACCGTAGGGAATCGTGAGTACCTGACCCACCCGGATCCTGTGGTAGTTCTTTATGCCGTTGGCCTGGGCGATCGTGGAGATGGAAGTCTGGTACTTCCGGGCGATCACGGACAGGCTCTCTCCGCTCTTCACAGTGTGCTTCATATAGGGGTTTGCGTATGTCTTGGCGATGCGTTCGTCTTTGGGGATACCGGCAAGATTGGCCCGGCAGGTTTCAAGCCGGCCAAGCGGTATCCTGACACCGTAGTCCCCCTCGCCGTCCGGCGCACATTCCCGAATCAGGTGCGGGTTCATGGCCGCGACATCGGCTACGTCGGCTTCGGCGGACCTGGCTATCACCGCAAGCGACGTCTTGGGCGCGACGCTGATCTCCTCGAATTCAATCGGAGCGTCGTATTCCAGGTCGAAACCGTGGGCTCCGGGGTCCGCCATGATGATGCATGCCGCCATGAACTTGGGAACGTAATCACGCGTTTCCCGGGGCAGGCTGAGCTCCCAGTAGTTGTCCGAGCGGCTCTTCTTCATGGCGCGTTCCACGCCGCGCTGGCCGGTATTATAGGCCGCCAGAGCGAGCTCCCAGTCACCTAAAGCTGTGTGGAGGTCGCGCAGGTACCTGGAGGCCGCCCGCGTCGCCCTCACCGGGTCGCGGCGCTCATCTACCCACCAGTCCACGCGCATGCCGTAGAGACGCGCCGTGCTTCTTATGAACTGCCACATGCCCACCGCATGCGCCCTGGAATATGCATTCGGGTTGAAACCGCTCTCTATCAGCGCGAGGTTTATGATCTCGAGGGGAAGGCCCTCTTCCTTGAGTATCTTGAGCGTGGTCATGCGGTACTGCCCCGAACGCTGTACCCACTTCTGGAAAGTCGCGCGTCCCCGCCCGCAGAAATAGTCAACCCACTTCTGCACCTGTGCATTGTCGATGATCTCCACGGAAGGGAGCGGCGTCTTCCTGGGCTCTATGGCGGCGAGCTCGAGCTCATGGGGCGGTATCTCCTCTGCGGCGCCGGGAATGCGCTCGAGGAAGTAC
>CAZSBE010000220.1:0-2416 GCA_964604955.1 uncultured bacterium
AGAAAATTTGCACTTTGTCAAAGCGAATAGATATAACGTCCATTATGAGATTTAGCGGATTCTACATCGTCCGGGGGAAAGTACCTGCAGGCATATGGAGGAGCATAAAAGTGAGGGGGGCATGTCCCCGAGAACATGCCCCCTCATAAACGCCCCATTGGGCGCGTAAGACCAATCCTCATGTGCGGGTCAGCCCTACCGAAGCATCACTATCTTCTCGGTAGCGCTGAACTCACCGGCATGCATGCGGCAGAAGTAGATACCCCTGGCCACTCTGGACCCGGCACTGTCGGTACCGTTCCAGACCGCCTGATGCGTACCCGCCTCCACCTGGCCGCTGAATACAGTCTGTACCAGCCGGCCGTTCACGTCATAGACGTCGATCGACACGCTGGCGGCCGTTGGCGCGCTATAGCTGATCACCGCAGCCTCGCTGAACGGGTTCGGCGAGACCGGCCCGAGCGCGAAACGCACGATCTCGGCATCGTACTGACGATCGGCTATCGCCGGCGTGGTTTCGTTAAGAAGAGCGTCCGCCATGGAAACGCGGGTCGAAGCGACCGGTATCGGCGTGTGCTTCTTCTGCAGGGTGACTATGGCAACATTGCCGCTCCCCGAGAAGCTGCCGGAGCCAGCCATGGCGATAAGCAGGTCGCCGTTGTCGGCGTTGTACGCCGTCATGAAGCCGCTCGCAAGGCCGACGCCGCGGACATCCGTAACGATGAAGTCATCCGGGTTATAGGTGACGTCGAACTGGGCCGAGAACACATTGCTCGTATTCTGCACGACGACGGGGACTTCCACATAGCCGTCAAAGTGCTGGGGAATGCCCAGCATGACCGTGGCCTCGGTGGTGAGAGCCGGAGCCGGGATATCCCTGTAGCAGTAACCCGAAACGTCGCCCTTGCCCACGCCGAGAATCCAGAAGGACCCCGGGCAGTCATAGGTGCAGCGGTCCATGCAGTCCATGAAGTACCATACCCAGTTGGTCGGGCACGGGAACGCAGGGATCAGGCCTACGACATACTGCAGAATCAGCGAGGCGTCGTACGCCGTGATCATTCCGGTGCAGTTGACGTCGGCGGCCACCCGCTGCGGGTAAACATCGCCCAGCTTGTCGTCGCAGACATCGAACACGCAACAGTCCAGGTCATCGAGGCACACGAGGTACTTGAGAATCAGAGACGCGTCGAACGCGTTGATCTCGTGCCTGAACGGAGCGCAGTCATCGAGATCGATGCAGTATCCGCAATCATCGAGCAGCTGGCTGTTGGTCAGCGGCGGCAGGCAGAGGAAGGAGAAGAACCCTTCGTTATCCGTGTAGGTGCTCGATACGGCCTGGTCGCAATGCGACAGGTGCACCCTGACACCCGGGATGGCCACGGGATAGTGCGTGTAGTCGCAGGGATCCGTCATACAGTACCATGCGCGAACGACCCCCATGATATCGCACCAGTCGACGCATATCTCGCCGTTGTACGTGCAGACATTGAGCGGGACTTCCGGATCGTAGAGGTTGACCGTCGTGAACCAGATATCGCAGCACATGCACGGCTTGGCGTTGGCGCTAACATGGAACTTGAGATAGAAGAGATCACCCGATCCCACCAGCGGGAAAGCGCCGGCCGCCGCGACGCTGACGCAGTTGGGCCCACACATGCCGCAGGCGCCCATATTCCAGCCGGAGGCCACAGCCACGGGGCCTTTCTCACAGCTTTCGTACTGGAGGAGCCCGGCGGGCAGCTCGCACCAGCAGATCTCCATCTCGAATGCCATGACGCCCCAGCCGGTCACGTCGGATATCGCGACCGGGACCATTATGTCCTCGCCGGGATTCACGATCAGCGATCCCAGTCTCACGTGAATGCAGTCGTCGAGCTGCCCGCCGCTCTGCGCGGCGCCCGCGGGCAGGGCCACCCCGACCGCAATAAGCATGGCAGCCATCACTACTAGAATTCGTCTCATAGTTGTACTAACCTCCTGTAGATTTGAAGCTCCCGGAAGAAGTGACATGGGGAAGTAGTACATCTCGCCTCCTTTCTTTGCCCCACGCGAAATCAAATGTATCGTAAACGCCTCTGCGAGGCCGGACTGCCCGCCGTGGTCAGAAAGCTGAATCTGTCTTTGCGCCCCAGTTACTTCTCGCAACTTGCAAGTGCAGTATATCAGAAGAACCATGTTTTGTCAAATCCGTTATGGCACAAGTCCCCGGCGGGTCCGGCCGCCCGGGCCCAGCCGCCGGACGGGCTCCGGGGCACAGGCCCCGGGATCGACGGCAGGCGGGGATATAGAGGAAGGGGCATGCCCCCTGGGAACATGCCCCCTCATAAACGCCCCACTAGGCGCGTTGATTCTAAAGCACTACTGGAGCAGCACCATCTTTTCGGTGGCGCTGAACTCACCGGCATTCATGCGG
>CAZSBE010000221.1:0-2416 GCA_964604955.1 uncultured bacterium
TAAGGCTGGCAGCCGGACAGGCATTCGCCATGGCCGGACTCAAGCCCGGCGACGTCGATGTCGTCGAGCTCCATGACGCCTTCACCATACTCGAGATCGCCGAGAGCGAGGAGGCGGGGTTTTTCAAGAAGGGCACCGGGCACATCGCCCTCGAGAAGGGCGAAACCGCGCCCGGAGGGAAAGTCCCAATCAATGTGTCCGGCGGCCTCAAGGCTCGAGGCCACCCGGTAGGCGCCACCGGCGTGGCGCAGGTCGTCGAGATCGCCTGGCAGCTCGGAGGCGGGGCCGGCGAGAGGCAGCTGGATAACCCGCGGGTGGGATTCACCTGCAACTTCGGTGGATTCGGCAATAACGTGCTCTGCTTCGTGCTGACCAGGGAGGACTGAGCGATGGGCGAAATCTATGCCTCCGTATGCAAGGGTTGCGGGGCAGTCGCTTACCCGCGGCAGAGGCGCTGCCGAGCTTGCGGGAAGACCAGGTTCGACAAGCTGCCCCTGGAGGGCAAGGCCACGCTGTTGACTTTCACGCGCGTCTACAATCTCTCGCTGGCGTTCGATGACCGCTATATAACCCTCGGCATCGTGGAATTCGAAAGCGGCGCCCGCGCGCTGGGCCGGCTGGACGTGGCCGAACCCGAGACCGGCATGAAGCTCTCGGCCTTCGTGGCCCCCGTTCGCAGAGAAGGGTACGATACTATCGAGGGGCTCTGGTTCCGCGCGGCGTGACGCCCGCTAGCCGGTCTTCTGGCCGAAGTTCCTCAGGTAGTGCTTCTCCCCCAGGTACTCGACCTCGAGCAGCAGGCCCTCTCTTATGAGGTTTTCGACAACCGAGAAGTCCTCGCCGGACCTCTTGAGGAGGTCCCTTACGCCGGCCTCGGGCATGGGGTGAACAGCGGAGATGCTGAGAATGTCCGCGCGCGCGTTTCCCGTGGAGGCGAAGGGGTCACCCGAATACCCGACCATGAGCTCGGTGCGGAGCCCCGCCTGGACGAAGGCCTGGTAGGCGAAGTTCATTTTCGCGGGCGCGGCAGGCCTCACCGAACCCAGCGCCGGCGGCCTCGTCGGAACGCCAAGAAACGCCTTCCTCGGCCGTATCGCCTTCACGAATGAAGCGATTCCCCTTATCTCATCCTCCCCGTCGTTGAGGTCTTTAAGCAACATGGTCTCAGTGACGAGATCGCCCTCGAACCCGCGAGCGAACTCGAGCATCCCGTCCCTCACCTTCTCAAGCGAGAGTCCCCTGTGCGGCCGGTTGAGCCTGTGCCAGACCTGCCCGGAGGCGGCGTCGACCTTCAGCGACACCCAGTCGGCGCGTGCGAGATCCCGCCGCACGTCCGGCAGGTGAAGCAGGCTTCCGTTTGTGATTACGGCTATCTTCACGCCCAGCGACTTGACCAGCCCGATTTCCTCACCCAGGTTGATATCGAGCGTCGGCTCGCCGTCCGGAACGAAGCTGATGTAGTCAATCCCGTCGCCTCCCGGCCCGAACGCGTCCACGCGCCGCTCGACCTCGGCGTATATGCGCTGCGGTTCGTAGAATGCCTGGCGCTCAGTGTCTATCCTGCCGGTGACGCCGATCTGGCAATAGACGCATGAGTAGGTGCAGACCTTGGGCGGTATATTGTTCACGCCGAGGCTTCGCCCCAGCCGACGGGATGGGACCGGCCCGAAGACTATCGCTGTGGCGGCGTTCTCATCATGCATGCTGCAGGCCCCCTATTGCGGCCGTATTCGGCCTAACCCGCCTTCCTGCAAACCACTATCTGCTTGGGGCTGTACCCGCGGAAGGGTGATTCGTCGTAGTTGCCGTACTTCTCTTCGATCCTGAATCCGTTGTATTCCACGACGGCGTCGATCTCCTGCGGGAACCACATCCGGCAGACCAGGTCCTCCCGGGCCGCGGAGCCGTCGGGCAGGCTGAAGTAGAGCCGCACGGTATTTATCTGCGTCGCGGGATCGTAGACATTGTTCTCCGTTATCTCGATCCTCCCCGCGCCGTCAGGGTCATCGTACGAAGAGTGCGGGTACTTCCCTGCGGGGTCCCTGAGCAGCAAATCCAGCCTCGGGTTGAAGATGTCGAACGCGAAGCGCGAGTTCGCGTCCATGTGATTCCTTACGCAGCGCAGGAACGCTTCCATGTCCGCCAGCCTCTCGATGTGGTTCATGGAGTTATAGGGGATGAAGATCAGCGAGAAGGCATGTCCGAGGTCGAAGTCCCTGCAGTCGCCTTCGACCCAGCCGATATCGGCGCCCCCTGCGGCCGCCTTCCTTCTGGCCTCATCGAGCATCGACGGCAGTATATCCAGCCCGGTGACCCGGTGACCCGCCTTCGCCAGGGGAATCGCAATCCGGCCCGTCCCGCATGCGACCTCGAGAACCGGGTCGCCGTACTTCCGGACCTGCCTCTCCCAGAAGGC
>CAZSBE010000222.1:0-1650 GCA_964604955.1 uncultured bacterium
CGACAATAAGGGGGCTGCTGTCAAGTGGAAAATGGGGAGACAATCTTCCCGTCTTGGTAAGGTCCCTAGTGCCTCCTGAGCCACAAGAGCGCCCTGTGCACCCCGCTCCCCGCGGCGCCGCATCGCAGAGCCAGGTGAGAACCGCCCAGTACCAGCGGTGCAAGGGCCTCACGTAGCCTGGCTCCCACTTCTGCTTGCTGGCGGCATATCCTGCATTCGCAGCACTATGCCTCATGCGCCTCGACGTACTCGCGGAGTATGTCTCTCCAGGTCACGATGCCTTCAATCTCCGCGTCCGAGGAGACGACGGGCAGGCAGGAGATATTGTTCTTCAATAACAGACTCGCTGCCGCCTCTAAGGATGTGTCCTTGCTCACCGTGATAGGCTTATGTGTCATGAACTGGTGGACTTTTCTCTCCAGGAGACCGATGTCGCGTGTGGTCTCCGAAAGTGTGTCCAAGAACGGACTGATGCTCTTGACGATGTCACGGTCTGACAGGATGCCGACGAGTTTTCGGTCCTTCACAACCAGAAGATGGTGAAAGGTCTCGTGTTTCAAGATTTCACGCATCGTACCAATTGAATCGTCCATGCCAACCTTGAACACATCTCTCGTCATAAAAGACTCTACACGCCTATCGGCTATCTGTGGCTTCCTCATCTAACCGCCTCCTACAGATGACACAGCACCTCATAGACGGGACGGAGTGCCAACAGCCATGAGTAGAGCCTACAAATCGCGCGACAACCAATCTATCTGAAGCGTGGACGATTGTCAAGGAGCTGGAGGCTCCGAGGTCACGGTAATCGCATCACTGCGTCCTCGCGCCGAGTGCCAGGTAGAACGGTATATTGGCCGGGTCCGGCATTTCCTCTGTGCATTCCCGCCAGATGTAGCCGGCGCCCACCATGAAGAAGAGCGGGTTGTTGCCGGCGTTGAACTCCAGGCGGAGCTCTCCTACGGCCCCGAGCGAATAGATTCCGCCGTCCTCCTGGAGCATTGCGACTCCGGGCCCAGCGAACCAGTCAATCCCCTGCCATGTCATGAAACGATACTCGACCATGAGTGAGCCATATGGCTGTTCCGCGGTGGGCGTTATGCTCCCGTGGAACGCCAGGTCGCTGATGGCTACATGGCGGTCGAGGTCATCGACGGCCCGAAGACCAGGAAGAGGCTGGTCCCGGATCCGAAGCGAGCGCACATCATCGGGGAGATCTTCAGCAGGTACCTGGCCGGTCAGCCTGTCATCGACATCGTGGACGACCTGAACCAACAGGAGATCAAAACTCAGCTGGACCGTACCTGGGATACAAAGGGCGTGTACCGAGTGCTACGGAAGCCTACCTATGCCGGGGTCTACATCCTCAACGGCGAGGTCATCAACGAGGACTACTGCATCCCGATAGTCGACCGCGCCACGTTCGATGCCGCCCAGGAGAAGCTGGATTCGCATCTGCCGACCCACCTCATCGGGCCGCGGTCCGCGTACAGTAGCTACTTGCTGCCGGGGCTTCTGCGGTGCTCCATTTGCTGCAATCCTATGAAGGGCAAGAAGGCGAAGGGTCACGGTGGTATCTATCGATATTACCTGTGCTCCGGCCGGTCCAAGCGCCGGACATGCAAGGCGCCCCGGATTCCCAAGGACCTC
>CAZSBE010000222.1:1660-2308 GCA_964604955.1 uncultured bacterium
GACAAACCGTTTTATGTACTCGATTGCGGGGCGATTCCCAAGGACCTCATCGAGGAAGCCATCCTCGGGAGGATCCTGAAGCATATCCTTTCGGAGGAGAACGTCACCAGGCTCGTTGAGCTCCTGAACGACTCGGTCAAGGAGATGATCGAGCTCCGGAAGAGGCAGCTCGCGGCCGTCAGGCGTGAGCGCACGGTGGCGAAGAATGCGCTGAAGAACCTATACCATCACTGCGAGCAATCGGCGCAGATTGAGGCGGGCCTCAGCGCGCGTGCAGCTGAGCGCAGGGAGCAGGTTGCCAGGCTCGATGACAGAGAGGCAGATCTGATCCTCAAGCTCGAGAGGGCCCGAGTCCAGGAGCTCCCGGACGAGAAGACTGTGAGACGGGCCGCCAGGGGCCTCCGCCGCAGGCTCAAGACAGACGATTTCCTCAGGCAGAAGGGGTTCCTTCAGACCCTCGTACGGCAGATAGAAATCAACCCATGCACAGGCGAGACCAAGATCTTCTACACGTTCCCTATTCCGAAGCTTCGAAGCCATTGGGAGGAGATAAGATTGGGGGACGATTCCTCAGAAAACGTGGGTTCGCCCAAAAAGAATATGGTAGCGCCACGGGGATTCGAACCCCGGTCTGATGGCTGAGAACCA
>CAZSBE010000223.1:0-2234 GCA_964604955.1 uncultured bacterium
GATGGGAGGACACAGAATGGCCAGTCGCAAACTCGTTTGCACCGCTGCAGCACTCCTCATGTTTCTTCTTGTCACGCTCTCGTGTGCCCTCAATCCGGTGACCGGCAAGAAGGAATTCATGCTGGTTTCGGAAAGTGACGAAATCGCCCTTGGAAAGCAGGCGGATCAGGAGATTGGCCAGACCTACGGCATCTATGAGAGTTCTGCGTTGGCGGGTTATGTCAACCAAATCGGCCAGCGCATGTCCAAGGTGACGCAGCGGCCGGATCTCGAATACCATTTCCAGGTGCTGGACACACCGGTCATCAACGCATTTGCCGGGCCGGGGGGATACGTTTACGTGACTCGTGGCATTCTGGCATACTTTAACGACGAGGCTCAGCTGGCCGGGGTGATCGGGCACGAACTCGGCCATGTGAGCGCCAGACACGTAGCCCAGCAAATAAGCCGCACGCAGCTCGCCCAGCTTGGACTGGGGGTCGGCATGATCGTTTCGGAGGATTTCAGGAAGTACGCCGGTCTGGCCCAGTTCGGCGTCGGCATGATGTTTCTAAAATTCAGCCGCGATAACGAGCGTCAGGCCGACGACCTCGGAGTCGAATACGGCAGCAAGTCGGGTTATGACACCCATCGGATGGCTTCATTCTTCCAGACCCTGGAAAGAGTCAATCCCGGTGGTGACGGTGCCTTGCCGGATTGGTTTTCAACCCATCCGGACCCGGCGAACCGGATTGTGGCTGTCAACAATGAGACCGAGGACTGGCACAAGAGGCTTGACCGTACCCAGTACGCAGTCAATCGTGACGATTATCTGAGAATGGTTGACGGAATCATATACGGTGAAGACCCGCGCCAGGGATACGTGGAGGGCAATGCGTTTTACCACCCGACCATGGAATTCACCTTCCCGGTCCCAGCCGGCTGGCAAGTTACCAACACGCCTGCACAGGTCCAAATCGTTCCGGATAAACAGGACGCCGTGATTCTGCTTATGCTGGACGATTCCCGGTCTGTCTCTCAGGCGGCGGATCGGTTTGTGCAAGACGCCAATGCTGCAGTTGAGTCGAGGGAACACCTGGTTGTCAACGGACTTCAAGCTGAAAAGGTCGTTTCGCTGCTGGTGTCCGACCAAGACGCACTTCAGGCCATGTCCTACTTCATTGCCAAAGGCGGCGCCATTTATGCTCTTCATGGACTGACTCGAAGAGACGCGTTCTCACAGTACTCGCCGACGTTTTCCAGAACATTCGGCGGCTTCAAGAACCTCGACGATCCGGCCAAGATCAACGTGCAACCCGAGAGGCTCGCCGTCAAAACCGTCACCAATGCCGGCAGTCTGAGAACGGTCTTGAAGCAAATGGGTGCGCCGGAGAGCGAACTAGAGAATCTCGCCGTCTTGAATGGTATGCAGCTGGAGGACAATCTGCCCGCGGGGACGTTGATAAAAACGGTGGCGAAGTGATCTAACTTACTCCCGAGCATCCCCGGGCAGGTACGTTAGGTATCAGCGGGCTGCCGGGCATAGGATCCGGACTTCTGGCTGGATTCCGAAAGGAGGATGCAGAGTAGATATGAATGGAATCATCTTATCACCCGGCCCGGAGCCTGGTCGGGCAGGCCGGAACCGGATTGGGGACTAATAGACATAAGGAGGTCGTTGTGAAGAAGCTCATTGTATTTGGTTTGGTCAGTCTGTTGATGCTTGGGAGCCTCAGCTGCGGCTGGACCCGAGCAGAGAAAGGGGCGGCCATCGGCGCCGGCGCCGGCGCCGTAGTCGGCGGTGTCGTCGGGAATAAGGCTGGCAGCACTGCGGCCGGCGCGATCCTGGGTGCCGCGGTTGGTGGGGCGGCGGGAGCATACATAGGCAATTACATGGACAAGCAGGCGGCCGAACTGCAGAAGGAACTCGACAACGCGAGAGTCGAGCGCATCGGCGAAGGCATCAAGGTCACCTTCGATTCAGGGATTCTGTTTGATTTCGACAAATCCACATTGAGGGCTGCAAGCCAGGAACAGATCAGGAAGTTTGCTGAGGCCCTGAAGAAGTACGAGGACACGGATGTTTTCATCGCAGGTCATACCGATGCCACCGGCTCGGAGGATTACAACATGACGTTGTCACGCCAGCGGGCGGAGTCGGTCGCTAACTACCTGGAAAACCTGGGCGTGAGCCGGACGCGCTTCACGATAACGGGATTCGGGGAGACCCAGCCCATTGCGAGCAACGAGACCAA
>CAZSBE010000224.1:0-2208 GCA_964604955.1 uncultured bacterium
TGGTCGCAGTGTCGTTTAAGGACGACGGCCTCGGCGGAATCACTGCCCTCACTTTCAACCAGGCATCCGAGCTTGTGAAACAGGCGGCGGACCCGGCCGATGTCCGCGAAACGGCTCCGGCAGACACCGCGCTCCCGGAGGCCCCGGGCGGCATACCCACGGAGCATCTGCCCTACGTCGGCACGTATGTCGTCCCTCCCGGCCTCGCGGAGGTCAGCATCCTCTCGCGCGGCGGCACGCTCTTACTCGACATTCCCAGCCAGCAGGAGACCATCGAGCTCCTGCCTCCGGATGAGAAGGGCCGCTGGCATTTCGCCGGAGATGAGGCCGCCGCAATCTCGTTTGTCCGGGACGAGTCGAGCCGCGTCACGAAGCTGCACATTCACCAGAAGTTCGATCTCCCGCGGAAGGCCGACTAGAGGGCTCCGGCTGGAGGGTTGCGGTGGCTTTCCCGTATTCCTGGCTCATGAGCTGGGCCACCGCCGAGGCCCGGGCGCCCGCCGAAATAGAACCGGCGCCACTTCGGGCGCCGGGTTGAAGGTGTGGATCTCAGAGAGAACTTAGTCCATAAGCGCGTACCTCTAGAATGAAAGTGCGTATCGTGAGAAGTGAGGCGACATCGCGGAGATGTACGTGCCGGGCTCCAGTGTCACGTCGTCTCCATAGGACTCGTCGCCCACTACCTTGACCTGAGTTTCCAGGGGTATCCACCTGCCCATTTCGCTGTCATAGAGGCCCACAACCAGGTCATCCGGGGCAAGGCCTTCGTCTGCCATGAACTGCTCGAAGATCTCTATCTCGAAGAGCATCTCCACAGGAGCGTCAAACCGCTGCCCATCCGGGCTGAATTCGACTGTGGCGTAGGCCGGGTCGTCCCTGGTGATGCTGATCTCCGTGGCCCCATTGAGGGCACCCTCGGGTATTATAAGAGTGCAGAAGTCGAGCTGCAGGACACCGCCGTTTTGGCCGATTTCTTCACTCACTACTGTTGCACCCAGTATGGGCAGCCCCGCCGGCATTGGCAAGGGCTCGATGACGTCTCTCAACTCCGGAGCCAGCGGCCCCTGGTCCCTGCCGCACGCGCTAAAGAGGATTATCGCAGCCGTGAGGAGGAGTGCTCCGAACCTTGCTGTTTTGTGTGCCTTCTTCATGACGCCAACCTCCGTTTCGGTCTGACTCTCTCCCCAAGTCCCTCTCTCAGAACCTTCACCCCCTACTAAAGCATAGGCTGTGCCGGACACGACTCACCCGATAGAACCTGTGTAACATATTGTATATCAGCGCACTACGGTCCTGGGGTCACAGGGTGTGGAGCGCTGGGAATCGGCGTCGGGCTGTAACGTGTCCGCTTATGGTATAACATATCGTTACAACCCGGGCGGGGCGAGCCGCGGGGCCCGGCTCAATCAGATGTGCTGGTGTTCTGAGGGCTGAAGATGCTTGCACCTCCTCCACAGCGATGCCAGGGAGAACTTGATGCCGGACTCCGTGCTGATTGTGCCGTCATCGATGAGGTCCACGAACTCGTCCACGAGCCTCTCGCTGAAGAGAACACCGCGGTTGGTTCTCAGTATGCCGACGGCCTCTTCCCTGCTCCATGCCTTACGATAGGAGCGGTCGGACGTGAGCGCGTCGAAGAAGTCCGCGACCGCGATTACCTGGGCTCCGAGCGGGATTTCCTCTCCTCTCAGGCCCGAGGGGTATCCGGTGCCGTCGTATCTCTCGTGGTGGTGAAGCACGTACTGCTTGACCTCCCAGGGGAATTCCACGGCGCTCAGCGACGTGACTCCCATCTCCGGGTGGCGCTTGACCATCTCGAACTCGGTTTCGGTCAGCTTGCCGGGCTTGTTGAGTATCTCATGACTGACATATATCTTGCCGATATCGTGAAGGTATGCGCCGACCAGTATGCCACGCACCGCATCCCGGCTGAACGAGAGTCTCTCGGCAAGCACCAGCGAGTAATACGCCACGCGGCTGGAGTGACCCAGTGTATAGGGGTCCTTGGTTTCCACCGCGGTGCCGAGCGCCTCGATTATGTTGAGATAAAGGTCCTCGATCTTCGTCACTTCGAACCGGGCGTTCTCCACGTCCTTTGAAGCCCTCAGTTCCTCGAAGATGGCGAGGCTGCGGCTGAAGTAGCTATAGGCGTCCTCATTCCGGCCGGCATCCCTGCACATGAGACCATATTCGTAGGAGGACTCGGCA
>CAZSBE010000225.1:0-790 GCA_964604955.1 uncultured bacterium
TAAAGGTCGAGATCAGCGGCGGCGAAGGCGGCTACGTCGTGACGGACAGGAACGGCTACTACGAGCTGATCAGGAACACCATGATGCGGAATTACTGCGTTACCCCGAGCACGGGCCCGTGGGAGTTCGATCCGGAAAAGCACTGTTTCAAGGACCTCGCCCAGAACTTCACTCACCAGGATTTCGTGGCGGCCCATGTCGAGAGTTTCGACATCAGCGGCCAGGTCTTCGAGATGACCGGTCCCATCAGGGACGTAATGGTCTTCCTGACGGGCCACGATACCGGGAACGTCCGCACAAACTCGCAGGGCTTCTACGCCTTCCGCAGCCTGAGGGGGCGGGAGGACTACTGCGTCACGTGCGCCCTGGCCGGGTTTACATTCGAGCCGGACCAGCGCTGCTATACGTACCTCGACAGCATCTTTGACGACGAAGATTACCTGGCGACCCGCCTGGAGTAAGCGAAAGAGGACAGCGCCCTGTCCAAGAAGGTCATGCCAACCCCGAGAGAAGGCTCTGTCCTCTTTGTTACAGGGCCAGGTCTACGGCTGACGGATGCCTTTTACGGCTGCCACGGAGCGTCAGGCGTCGACCCGGCCCCTGATGATTTTCCCTATTCTTCGTTCTGACCGGACGAGGGCACTGACGAACCTGGAAGGCAAGCACGAAACCGCGGGCAGTCGCCGGCAGGGTGGTACCTGTACCGAAGCCTGATACTCCGGGCATCAACGGCCTCCTTCGGGTCCGCCGACACCCCCCCCTTGCACCATACTTTACTATGCCCAGGCCA
>CAZSBE010000225.1:800-2188 GCA_964604955.1 uncultured bacterium
CGTGATCGGCGGGTGCGACGGGGCGGAGACGGGCCGCAACTACTTCAGCGACTATGCCCAGGCCACCCCGGAGCGTCAACCGGCGAAAACCGCCATGACGTCTTTTTTCTTGCAACCTGCGCCGGTTTGAAGCAGTATCTTCATCGGGTGCCCTGCTACGGAAGGTCATATAATCCCCTTGAGACCATTACCATGAAACTGCTCAGCGGATACTCCCTCTCCAGGGCCGCAGGCGCATGCGCCCTGATGGCCCTCTCGGCCGTGTTGCCGGCCCGCCCGGCCTGCGCCCGCGCGCTGGACCCCGGCCGGGCGCCGGAGGAGTACATCACAAGGACCTGGGGCGTGGGCCAGGGGCTTCCACAGAACTCGGTGACCGCCGTCTGCCAGACCCGGGACGGCTACATCTGGCTGGGGACCTATTCCGGCCTGGTGCGCTTCGACGGAGTGACCTTCAGCATCCTCAACCGGTGGAATACGCCGGGGCTCAAGAGCGACCGGATCACGTCCATTTACGAGGACCCGCGCGGCGCGGTCTGGGTGGGGACTTACGGCGGAGGGGTTTCGTGTCTCGGCGACGCCGACTGCAGGACCTATTCCTCACTGGAGGGGCTCTCCAACGACTTCGTCACATCCATTGTCGCCGACGGGCGCGAAGCGATCTGGGTTGGGACGGAGGACGGGCTCAACAGGATCTCGGCCGGGGCGGTCGCGACCTTCAGCACGTGGAACGGGCTGGCGGGCAACTCCATCACTTCGCTCGCCATAGGCGCGGGTGGCAGGCTCCTGGTCGGCGCGCTGGACGGCGGGCTCTCGGTGCTGGAGGACGTGGAGTCTGATGACTTCAGGCCTTACGGAGACTTCCCCGCGCGCGCGGTGAATGCGATCGCGGCCGACGGGGAGGGGCGGCTCTGGGTGGGCGCTTTCAACGGCCTGTATTTCCTGGAAGGCGGGCAGGTGCGCCGCTACTCCAGGGAGAACGGTCTTTCCGGAAACTCCGTCCAGGCTCTGGCGCGGGGCGGGAACGGGGACGTATGGATAGGACTGGCCGCGGGAGGGCTGAACCTGCTCCGGGGCGGCGACATCTTCAGCCTCCCCGAATCCGGCGGCTTCCCCGGCGACCCCGTTCACGCGCTTATGGAAGACCGGGACGGAAGCATCTGGGTGGGGACCGACACCGGGGGCCTGGTCGAGATCAAGGAACCCAGGGTGGAGACGATCAGCCGGCGGAACGGACTGACCGGGGACGAAATCCGGGCGGTGCTCGAAGACAGCAGGGGCAACCTCTGGATCGGCACGGAGGCGAGCGGTCTCTGCCTCGTGCGCGACGGCGCGGTCAAGCGCGTCATGAACGTCTCGACGGGCCTTCCCGGAGACCGCATAAGATGCCT
>CAZSBE010000226.1:0-2080 GCA_964604955.1 uncultured bacterium
CAGGCGTTCGGCCCGCTGGTTCAGCGCCACCAGCTGGGCGGAGATCTGCTTCTTCATGGTGCGCCATTCCAGCAGGCCCACCACCTTGTTCTCCCCATCCACCACCACCAGGTATTCCAGGTTGGTGCGCTCCATTTTTTCCTTGGCCTCGAGGGACTTGACGTCGGTGTCCACCCCCCAATCGAACTCCAGCTGTATCCAGGTGCCGCCCTCCCAGGTATTCGAGCTCATGCGCTTGATGCCGCTGATAGTCGCCAGCACTTCCTCGGCGGGGCGCGTGATCCGCCGCTCGATTTCCTCGGGCGTCGAACCGGGATAGGGTATTTCTATGCCGATGAAAGGCGCATCGAGGTCGGGAAAGAACTCGAGGGGAAGCAGCTGGCTTGAAATCGCCCCAATTACTATGAAACAGGCGAAGACCATCAGAGTGGTCACCGGCCGCTTGAGCGATGTCTCAGTAAGATTCATTCCCTGACCTTCACCTGGAAGCGCCGCCCCGGCGCGATCTACGCTTTTCTATCCACCAGCGAGTAGACCACGGGGATTACAATCAGTGTGAGCACGGTCGATACCGTGAGCCCGCCTATCACCGTGATGGCCATCGGCGACCTGATCTCGGCGCCTTCGCCGAATCCCACCGCCAGGGGCAGGAGGCCGAGCGTGGTGGTGATAGTGGTCATCAGGATGGGCCGCAGCCTCAGCCGCCCGCCTTCCATGATGGCTTCCATCTTGGCCATTCCCCTGGCCCGGAGCTGGTTAATGAGATCTATGAGCACAATTGCGTTGTTGACGACTATGCCCGCAAGAAGAATGGCGCCGATCAAGACGACCACGCTTATGGTGGATCCCGTTATGAAAAGCGCAAGCACGGCGCCGATGAGAGCCAGCGGAATCGTGAACATGATCACGAACGGGTGCAGGAACGACTCGAACTGCGACGCCATGACGAGGTACACGAGGAAGAGGGCGAGCAGCAGCGCGAACTGCAGCGACTTAAAGGACGTCGACATCTCCTCGTTCTGCCCGGCCAGCCGCGCCACCGTCCCGGCGGGCACAGGGGTCCGGCGGATGATGGACTCCACCTCGTCCGCGGCGGTCCCGAGGTCCCCGTATTTCAGGTTGGCAGTCACCAGGGCGACCCGCTCCTGGTCGACGCGGCGGATTTCGCCCGGTCCCGTATCGACGACGATGTCGGCCACCGCCTCGAGCGTAATCGGGTGGTCGCTCTCGGGGTTGATGAGAATCCTGCGTATTTGTTCGACCGAGCCCCGGTCCTCCTCCCGGGCGCGGACCAGGATGTCGATCTTGCGGTCGTGCCAGGAATAACGCGTTGCCACCTCACCCCGGACATTGGCGACCACTCTGTCGGCGATCTGATAGACCGGCAGCCCGAGGGCAGCGCAGCGGTCGCGGTCGAAGCGTATCTGAATCTCGGGATGGCCGCTCTCCATCGTGGACTTGACGTCGGCGAACCGGTCCGACGCCTCGAGCTTCCTGGCGATCTCGGCGCTCACGCGTTTGAGATGGGCCAGTTCATAGCCGGCCACTTCTATTTCTATTGGCGTACGGAACGTGAAGAGCGTGGGCCGTGCGAACTTGTACTGGACGCCCGGCATCCCCTCCATGTAGTCCCGGAGGTCGGCCATGACGGCCTCCTCGTCTGCTCTCCTCGCGCCGGGCACAAGCACCACGTTGAGCTCGCCCCAGTTCTCCCCGCCCTGTTCGGGATTGGCGTCCATCCTGTTGCCGGTTCCGGCGACAGAGAAGCACGTTCGAACCCTGGGATGGTCCACCGCCACCGCCTGCACCTGCGTAACTGCAGCGTCGGTGACCTCCAGAGGCGTGCCCGGGGGGAGTTTGACCTCCACCTGGAACTCGCCCTGCGAGAGCTGGGGAATGAGCTCCACACCCAGCACGGGTATCAGCAGCAACGAGATTACGAGAAGCGCGACCGAAGTTGACACGACGGTTCCCCGATGGCCCAGGGCCCATATGATGGAAAGAGGATATGCCCTCTCGACGGCGCCGAAACCTCTTACGAACGCGTACACGCGAGGGCGCAGTACAAACAGCAAAGCCC
>CAZSBE010000227.1:0-1930 GCA_964604955.1 uncultured bacterium
AGCCTGGTGCTCGACGGCGGTTTCGACATCGCACCGGCGCGCGCCCCCGAGCCGCTCTCGGGCCCGGTGACCGGGATACCCGCGCCCGGCGCAGATTCTTCTTATCTCACGGGCCGCTTCTATCCGGCCTCTCACGGCGAATACGTGGGGGCCGGCTCAATCGACGGCGTGCCCATCGTGGACATCATGCTCTACCCCCTCCGCTACAACCGGTCGGAAGGGACCCTCGTACTGGCCACCGAGCTGGGCATCGAGATTGAATACGCGTCCGGGTCCGCGGCCGGCGGGGCCGGGGTGGATGCCCGCATGATCGAGGGCCTGGTCTCGAGTTCGGCGGCGCATGGGTCTCATTACAAGAGCAAGGTCCTCGACCTGCCGTACGCGACGCTTGCCGAGAGCGAAGTCGAGTATCTCATCATTACCGACGCGTCGCTCGCGGCTTCCTTCCAGCCGCTCGTAGACTGGAAGACGAGGAAAGGTGTGCCTGGCGCGATTGTTACGCTCGATGAAATAGAGGCCGGCTACACGGGCACCGACCTTCAGGAGCGGATAAGAAACTGCATCGACGCCTATCAGTCCAATCACGGGACCACATGGGTGCTGCTCGGCGGGGATACCGGGTTGATTCCCGAGCGCAGGCTTTATGTTCCCCTCTCGGACAAGACGTCCATACCATCAGACCTGTACTACGCTGACCTCGACGGGAACTGGAATCAGGATGCGGACCTCATGTGGGGGGAGGTGCCCGCCGACGCGGTGGACATGTACGCGGACGTGTACCTGGGGCGCGCTCCGGTGGACAACCCGGCTGAAGCTGCGATATTCGTAGACAAGGTGCTGACCTACGAGGGCGTTTACGGTCGCCCCGGGGACCATCTCGAGACCATGCTCTTCCTGGCCGAGATTCTGTGGGGTGACCTGAGCGATCCCTCCGACCCGGAGTACACCGACGGCGGCATCGCCAAGGACATAGTCGAAGCCTCATATGTGCCGGGCGACTTCACTGTGCTCAAGCTGTACGAGTCACTGTATAATCTAACGCAGGCCGCGACCGTCGCCGCGCTCAGAGAGGGCCGGGGCATGGTGAATGTCAACTGCCACGGCGCCGTGCAGGGCCTGTCGCTGGGCGATGAGTCCCTCCCCATGGACAGCGTCCTCGCTCTAACGAATGGGCCGGCATACGGCGTCATGTATTCTACCTCATGCCTGGTGGGCGCCTACGACCAGACCTCGATAGGCGAAGCCTGGGTGAGAAGCCCCGCGGGCGGCGGCTTTTTCATCGGTAACTCGCGTTACGGCTGGGGCATCCCCGGCAGCCCGGGAGAGGGCCCTTCGGATCGCTTTGACCAGTCGTTCTTCGAAACCCTGTTCATCACCGGCCTCGAGAACCTCGGCAAGGCACATGCCTATGCCAAGCACGAATATGTCGCCGAGTCCAGGTACGACCCCTATTACCGTTACGTCATGTACGGGCTCAACCTCCTGGGCGATCCCGAAACGCCCGTCTGGACGGCCCGGCCGGCGGAACTCGCAGTGGAGTTCCCGCCCGCCGCTCCGTGCTGCCCGTTCGATTTCACCGTTACGGTGACGAGCGGCGGATCTCCCGTCGCCGGTGCAACCGTGTGCCTCTATAAGGCCGGCGACCTCTACCTGGCGGGTGATACGGGCGCTCTCGGAACCACGACTTTTTACATAGAGCCGGCCGAACCGGGGACTCTCCATGTCACCGTGACAGGGGAGAACTACCTTCCCCACCTTGGATCCAGCATGGTGGAGGTCGCCGACACCGGCATACCGGCCGGTACCGGGCAGGAGCCTCTCTCGCTCTCAATCGAGCCCAATCCCTTCTCGTCGCGCGTGTCACTGGCGTTGACCGGCTCGCCGCTGGGCCGGGTGGAAGTCGACATCTTCGACATAAGGGGGCGGCGCG
>CAZSBE010000228.1:0-1621 GCA_964604955.1 uncultured bacterium
ATGGCTCCGAGCTTATCCAGCGCGAATCGCCGGTCGCGGCGGCTATTCTCCCGTCAATCGTCTGGGCCCACTTGAGGGTCACGAACGGCCTTCCGGTCCGGACGAGCTTGAAGTATACCTCGATCAGGCGCTCGCACTCACCGGCGAGGACCCCGACCCGCGTCTCGATTCCGCTCTCCCGCAGTATCCGGATACTCTTACCGTTGACCTGCGGATTGGGGTCCGGGGTCCCGATGACCACGCGGCGCAGGCCGTGAGCCAGCAACATGTCCAGGCAGGGAGGAGTCTTCTTGCCGTGGTGGCAGCAGGGCTCCAGCGTGACGTAGAGCGTTGCGCCGCTGATATCGTCACCGGCGTTCCGGACGGCGTTGACCTCGGCGTGGGGGCCGCCGAAGCGTCGATGGTAGCCCCGGCCGATCACAACGCCGCCGCGCACGATCACAGCGCCCACCAAGGGGTTGGGGCTGGTCCTGCCCAGTCCCCTTCGGGCGAGGGCCAGCGCCGCTCTCATGTGGCGCTCGTCGTTGACTTCCGCGTCCGGCATCGCCATCTCCCGGCGGTCCGACCCGCCGCCTATGCCCAGTATATACATCTCGCGTACTTCGTCAACAACGGAGCGAGTGTCGCGGCCCGCGGGACATGCCAGACGGCAACGGGACCAGGCCTACTGGAGAAGTGGCGGGGTCGAGAGGTCGCCGCGGCCGGGCGTTCAGTGGGGCTTCCGCGGGTCCAGGGGCATGCCCAACTGCAGCCTGGGCTTGGTGGTGGTCCGGTGACAGGACCTGCAGTAGTAGCGCTGTCGGGGGCCGTCTCTCATATACACGACGCCCGATTTGTGCAAGCGGAGGGAGTCACAAAACGGGCATCTCCCGTTCTCGGGGTGCTCGCGGGGCATAGCGGGCTAGTTCTCCAGGGCGCGCCTGTCCCTCGACAGCAGCGTTGGGATGTGGAACCGCGTCTTGACGTTCGCCCAGTGCTCGGCGGATTCGGGAGGAATGATGTCGTCGGGGACGTACTTGTACACCCCGGAGACCACGGCCGAAACCTTGCGCGAGCTGGCCACGGAGTCAGGCACGTACTCGTCCGCGGCGCTTATGAGAGACGAGCGCACCTTCGGCGGGAGCTTGTCGAGTCCTCTGATGATGCCGTCGATCGCCTTGGGAGGGACACGTTTGTCCAGCGCGTTGAGGTAAATGAGCAGCAGCCGGTCCGGCACCAGCCTGTCCACCGCCTTGACCTCCAGGGAGATTACCTTGTGGGAAAGGAACTTCGCCGGCGGACGGAAAACGGAAATCACCTTCAACAACAACATCACCCACCTCCGAGAAAACATCCCAGCCCGAACGTAGCGAGACCAGGGAGAGCTTATTAGCTATTATAGCGCTTATAGCGCAGTTGTCAATCCCTTTCTTATGCAATCTTCACTAAATCTACATTCCGCTGCCCCTCATCCTCTGGGCAGCGGGCCGTCCTCTCCCTCGGTGGCCTTCCTGACAAACCAGTGTACGTAGACCGGCCGCTCGGGGACGAAGCCCTTGCGCGGATGCAGCCCGCTCCACGCCCGCTGGAACTCCTCGGGGCTCTCGCAGCCCTCCTGCAGGTACAGGCGGTCCTTCACGTG
>CAZSBE010000228.1:1631-1895 GCA_964604955.1 uncultured bacterium
GCAGCTCGAAATCAGTCCCGAAGGCCTCAAAAGTGTCGCCGGGTCTCCCGAATCTCCGGCTCCTGCTGGTGCATACCTTGAGGCCGGAAAGCATGGCCTCCCGCCACCGTGGCTGAAAGGGCAGGCGTACCACCATGAATGCCCTCTGATCTGTGCCGTGGATGTACGTGGACAGGGCCGGAGGCTTCGGCGAGGCCGGAGCCTCCGTGCGCTGATCCGTACCGGTGAGCGCGACTACGCCCGGCAGCTGTCGATGTAGCCGAC
>CAZSBE010000229.1:0-1860 GCA_964604955.1 uncultured bacterium
GAGGTTGCCTTTTCTTCGCTGTATGTAAGCCAGCGTCATCAGCGTTCTGACGTCGCCCGGGCTGCGCTCGAGGACGTCGTTATAGAGGTCGATGATCTTCTCGAAGCGGCCCTTCTCGTAGAAAGCCTTCTCGAGCCGGCGGAAGGTCACGTACGCGATCTCGGGATATGTGGTCACGATGCGGCGCCAGGAAGATATGGCGTCGTCTATCTTGCCTTCCTGGTAGTAGAGGTCGCCCAGGTAGAGATAGCCGGGCACGCTTTCCGAGTCGATCTTCAAGGCGTCCTTGAGGCTGCTCTCGGCTTCCTTGAGCCGGCCTCCGTCGAGGTAGCGCTTGCCTACATAAGCCTTGTAAAGCGCGAGGTCGTGGGTGTCGTCGACCTTGGTGAGCTTCGATATCTCGCGCCGCGTGAGGTAGGCCTTTTCCCATTCGCCCATCTCCTCGCAGACGTCAAGGAGCTCCCTGAGGGCCCTCTCATCATGGGGCGTCAGCTTCAGGATGTTCTCGTATGTGGCCGAGGCGCGGTCGAAGCGCTTGGACTTGACGTAATCTCGCGCCAGGCTCAGCATTATGCGGGCCATCGTCTCCTTGGGAATGCCGGCCCTCACGGTGAGCTCGCGGTGTATCTGGATGGCGCGGGGCACATCGCCGGAATCCCGCAGCACGTCGCCCAGCCTGAGGTAGGCGTCTATGCTCTGGGGCTCCTCGCGTACCGCCTGTTTGAAGAAGCCGAGCGCTTTCTCGGTCTCGCCGTCTATGAGCGCGGTTATGCCCATGACGTAGGCGTTCTTGCCCGAACCCCTCCTCCGGCCCGCCAGCACGGCCGCCGTCATCCGGTAGACGATTAGTGCCACCACACATACGATAATTACGACAAAAAGATAGTTCACGGCTTATATCCTTTCCCTAAGCCGGTTCCCTCTCTTCCAGGCTCTCCTCTAAGGGGAGGTTCCGGATGGCGACCAGTTCCTTCTCGAGCTGCTTGTTCTTCTTCTTGAGGCGCCTCACCGTCAGGCCCAGGTCGATGAAATAATACAGGCAATAGAGCAGCGTGACCACGACGCCGACTACGAAGGCCACGAAGAGCGCAACGACCAGCGGGACGTCATAGTACCGGCCCATGCCCAGGTTGACCGAATCGATTTTCGGGCCCGCATTCATGATGGCGAACCCGATGATAGCGAGCGTAACTATGAGGAGCGCTATGGCGGCAATCACCCTGGGTAGATTCATCTCAAGCCTCCGCTTTCCCCTGCACCGGGGCGCAGGTTAGCATCCATCTGGTTACAGAGGTCACCCGTGCGTTTATCTTACTACCCACTCTTACACCTTTTGAGGGTATCTTTGCAAGCCAGTTTTCGCGAGTACGCCCCAGCATGTAACCCGGTTCCTTTGCGCTCGGCCCTTCCACGAGCACATCGACCGTCCTCCCGATCAGCTCCTGCTTGCGGCCGTCGGTCATTTCGTTCTGAAGCGCGATCAGGCGCTTGAGCCGGTCGATCTTGATCTCCTCGGGAACATCGTCGGGAAGCCCGGCGGCCCGGGTCCCCTCCCGCACCGAATAGCGGAACATGAAGGCGGCGTCGAAACGGAGGTTACGCATAGCCCCGAGCGTGTCCTCATACTCGGCGTCGGTCTCCGACGGGAAGCCCACCATTATGTCCGTGGTGACCGCGAGATTGGGCACATGGCTCCTTGCGAAGTCGTGCCGGCTCGTGTACTCGGCCAGGGTATAGCCCCGGTTCATGGCCGCGAGGATTCTGTCGTTGCCGCTCTGCAGGGGAAGATGCAGGTGCTCGCAGACCCTGGGAAGGTCCCGCATGGCGTAAACGAGATCGTCGGTGAGGTCCTTGGGGTGC
>CAZSBE010000230.1:0-1825 GCA_964604955.1 uncultured bacterium
TGAGGTGCTTCTCGAGAGAAGCCACCTTCTTTTCGAGCTCTTTATTCCTTGAAATCAGGTCTTTGTTCTTCTTCTTGGCACTTACGTACTTCTCGACTATATTCTCGACTTCCCTCGATAAAGCTTCGAGTTCACCCAAATCCATCCGGGTACCCTCCCCACTTTCTCGGTCTAATGTCTGATTCAGTTCGATCTTAACCTGCCTCCAAGCCGGTTCGCAATAACATCTTCGATCTTTTTCTGCAAACCGCTGACCTCTTCCTCCTGCAGCGTCCTCTCGTCGCTCTGGAATACGACGCTGTAGGCCAGGCTGACGGTCCCTTCAGGGATCTGCTCGCCCGAATAGACGTCGAAGAGGTCCACGGCCCGGAGGAGCGGGCCCCCCTCGGCCACTATAAGCTGCCTGACGTCGGCCTCTCTGGCATCCGCGGGCACTATAACCGCCATGTCCCGCTTCAGGGCGGGGAAACGGGGGGTCCTTTCGTACCGGACGCCCTCGGGTACTCGCTCCATCAGGGCGTCCAGGTCGAGCTCCGCCACGAACACCTTGCCGGCAATGTCCAGGCCCTCCACTATGCCCGGAAGGAGCTCGCCCACGCGGCCGAGCGCCGTTTCGCCGCCCGGGCCGCTTATCATGACGGCGGCCCTTCGGCCGGGGTGGAGACTCACGGAATCGTCCGGGCCGAAGGTCAACTGGACGTCGAGGAAGGACGCCAGGCTCTCCACTGTCCCCTTGATATCGAAGAAATCGACATCTCTCGGCCTGGAGTGCCAGGTCTTTTCCTGGCCCGGGCCGCACATGCCGATCGTGAGCGTGTACTTCTCGACAAAACCTTCGCCCGAAGCGCTGAAGGTCTTGCCTATCTCGAAAACCGCCACCCTTTCGCTTCCCCTGTTGAGGTTTTTCGCGATGACTTCCACAAGGCCGGGCAGCATGCTGGGCCTCAAGAACGATGTTTCAACGCCGAGAGGGTTTCTCACCCTGACGGCACCTTCCCGGTCGATCCTGAACTTCTCGAGGCCGGTGGGGCCGACCATGGAGTCGGTGAGTACCTGGGTGATTCCCATCCCCATAAGAACCGTCTCGATGCGGCCCGTGGCGGCAAGCGTCCCCTCTATGCGCCCGTAGGACTGGGTCGAAGCAGTCGTCCGCTCGGCTATGCGTTCGTAGCCGTAAAGCCGCAGTATCTCTTCCGCAATATCGGCCTCGCCCTCCACGTCGTTTCGCCTCGAGGGCACCACCACCTCGAGCTCCTTGCCGGGGCTCACCAGGAAGCCGAGCCTCTCGAGGTAGTCGCACATCTCCTGCTCGGGAATGGACGTCCCCAGCAGGCGGTTGACGCGCTTGGGATCGGCGTGGACATGCCTCGGCGGCTGGGGATTCGGGTAAACGTCTATCCTGCCTGCACGGAACGGGCACTTGCTCTGGCCGCGAATGAGCGAAGCGGCCCTCGCCAGCACGTAAAGCACCGCTCCGACGTCCACGCCCCGCTCGAACCGGTAAGAGGCTTCGGTGGAAACGCCGAGCCGTTTTGAAGTGCGCCTTACCAGGGCATGGTCGAAGAAGGCGCCTTCCAGCAGGATTTGACTGGTGGAAAAACCCACCTCGGAGTTCTCGCCCCCGATGATGCCGGCTATGGCGATGGGCTTATCGGTGTCGGCAATCACGAGGTCGTCTTCGCTGAGGCCGTATTCATTCCCGTCGATAGCCTGTATTTTCTCGCCCTTCCTCGCCCTTCGCACCACCACTGTCCGGCCTTCAATCTTCTCCAGGTCGAAGGCGTGCAGCGGGTGGCCCGTCTCGAAGAGCACAATGTTAGTAGCG
>CAZSBE010000231.1:0-1663 GCA_964604955.1 uncultured bacterium
ACCTGCTACGAGTGCTTCCGTAATGACTTCAGGTGCTGGGGCGCCGATGCCTTCGTCGTCAAGTCTTCGGATCCGAGCGAGCTCAAGCTGAGGGTCAGGCAGGTTCTCGCAGACGAAAGCCATAACTGAATTCGCCGGTGCCGCTCTGATAGTGTGACATCAGGGGGCACCGTTTTTCTACATGGAGGGTGATGTTGGCGAAGCTACTCCTCATAGACGGCGCGGCCATTGCCTACAGGGCCCACTTCGGTCTGGCCGACTCGGGCCTTTCGACCGCCGACGGCAAGAGCACCGGAGCGACCTACGGTTATGCCACGACCGTATGGAAGCTCATCCGCGATGAGAAGCCCGACTACGTCTGCGTTGCCCTCGATACGGACAAGCCGACCTACAGGCATGATCTCTTCGAGGATTACAAGGCGGGCAGGCCCGACATGCCCGACGACCTGGTCCACCAGCTCGGGTGGATGCGGGAAGTCACCGACGCGCTGGGCGTCAAAATGCTGGAGATGGAAGGCTACGAGGCGGACGACATCATCGGTACGTTGAGCACGCAGGCCTCAGCGATGGGAATCAAGGTGGTGATAGCCACAGGGGACAAGGACCTCCTCCAGCTCGTAAACGATACCACCAAAGTAATCATGCTCTCGGGCGCGGGGCGCGACACCCGCGTATTCGACGTCAAGAAGGTCGTGGCCAAATACGGCCTGCCGCCGCAGCTGCTTCCCGACTTCTTCGGTCTCATGGGGGACGCCATCGACAACATCGCGGGCGTTCCCGGGATCGGCGAGAAGACGGCCAGGGCGCTGGTCGCGGCTTACGGGTCGATCGAGGCCATGTACAATGACCTCGACGCCGTGGAGCCGCCCAGGGTGAGGAAGCTCCTCGAAGACGGGCATGAACAGGCCCTCTCGAGCCTGGAACTCGTCCGTATACACAGGGACGTGCCGCTCGAAAGCGGCATCGAGGACCTCAAGTACCATGACATCGACGCCGCCAAGCTGACGCGAGTGTTCAAGAAACTCGAGTTCCGGCAGCTCCTGAGGAAGATAGCGCCCGCCGAGCCGGACCCGGTGCGCGAGCCGGTGGTGTGGGGCGGCGCGGGCGAGGGGCTCTTCAGGGAGACCGCCGCGGACGCGCCGTTGGCGCTCGAGATCAATGGGCCCGTTGCGCTGGAGGTCAACCTCGAGACCACTCCGGACGGCATAGAGACGCTGGCCGGAGTCGCTATAAGCTCCGGTGGGGGCGACTACTACATCCCGCTCGGCCACGCCGAGCCGGTCAACGTGCCGCTCGATGAATTCGAGAGAGTGGCCGGGAGGCTCCTTGCGCCGGGCGAGTTGCCCGTCATGGTGCACGACGCCAAGCGCGCAAGGGTGGCCCTCAAGGGCCTGGGCCTCGACCTGGCGCGCGTGGAGTTCGACACGCTCATCGCCAGGTATCTGTTGAACCCGGGCAAATGCCATAACACGCTTTCCGATATTGCTCTCGATTACACCGGCGACATATGGGCCGGGCCGTCCAGGAAGCGCCAGGCCGAGCTTGCGACCGTGAGCGGGGCTGCCAGGGAGTGCGCGAGACGCGCCCGCGCGGTGCTCGCCGTGAGGGACGCCCTCGCCGCCGACCTCGAGGAGGCGGCGCTCACAGGTCTCTACCGCGATAT
>CAZSBE010000232.1:0-1564 GCA_964604955.1 uncultured bacterium
GACCTCCACCTCTTCCGGCGCCTGGAGAACAGCACCGACGCCAGAGTGAAATACATGGTGTACAGAACCGAAGACGACGTACTCGTTACCGCCGTCGGGTTCTTCGAAAACGGCAATCCGGCCTCCTACTCGAAGGAAGCGGAATATACAAACGGCAACCAGGGTCAGATGGGGAGGGGAGATACCCACTTCCGTTTTGCGTTCACCTACAATCACCTGGTATCAGATCTGGAGGAGGCAATGGGCGGCGTACTTGAGCAGCTGGCCGCCGGCTTCGACAAGTACGTTACCATTGTTTCCTATCTTCAGGGTGACCGCTACGACCTCGAGAAACGCTTCAGGGACGCCGAGGTTTATGTGCTCGATCGCTCCGTCGAGGAGTCGCTGAAGAAACTTAAGATCAAACTCAAGCAGGATGAGTTCCTGGACGCTTATCTCAAACTCAAGGACGCGTCCGACATGAGAGCGGGATACGAAGACCTTAAGCATCGGGTCGATCTTCTCGCCGCCGAACTCAGGCAACTCGATCCGTCATTCACATTCGAACCAACGTAGGCAGCTTTCCTCGTTTTCCCCTGACAGTGTGAAACCCTTCATGGTCGCGTAAGGAAACGCGACCATGCCCCCTGGGGCGGGATTGTGCATTTCAAGACCTGACCCCATCCGTGGATTGTGGTATAATACCGGTGCTGCAGTTCATGTATGGGCTTGTATTGGTATACCGACCGGGGAGGGCACCTATGAGACCCGCAATACCCACCAGGTTTCTCATGACTTTGGCGGTCGCCGCGGCGATCGTGCTCGCGCTAGCATTCCCGCTACCTGCGAAGAGACAGCCGGCGAGGCCGGCTGCGCCTCCCGATTACGCGGTGGGAAGGACTGGGGTGACCGCTCCTTTCGTCATACTCCAGGCCGGCGACACCACCTGGACCCGGGTACATTCATCCGGGGACGAGTGCCCCGGCGACCCCATAGGGGGCCACGGCGGCGAGGCTACGGGCGGACCGGACGGCTCCGAGACCTGGTGCTTCGAGGATGACTGGCCCTGGGGCGACTCATGCGGCACGGCCGCGCCCTGGGACGTCAAGTGCTTCAGCCACCACGACGTCCGCGCGCTGCCCTCACAGGTAGGCGTCAACTACTGGCACGTGAGCTCCTACCGCACGGACCAGCGGACCTACTGCGGGGACTCGGCCCTGTGGTGCGGATCGGACACCCTCTGGGAGGGAGCGCCCGTCGAGTGCGGCACGTGGGGGTCTCCGCCGGGCTACGGCGATCAGTGGAACTGCATAGCGCAACTCACCCTTCCCGGGACTTTCGACGTCGCAAACGGCTGCACGCTCCTCTTCGACCCGCGCTACGATACGGAGTGCAAGTACGACTACTTCTACCTGGAATATCACGACGGCATCCAGTGGCAGACCCTCGCCCTGTTCAATGCGACGAGCAACAACCCTGGCGGGGAATGCGGGGAGGCCGGCGGCGGGAATCCCGACCACTGGGGCAACACAGATACCGACAGGCTCAACCGCTGCAACTGGCAGACGCGGGTCGGGGCTCCAGG